>NZ_JBHSOF010000076.1:0-28377 GCF_042656005.1 Kitasatospora misakiensis | reverse complement strand
GCGCCGGGCCGAGCCGCCGGTGCCGCAGCACCGCGAGCCCCCGCAGCGCCACGCCGAGCCGCCGCGCGAGGCGCCCCGGGAGGCGCCGCGCCGCGAGCCGCGCCCGCGCAGCCGCAACCGGATGTACATCCCGGGCCTGGGCTGCCTGAAGGGCTGCCTGATGGTGCTGCTGGTGCTGGCGTTGGCCGCGGTGGCGCTGTGGAACTTCACGCCGCTCCCCGAGTACTGGGCCAACGTCCAGGACTGGTTCACCAGCGCGAAGGACTGGGTGACGAGCGTCTTCGACTCGACGAAGTGACGGCCGTGTGACGCGGGCGACAGCAGGGGCGCCGGCGGTGCCGGGAGCGCTCCGGCGCCGACCCCCGGCGTCGATCCCGACACCGGACGGCGGAATTGACGCTTTGTCGACAATTTCCCGGAATTCTTGCCGTTTCCCGCCCGCCGAGCCCCCTCAGGCGGTCCGCCGAGGGTGCTCGGGCGCGTAGGTTGGTCGCTGTTGTCCCGCCCCACCGAGTGCACCGGACCCTCCCGGAGCGCTCCCGCCGCCCACGGAGCAGCATTGGCACGCAAGATCGGCAGCCGCTACACCGTCCACCAGGTGATCGGCCGGGGCTCGGCCGGGACGGTCTGGCTCGGCGAGGGCCCGGACGGTCCGGTCGCGGTCAAGCTGCTCCGCGAGGACCTCGCCGCCGACCAGGTGCTGGTCGGGCGGTTCGTCCAGGAGCGCGCCGCGCTGACCAGCCTCGACCACCCCCGCGTGGTCGGTGTGCGCGACATGGTCGTGGACGGCAGCGACCTCGCCCTGGTGATGGAACTCGTCCAGGGCACCGACCTGCGCTCCCGGCTGGAGCGCGACGGCGCGCTGCCCCCGCAGACCGCCGCCTCGGTCATCGCGGACGTCGCCGACGGCCTGGCCGCCGCACACGCGGCCGGCATCGTGCACCGCGACGTCAAGCCGGAGAACGTCCTGCTCGACCTCGCCGCCGCCCCCGGCCCCGGCGGCGCCCCGCGGGCCAAGCTGACCGACTTCGGCGTGGCCCGGCTGGTCGACGCCCCGCGCCGGACCCGCGCGACCCGGATCATCGGCACCCCCGACTACCTCGCCCCCGAGATCATCGAGGGCCTGGAGCCGCGCGCCGCCGTCGACATCTACGCCCTCGCCACCGTGCTGTACGAGCTGCTGGCCGGCTTCACGCCGTTCGGCGGCGGCCACACCGGCGCGGTGCTGCGCCGGCACGTCACCGAGCAGGTGCCGCCGATCCCCGGTCTGCCCGACGGCCTGTGGCGGATCATCGCCGAGTGCCTGGCCAAGGCCCCGGCCTCCCGGCTGCGCGCCGCCGAGCTGGCCTCCCGGCTGCGCGAGCAGCTGCCCGCGCTGGCCGGGCTGCCGGTGCTGGCCGTCCCGCAGCAGGGCCGGGCGCCGGCCGAGGAGGCGCTGACCCCGGGCGAGGCGGTGTACGCCGAGGTGGACGCCGCCCCGGGCACCCACAAGCGCCGCCGCGGCCCGGCCGTCCCGCTGGTGCCCGGTGCCGCCCCGGACTCCACCCGGGACACCCACACCAGCCTGCGCCGCCCCTCCGCGCAGGAGCTCGCCTCGTACGCGGCCGAGTCGCGGGCCCAGCGGACCGTCCCGGGCGCGACCCACCGCCGGGACCGCCAGGCGCTGCTGCGCCGCCGCCGGATGCTGGCCGTGCTGCTGGCCACGGTCCTGCTGCTGGCCGGGGCCGCGGCGGCCTGGACCGCCTTCGCCGCGACCGCCCCGGACGCCGGCCCGGCCCCGCGCCCGGCCACCGTCTCCACGGCCCCGCGGGCGCCCTAAGGGTCCGTTCCGCCGAGCCGCGAACGCCCGGCGGAACGGGCTCCGGCGGCGCGGTCCGGAGCCCGGAGGCCCCCGGGGGCGTCATGTGCACCCCGCGAACCATTACGCTGGGGGCGTGGCAGCCGTCGATCCTTCCGAAGAGCTCAAGAACCTCGATACGACCATGGGGTCGATCGAGGCCGTCCTCGACCTGGACAAGATCCGGGCCGACATCGCGGTCCTGGAGGAGGAGGCAGCCGCCCCCACCCTGTGGGACGACGTCGCGAACGCGCAGAAGGTGACCAGTCGGCTCTCCTTCCTCCAGGGCGAACTGCGCAGGGTCGAGGGCCTCCGCGGCCGCATCGACGACCTGGGCGTCCTGTTCGAGCTGGCCGAGGCCGAGGACGACGCGGACACCCGCGCCGAGGCCGAGGCCGAGCTGGTGGCCGTCGCCAAGGCGGTCGAGGAGCTGGAGGTCCGCACCCTCCTGTCGGGCGAGTACGACGCCCGCGAGGCGCTGATCAACATCCGCGCCGAGGCCGGTGGTGTGGACGCCGCCGACTTCGCCGAGCAGCTGATGCGCATGTACCTGCGCTGGGCCGAGCGGCACGGGTACCCGACCGAGGTGTACGACACCTCGTACGCGGAGGAGGCCGGCATCAAGTCCGCGACCTTCACCGTGAAGGCGCCGTACGCCTACGGCACCCTCTCGGTCGAGCAGGGCACCCACCGTCTGGTCCGCATCTCCCCGTTCGACAACCAGGGCCGCCGGCAGACCTCGTTCGCCGGTGTCGAGGTGCTCCCGGTCGTCGAGCAGTCCGACCACGTCGACATCGACGAGTCCGAGCTGCGCATCGACGTCTACCGCGCCTCCGGCCCCGGCGGCCAGGGCGTCAACACCACCGACTCGGCGGTGCGCATCACGCACCTCCCGACCGGTGTCGTGGTGTCCTGCCAGAACGAGCGCTCGCAGATCCAGAACAAGGCGTCCGCGATGAACGTCCTCCAGGCCAAGCTGCTGGAGCGGCGCCGCCAGGAGGAGCGGGCCGCGATGGACGCGCTCAAGGACAGCGGCAGCTCCTGGGGCAACCAGATGCGCTCGTACGTCCTGCACCCGTACCAGATGGTCAAGGACGTTCGCACCGCGTTCGAGGCCGGCAACCCGCAGGCCGTGCTGGACGGCGACATCGACGGCTTCATCGAGGCCGGCATCCGCTGGCGCAAGCAGCGCGAGACCGCCGCGCAGTAAGCGCCCCCCCGACGGCGAAAGGCCCCGACCGGATCCCGGTCGGGGCCTTTCCCGTGCGGACGTCACGCGGACTTCGTAGGGGACTCCGTACGGGACGTCGTGCGGACGTTCGTCAGGGGCACGTTCGACAGTGGCACGTTCCTCGGGGGCACGTTTCTCAGGCCAGCGCCTGCCGCGCGATCAGCGCCACCGCGAGCAGTCCGGCCAGGACGGCCAGCAGCATCGCGGGGGAGAGCGCGGCGAACGGGCTCTGCTGCTCCTGCAGCCGGGCCCGGGTGGCACGGCAGGCGGGGCAGCGGCCCTCGCTGACGCGGCCGTTGCAGTTGGCGCACACCAGATGGTCGCAGGTCATGCGATCTCCTCCTCGCTGCTACTGCAAACGCACCGGACCGGGCCTTGGTTCCTTCTTGTGCCCTGTGCGGCGGAGCGGTCGGGCACGACCGCACCCTCCACTCTGCCAGGTTCCGCGCGTTCCGGCCCCCGGGCTGTGAGATGGCTCCCAATTTTCAGGGCATAACCGGGCATTCTCCCCCAGTTTTCCGTCGCTGTCGCATCCGGAGCCTGCGGGCCGGCCGCGCATTCGCGTATGGTCCCAAGCCGGGAGCGGCCGTTCCGCTCCCCTCGCCCGCCCCGGGCCGGGCATGCCGGGGGGCGGGGCGACCGAGGACTGGCGCCGCCTAGGATGGCCTCCGTGATGCAGCCGTGATCAGATTCGACAACGTCTCCAAGACCTATCCCAAGCAGAACCGTCCCGCCCTGGACAACGTCTCGCTGGAGATCGAGAAGGGTGAGTTCGTCTTCCTGGTCGGCTCGTCCGGCTCGGGAAAGTCCACCTTCCTGCGGCTGTGCCTGCGCGAGGAGCGCCCCAGCAACGGCGAGGTGCACGTGCTGGGCAAGGACCTGGGCAAGCTGTCCAACTGGAAGGTGCCGCACATGCGCCGCCAGCTGGGCACCGTCTTCCAGGACTTCCGGCTGCTGCCGAACAAGACGGTCGCGCAGAACGTCGCGTTCGCCCTGGAGGTCATCGGCAAGCCGAAGAGCGCCATCGGCAAGGTGGTGCCCGAGGTGCTCGACCTGGTCGGCCTCGGCGGCAAGGAGGACCGGATGCCCGGCGAGCTGTCCGGTGGTGAGCAGCAGCGCGTCGCGATCGCCCGGGCGTTCGTCAACCGCCCGATGCTGCTGATCGCGGACGAGCCCACCGGCAACCTCGACCCGCAGAACTCGGTCGGCATCATGAAGCTGCTCGACCGCATCAACCGCACCGGCACCACGGTGCTGATGGCCACCCACGACCAGGCCATCGTCGACCAGATGCGCAAGCGCGTCATCGAGCTCGACAAGGGGCTGCTGGTCCGCGACCAGGCCCGCGGCGTCTACGGGTACCAGCACTGACCGTTCGGCGCTGAAACCCGTGGGCCGTCCGCCCGCCTCGTCCGACCCGCAGTACCGACCCTGGAGTTGTTGAACGCATGCGCGCCCAGTTCGTCCTGTCGGAGATCGGTGTGGGTCTCCGCCGCAACCTGACGATGACCATCGCGGTCGTCGTCAGCGTCGCGCTCTCCCTCGCCCTCGCCGGTGCCTCCCTCCTGGTCCGCGACCAGGTCAACTCCATGAAGGGGTACTGGTACGACAAGGTCGAGGTGAGCATCTACTTCTGCACCAAGGCCGACGCCCGGAACTCCCCGCAGTGCGACAAGGGCGCGGCCACCGACCAGCAGATCGCCGACATCAAGACCCAGCTGGACAAGATGGACTCGGTGGTCCAGTCCTCGACCTTCGAGAACTCCACCGAGGCGTACAAGCACTGGAAGGAGATGAACCCGGACAACCCGCTCATCTCCGTCCTCGGCCCGGACGCCATCCCGCAGTCGTGGCGGGTCAAGCTCAACGACCCGACCAAGTACGACGTCATCCAGAGCGCCTTCGCCGGCAAGCCCGGCGTCAAGTCGGTCGAGGACCAGCGGAAGATCCTGGAGAACCTCTTCGGCCTGCTGAACGGCCTCCAGACGGCGGCCTTCGTGATCATGGTGCTGATGCTCTTCGTCGCGCTGCTGCTGATCGTCAACACCGTCCGGGTGTCGGCGTTCAGCAGGCGGCGCGAGACCGGCATCATGCGCCTGGTCGGTGCCTCCAACTTCTACGTGCAGATGCCGTTCATCGCGGAGGCCGCGTTCTCCGCGCTGCTCGGCGCCGTGATGGCCTCCGGCCTGCTGCTCTGCGGGCACTTCTTCGTGCAGAACTGGCTGGCCGAGCGGGTGCAGTTCATCCACTTCATCGGCCTCTCCTCGGTGCTGGCGGTGATACCGCTGCTGGTCGTGGTGGGTATGGGCATGGCCGGCATCGCGGCCTTCTTCACCCTCCGCAAGTACCTCAAGGTCTAGGGGCCTTCGACCGGGCGGCCCCGGACGGCACTGCGCCGTCCGGGGCCGCCCGCGTTCCGCCGCAGTCCGTTCCGGCCCCCGCGTTCCGGACACGCCCTAGACTCCGGTGCCATGCCCGTCACTCCCCGCGCGACCCGTCAGGCGGCCACCCTCAGCCTGGTGTTCGGGGTGGTCCTGCTGGCCGGCGCCGCCACCGGAGCCTGGGGCGGCGAGCCCGGTACGGCCCCGCGCCCGCCCTCGGTGGACGCCGCCCCCGCCGCCGCGCCCCTCGGGGCCGGCCAGGACCCGGCCGGCGCGAACCTCTCCGAGCAACAGGCCGAGCACCTGATCGGCGCCACCGGGGACCGCTGGGGCGCCTACTACAGCGCCCAGGAGTACGCCGAGTTCAGCCAGGGCCTGGACGGCCGCTACCTGGGCGTGGGCCTGTCGGTCGGCCGCGGCGAGGACGGCCTCACCACCGTCTCCCAGGTGCACCCCGGGGGTCCGGCGGCCGCCGCCGGGATCGCGGTCGGCGACCGGCTGCTGCGGATCGGCGCGGACCCGGCCGACCGGCTGCCGGTCACCGAGGTGGTCGCCCGGCTGCGCGGACGCGAGGGCGCCGAGCGGCAGGCCGGCTCGGAGGTGGTCCTGGCGGTGCAGCGCGGCGAGGGCGAGGTCCGCGAGCTGCGGCTGCGTCGGGCGCTGCTGGACAGCCAGCAGGTGGCGGTCGAGCACCTGGCGGGCGGCGTCGTACGGATCGCCGTCCGGGCCTTCACCTCCGGCGTGGCCGAGCAGGTGCGCGCCGCCGCGCGCGGCGCGCGCGCCGGGGTGGTGCTCGATCTGCGCGGCAACTCCGGCGGGCTGGTCGAGGAGGCCGTCGGCGCCGCCGGGGTCTTCCTGGACGGCGGCCCGGTCGGCTCCTACCAGGACCGCGGCGGCACCCGCGAACTCACCGCCCCGCCCGGCGGCGACCAGCGCACCCCGCTGGTGGTGCTGGTGGACGGCGGCACGATGAGCGCCGCCGAACTGCTCACCGGCGCCCTCCAGGACCGCGGCCGGGCCGTGGTGGTCGGCTCCCGGACCTTCGGCAAGGGCACCGTGCAGCAGCCCAGCCGACTCGCCGACGGCGCCGTGCTGGAACTCACCGTCGGCCGGTACCACACCCCGGCCGGCCGCTCCCCAGAGGGCACCGGGCTGGCCCCGGACGTCCCGGCGGAGGCCGCCGAGGACGCCGCCGCGCTCGCCCTGCGGGTCCTGGCCGGTCTGGGCAGCCGTACGTAAAGGGGCTGCTCGACAGGGGCCGGAGGTGCGAGAATGGCCGCGCTATGGCAAAGGAAACCGGACACAAGCTGATCGCGCAGAACAAGAAGGCGCGACACGAGTACACCATCCTCGACACCTACGAGTGCGGCCTCGTGCTCACCGGCACCGAGGTGAAGTCACTGCGTGAGGGGCGGGCCAACCTGGTCGACGGCTACGCCTACATCCAGAACCACGAGGCGTGGATCGACAACGTCTTCATCCCCGAGTACACCCAGGGGACGTGGACCAACCACGCGGCCCGGCGCAAGCGCAAGCTGCTGCTGCACCGGATGGAGATCCAGAAGATCGAGACGAAGGTCCGGGACGCCGGCCACACCCTCGTCCCGCTCTCGCTGTACTTCAAGGACGGCCGGGTCAAGATCGAACTGGCCCTCGCGGTCGGCAAGAAGCTCTACGACAAGCGGCAGACCCTGCGCGAGAAGCAGGACACCCGCGAGACCGCACGCGCCGTGGCGGCCGCCCGACGGCGCCAGGGTTAATCGGCTGGACCCCCGCTGCTCGCCTCGCGTACTATGGCGCCAGCAACACGGACGGTCACCGTCCGAGCTGTTTCTCAAAAAAACATGGGGATGATCGGTTTCGACAGGGGATGTTGAAACAGGGGAAGCGAGCCGAGGAACGCGGCAATGATCTCGTTAACCACGTGTCGCAAAAAAATAATCGCCAACTCTAAGCGCGATTCCCAGCAGTTCGCTCTCGCTGCCTAATAAGCACCGATAGCGCTTGGGTGTCAGACCGGGGAGTTCCCGACCCGGACCCTGGCATAATCTAGGGAACTCAACCGTCCGCCCGGGCTGCGAGGGCGGATGGGAAATCAAACAGCAGCTGGGCCTGTTGGCGGCTTGTCCGTGTGACCGCCAGGGCCGAGAAAATCACAGCGGACTGCGCTCGGAGAAGCCCTGAATTAACTCCACTGGACCCGGGTTCGATTCCCGGCATCTCCACCACCCCATGTTCACAGTGAAGGCCGTCCACCGCGTTGCGGAGGGCGGCCTTCACGTTTCCCCCGGCTACGGCGTAGGATCGTCCGTCCGCTCGTTTCCCGGAGCGGGATTCCGCCGCAACCACCGAGGCCATGCAGAGCAACACGGACACCACCGCCACCGACCACGAGACCGTGCGCGCGCGCGAGATCGCCGGTGAGCAACGCCACCTCGACACCGTCTACCGCCGCCTGGAGGAGAAGCTCGCCGAAGCCGAGTACATCCTTGAAGACGCCGTCAAGCGGGTGCATGTCGGCACCCCCGGCGCGCTCGCCGAGCGCGACGCCCAGGTGTACCGGGCCGGCGCGCACCTCCAGCGACTCAACAACGAGTTCGAGGACTTCCTGTTCGGCCGCATCGACCTCCAGCGGGCCGACGCCCCGGAGGAGCACGGCATTCCCTCCAACACGCCGCTCGACCCCGCCGACCCGGCCGTCGCCGAGACCCTGCACATCGGCCGGCTCGGCGTCCTGGACGCCGAGTACGGCCCGCTGGTGATCGACTGGCGGGCCCCCGCCGCCGCGCCGTTCTACCGGTCCACCCCGCTGGAGCCCGGCCGGGTCCTCCGGCGCCGGGTGATCCGCTCCAAGGGCCGCAAGGTGATCGGCGTCGAGGACGACCTGCTCCGCCCCGACCTCACCCCCACCCTGGACGGCGAGGAGCTGCCGATCGTCGGCGACGGCGCGCTGATGGCCTCCCTCGGCCGCGCCCGCAGCCACTCGATGCGCGACATCGTCTCCTCCATCCAGAAGGAGCAGGACGAGGTCATCCGCGCCGCCGCGGCCGGTGCCACCCTGGTCACCGGCGGCCCCGGCACCGGCAAGACCGCCGTCGCGCTGCACCGCGCCGCCTTCCTGCTCTACCAGGACCGCCGCCGCTACGCCGGGGGCATCCTGGTGGTCTCGCCGACCCCGCTGCTGGTCTCCTACACCGAGGGCGTGCTGCCCTCGCTCGGCGAGGAGGGCCAGGTCGCCATCCGCGCGGTCGGCTCGCTGGTCGACGGCATCGAGGCCGGCACCTACGACACCCCGGAGGCGGCCCGGATCAAGGGCTCGGCCCGGATGGTCCAGCTGCTGCGCCGGGCCGCCCGGGCGGCGCTGGAGCTGGGCGCCCCGCAGGAGCTGAAGGTGGTCGCCCGCGGCGAGGTGCTGAGGCTGGACGCGGGCCGCCTCAAGGCGGTGCGCGGCAACGTCATCGGCTCCGGCGGCACCCCGATCAACCTGCTGCGCCCGCGCGCCCGCCGGCTGCTGCTGGACGCGCTCTGGCAGGAGGCCGTCCGCCACCTGCCCAGGCCCGCCGACCACTACGCCCGCGAGCGGCGCCAGGAGGAGAAGGAGTCCTTCGACGAGTACGTCTCGGACGAGGCGCCGTTCCTGGACTTCCTGGACGCCTGGTGGCCCGTGGTCACCCCGCGCCGGGTGCTCGGCACGCTGAAGCAGTCCCGGCACACCAACCGGATCGCCCGCCGCGCGGTCACGCCGGACGAGGCGAAGGTGCTGGCCGCGTCCTGGCGGCACCTGTCGGAGCGCGGCGAGGGCGCCCTGTCGGCGCACGACGTGGCGCTGGTGGACGAGCTGCAGCTGCTGCTCGGCGAGCCGGCCCGGCCGAAGTACCGGGAGGTCGACGCGATGGACCTGCTGACCGGCCTGGAGGAGGTCACGACCTTCGCCGACCGGAACGCCCGGCAGCGGGATCGGGTGCCGGTCGAGCGCACCGAGTACGCCCATGTGATCGTGGACGAGTCGCAGGACCTCACCCCGATGCAGTGGCGGATGATCGGCCGCCGGGCCCGGATGGCCACCTGGACCATCGTCGGCGACCCGGCGCAGTCCTCCTGGCCGTTCCCGCAGGAGGCGCAGGCCGCGCTGGACGAGGTGCTGGCCGGCAAGCCGCGCCGCCGCTTCACGCTGACCGTGAACTACCGGAACCCGGCCGAGATCGCCGAGGTGGCCGCCAAGGTGCTGGCGCTGGCCGCGCCGGGCACGCCGTCGCCGAGCGCGGTGCGGCACGTGGGCGTGGAGCCGCGCTTCGCGGCCGTCACCGACCCGTCGCCCCGGGTCTTCGGAGCGGCCGCCCGGGCCGAGCTGGAGCGGCTGCTGGGCGAGGTGGACGGCACGGTGGCCCTGGTGGTGCCGATGGACCGGCGCGCCGAGGCGGCCGGCTGGGCCGAGGGGCTGGGCGAGCGCGTGGTGACGCTGGGCAGCCTGGAGGCCAAGGGCCTGGAGTACGACGCGACCGTGGTGGCCGACCCGACCGGGATCGCCGGCGAGTCGGAGGCGGGCCTGCGGGTGCTGTACGTGGCGCTCACCCGGGCGACCCAGCGGCTGACCGTGCTGTCCGGGCCGGACGACCTGCCGGACGCGGCCGGCCTGCCCGCGCTGCTGCGCGACTGACGGGTGCGCGACTGACGGTGTGTGACGGCCGGCCCGCCCCGGGCCGGCCGCCACCGCGGAGCACGACGAAGGCCCCTCACCCGGTGGGTGAGGGGCCTTCAGAAGCTACGACACCGACCCGCCATGCTCGCCTCGCGGCAAGTGGTCCCTCGAAGGGACGAAGGTTGGGCCCGGGGGCTTGGATCGAGCCGGTGTCCCGTCCAATGTAACGCATCGGGCGGCGGAGGCAAGAAGTTGTCGAGTCCGCACACTCAATGAACGTTATTTCTGGCTACCCCCTGGTAGGTGCGACGATCGAGGTCTAGCATGCGCAGGCGGGATATTCAACAAACTGTTGAATGCGCGGACGGACGTACGGAAGAAGGAACGTCGATGGCGACGGTGCCCAGTGTCTCCAACTCGATCACGGTGCGGCTGGAGGTCCCGGCCCGGGGCAACGCCGTCAGCGCGATCACCACGGCCGTGGAGTCCTCCGGCGGCTCGGTGACCGGCCTCGACGTCACCGCCTCCGGCCTGGAGGCCCTGCGGATCGACGTGACCGTGGCCGCCAGCTCGGTGGCGCACGGCGAGGAGATCGTCGAGAAGCTCCGGGCGATCGACGGCGTCGCCATCGGCAAGGTCTCGGACCGTACCTTCCTGATGCACCTCGGCGGCAAGATCGAGATGTCCTCGAAGCTGCCGATCCGCAACCGTGACGACCTCTCGATGATCTACACCCCGGGTGTCGCCCGGGTCTGCATGGCGATCGCCGAGAACCCCGAGGACGCCCGCCGCCTCACCATCAAGCGCAACAGCGTCGCCGTGGTCACCGACGGCTCCGCGGTGCTGGGCCTGGGCAACATCGGCCCGGCCGCCGCGCTGCCGGTCATGGAGGGCAAGGCGGCCCTGTTCAAGCGCTTCGCCGGGATCGACGCCTGGCCGATCTGCCTGGACACCCAGGACACCGACGAGATCGTGGCCATCGTCAAGGCGATCGCCCCGGGCTTCGCCGGCATCAACCTGGAGGACATCTCCGCGCCGCGCTGCTTCGAGATCGAGGCCCGGCTGCGCGAGGCCCTGGACATCCCGGTCTTCCACGACGACCAGCACGGCACCGCGATCGTGGTGCTGGCGGCGCTGATGAACGCGCTCAAGGTGGTCGGCAAGGAGATCTCCGACATCCGGGTGGTGATGTCGGGCGCCGGCGCCGCCGGTACCGCGATCCTCAAGCTGCTGATGGCGGCCGGCGTCGAGCACGCCACCGTGGCGGACGTGCGGGGCGTGGTCCACCAGGGCCGCGACGACCTCAACGACAACCTGCGCTGGATCGCCGACCACACCAACCGCTCGGGCCGCACCGGCACCCTCAAGGAGGCCGTGGCGGGCGCCGACGTCTTCATCGGCGTCTCGGCCCCGAACGTGCTGGACGGCGAGGACCTGGCCACCATGGCCGAGGACGCGATCATCTTCGCGCTGGCCAACCCGGACCCGGAGGTCGACCCGGCGGTGGCCCGGCAGACCGCCGCGGTGGTCGCCACCGGCCGCAGCGACTTCCCGAACCAGATCAACAACGTGCTGGTCTTCCCGGGTGTCTTCCGCGGCCTGCTGGACGCCCAGAGCCGTACGGTCAACACCGAGATGATGATCGCCGCCGCCCGGGCGCTGGCCGCCACCGTCGGCGACGACGAGCGCAACCCGAACTACATCATCCCCAGCGTGTTCCACAAGGACGTCGCCAAGACCGTCGCCTCCGCCGTCCGGGACGCCGCCCTGGCGGCCGCCTCGGAGGCGCCCGTGCCGTCCCGTCCGACCCCGGGCATCGTCGGCACGCTCGACACCGCCTCCTTCCCCGCGGTGCGGCTCTGACGTCGGACGCCGTCGACGGGCCCCTGCACCGGGCCCGGCGTCGAGCCTCCGCGGTGCCCGGCCGCACCGTGCCGCGGATCGGTCAAATGATCGATTAATGGCCGTACCCGTCCATTCCCGCCCCGAACCCTTGCGACACAAGGGCGAGGGGCGTGTTTGGGCTTGTCGGACCTAGGGCGTACGGTAGCCCTGCACGGGGCAGGCGTGTCCGACAAGTACGGAACGTCCCCCTGGTCTTCCGGCGCGTCGTCCCGACCGCCGCCCGCGCCCGGTCCGCCGGAGCCGACGGAGCGTCACACCTCCGGCGGGCGGGCGCTGTTCGGGTCGTGTCGCCGGGGCCCGATTGGCTTTCTCGGGGCCGGTCGGGGCAGGATTCGTATCCGGGCAGGCAGGCGGGCCTTCGAAGGCACGGCGCGCGGCACTGGGTGCGGACCCGGCTCGCGACCACGCATTGCCTGCATGAGCACAGTGTGCGGACCTGCGGCCCATCCGGGTGCCCCCCGGTGGGAGTACCGATGGGCCCCCGCACACCGCAAGCGAACAGACCACAGGAGTACACATGAACCGCAGTGAGCTGGTGGCCGCGCTGTCCGAGCGCGCCGAGGTGACCCGCAAGGACGCCGACGCCGTTCTGGCCGCCTTCGCCGAGATCGTCGGCGAGGTCGTCGCCAAGGGCGACGAGAAGGTCACCATCCCCGGTTTCCTGACCTTCGAGCGCACCCACCGCGCCGCTCGCACCGCCCGCAACCCGCAGACCGGCGAGCCGATCCAGATCCCCGAGGGCTACAGCGCCAAGGTCAGCGCCGGCTCCAAGCTGAAGGAAGCCGCCAAGGGCGCCTGAACGACCCCTTGAACGCCCGAGAGGCCGGGCCCCCCACGCGGGGGCCCGGCCTCTCGCCGTCGCCCGGCGGCCCCGGAGGGCCGCCGGGCGCACCGGTTGTCAGGCGTCGACCAGCTCGCCGCTCGGCTCGCCGGCGGCCTCGGGCTGCTCGCCCGGCAGCTCGACGTGGGCGCCGAGGTCGCGCAGCTTCTCCATGAAGTTCTCGTAGCCGCGGTTGATCAGGTCGATGCCGTGCACGGTCGAGGTGCCCTCGGCCGCCAGCGCCGCGATCAGGTACGAGAAGCCGCCGCGCAGGTCGGGGATGACCAGCTCGGAGCCGATCAGCTTGGACGGGCCGGAGACCACCGCGGAGTGCTGGAAGTTCCGGGCGCCGAAGCGGCACGGGGTGGCGCCCAGGCACTCGCGGTACAGCTGGATGTGCGCACCCATCTGGTTCAGCGCGCCGGTGAAGCCCAGCCGCGACTCGTACACCGTCTCGTGGACGATGGACAGGCCGGTCGCCTGGGTCAGCGCCACGACCAGCGGCTGCTGCCAGTCGGTCTGGAAGCCGGGGTGCACGTCGGTCTCCAGGGCGATCGCCTTGAGCTCGCCGCCCGGGTGCCAGAACCGGATGCCCTCGTCGTCCACCTCGAAGGCGCCGCCGACCTTCCGGAAGGTGTTGAGGAAGGTCATCATCTCCAGCTGGCGGGCGCCGCGGACGTAGATGTCGCCCTTGGTGGCCAGCGCCGCGCAGGCCCAGGAGGCGGACTCCAGGCGGTCCGGCAGCGCGCGGTGGTTGTAGCCGTTCAGCTCGTCGACACCGGTGATCAGGATGGTGCGGTCGGTGCCCATCGAGATGATCGCGCCCATCTTCTGCAGCACGCAGATCAGGTCGACGATCTCCGGCTCGATGGCCGCGTTGCGCAGCTCGGTGAGGCCCTCGGCGAGGACGGCGGTGAGCAGCACCTGCTCGGTGGCGCCGACCGACGGGTAGGGCAGCTCGATCCGGGTGCCGCGCAGCCGCTGCTGGGCGACCAGGTAGGTGCCCTGCGGGTGCTTCTCGATGGTGGCGCCGAACTGGCGGAGCACCTCGAAGTGGAAGTCGACCGGGCGGCCGCCGATGTCGCAGCCGCCGAGGCCCGGGATGAAGGCGTGGCCGAGGCGGTGCAGCAGCGGGCCGCAGAACAGGATCGGGATCCGCGAGGATCCGGCGTGCGCGTCGATGTCGGCGACGTTGGCACTCTCCACGTGCGAGGGGTCGAGGATCAGCTCGCCCTCCTCGTCGCCGGTGCGCACGGTGACCCCGTGCAGCTGGAGCAGCCCGCGGACCACCTTGACGTCGCGGATGTCCGGGACGTTGCGCAGTCTGCTGGGGCCCTGGCCGAGCAGGGCCGCGACCATGGCCTTGGGGACCAGGTTCTTCGCGCCGCGGACGCGGATCTCGCCTTCGAGCGGGTTTCCGCCGTGGACCAGCAGGACGTCGTCGGTCATCGTTCTCGCAATCCGGGGTGCCAGAGGAGTGGGTGGGGCTCGGCGACGAGCCTTGCGGTGGAACGGTTTCACGGGCGCGTCGGGCCCCCGGTGTGACCGAGTCGGCACCGTGGAGGGGCGTCCACCATCAGTAGATGGTAGTGGTCGTGCCGATGGTTCCCGTGAGCCTCTCCCGTGATGGTGCTCTCGCCGGGCCCGGCGGCGCGCGCCGGTACCGCCGTACGGGTGTTCGTGGCGGCGGGAACGGGCCGCGGGACGGGCCGCGCGGCGGCCGCGGTTTCGGGTGCCGCCGCCGGGGGTTGTGCGGGATCATGTGAGGCATGACGGCGGCCCATTCGCACGGAGGCCGGTCCCACACCGGCCGTCTGCTCGTCGCGACGCCCGTGCTCACCGACCCGAACTTCGCCCGGGCGGTGGTGCTCCTCCTCGACCACGACGCCGAGGGGGCGCTCGGTGTCGTGCTGAACCGGCCGACGCCGGTCGAGGTCGGCAGCGTGCTGGACGGCTGGGGCGTGCTGGTCGGCCTGCCGGCGGTGGTGTTCCAGGGCGGGCCGGTGGCGCTGGACTCGGCGCTGGGCCTGGCGGTGGCACCGGGGGAGCCGGGCACCGGGGAGCCGCTCGGCTGGCGCCGGGTGCACGGCGCGATCGGCCTGGTGGACCTGGAGGCGCCGCCCGAGGTGCTGGCCGGCGAACTCGGCGCGCTGCGGATCTTCGCCGGGTACGCGGGCTGGGCGCCGGGCCAGCTGGAGTCGGAGATCTCCAGCGGCGCCTGGTACCTGGTGGAGTGCGAGCCGGGGGACATCTCCAGCCCCGAACCGGAGCGGCTCTGGCGCGCGGTGCTGCGCCGCCAGCGCGGGCCGCTGGCGCTGCTGGCGACCTATCCGGACGACCCGGCCCTGAACTGAGCCCGGCCCCGGGTCGAGCCCGGCCGCCGAACTGAGCCCGGCCCCCGAATTGAGGGAGCGCCGTCACGACGGTGCCGACGCGACACTGGCCCGGTTCTCCGGGGCGCCCATAGACTTGGCACTCATGAGCACTCTTGAGCCCGAGCGCGGCCTCGGCACCGGCACCCTGGTCGAGCCCGTCCCCCAGGTGTCCCACGGGGACGGCGACCACGAGCGCTTCGCGCACTACGTCCAGAAGGACAAGATCATGGAGAGCGCGCTCTCCGGATCCCCCGTGGTGGCGCTCTGCGGCAAGGTGTGGGTGCCCGGGCGCGACCCGAAGAAGTACCCGGTCTGTCCGATGTGCAAGGAGATCTACGACGGCATCGGCAAGCCGCAGGGCGGGGACGACGACAAGAAGTAGTCCGGCGCTCCTCGCACCGCCGTTCCGCATGGTGCCGCGTTTCCCCAGTGGTCTATGCCAATGATTCGGGCCGGGGCAGGATGGCGCCATGGACCTCATCCCCGCCCCCGTGAGTTCCGTCCGCCTCCCGGACCGGGACTTCCCGCTCGACCGGACGACCACCCTGACCGCGCCGCCCGAGCTGGCCGGGGCCGAACGGTGGCTGCGCTCCTCGCTGACCGCCGCCACCGGCCTGCCGCTCGCTCCCGGGCGGCCCGGCGAGGGCGTCGAACTGGTCCTCGACGGCACGTCGGCCGGTGAGGCGTACCGGCTCTCGGTGCGCCCCGGCCACGCCGTGATCACCGCCGGCGGCCCGGCCGGCGCGCTCTGGGGTGCCCAGACGCTGCGCCGGCTGCTCGGCCCGGACGCCTACCGGCGCGCGCCGCTGCGGACGTCCGGCTGGGTGCTGCCCGGCCTCGACCTGGCGGACGAGCCGCGGTTCGGCTGGCGCGGCGCGCTGCTGGACGTCGCCCGGCACTTCCTGCCCAAGTCCGACGTGCTGCGCTTCGTCGACCAGCTGTCCGCGCACAAGCTCAACGTGCTGCACCTGCACCTGACCGACGACCAGGGCTGGCGGGTGGAGATCAAGCGCTATCCGGAGCTCACCGCGAGGGCGTCCTGGCGCGAGCGCTCGATGGTCGGCCACCGGTCCGGCGGGCGCCGCGACGACCGCCCGCACGGCGGCTTCTACACCCAGGACGACCTGCGCGAGATCGTCGCGTACGCGGCCGAGCGGGCCGTCACGGTCGTGCCCGAGATCGACCTGCCGGGCCACACCCAGGCCGCCGTGGCCGCCTACCCCGAGCTGGGCAACACCGACGTGGTGGACACCGCGGCGCTCGGCGTGTGGACCGACTGGGGAGTCAGCCGGAACGTGCTCAACGCCTCCGAGGCCACCCTGCGGTTCTTCGAGGGCGTGCTGGAGGAGGTCCTGGAGATCTTCCCGTCGGAGTTCGTCCACCTCGGCGGCGACGAGTGCCCCAAGGAGCAGTGGAAGGAGAGCGCCGCCGCGCAGGCGCGGATCCGCGAGCTGGGCCTGGCCGACGAGGACGAGCTGCAGAGCCACGTCATCCGGCACTTCGACCGCTGGCTGGCCGAGCGGGGCCGCCGGCTGATCGGCTGGGACGAGATCCTGGAGGGCGGGCTCGCCCCACGCGCGGCGGTCTCCTCCTGGCGCGGCTACGGGGGCGGGATCGCCGCCGCGCGGGCGGGGCACGACGTGGTGATGTGCCCCGAGCAGCACGTCTACCTGGACCACCGGCAGGCGCCGGGCGACGGCGAGCCGATCCCGGTCGGCTTCGTGCGCACCCTGGAGGACGTCTACCGGTTCGAGCCGGTGCCGGCCCAGCTCGACGAGGCCGCGGCGCGCCGGGTGATCGGCACCCAGGCGAACCTGTGGAGCGAGTTCACGGACAGCGCCCGGGCCATCGACTACCGGGCCTTCCCCCGGCTCGCGGCCTTCGCCGAGGTCGCCTGGTCCCGGCTGCCCGCCGACCCGGCCGCGCGCGACTTCGTCGGCTTCGAGCGGCGGATGGCGGGCCACCTGGCGGTGCTGGACGCGCTCGGCGTCGAGTACCGCCCGGCCGCCGGACCGCACCCCTGGCAGACCCGCCCCGGGGTCCGGGGTCGGCCGCTCGACGGCCCGCCGCCGGCGGTCTGACACCCCCCGGACCGACGTGCCACCCGCGGGCGGGCGGGCACGGACACACCGTGCGGGAACT
Source organism: Kitasatospora misakiensis (assembly GCF_042656005.1). Lineage (NCBI taxonomy): Bacteria > Bacillati > Actinomycetota > Actinomycetes > Kitasatosporales > Streptomycetaceae > Kitasatospora > Kitasatospora misakiensis. The sequence goes on along the minus strand of NZ_JBHSOF010000076.1, from coordinate 11,047 downwards.
TCCGGGCAGTCATCGGACGTCAAGAACAGATGAACATCTGCCACGGTCCGTACCAGGTCTGGGCAGATACCGCCCGGTATCGGTCCCAATCGGGCAGTACCGTTCGCCTGTCCCGAAATGATCATCGAGCATTGTGTGCCAGAGTTGCCCAACCCGGCCCGATCGCCCGTACCCTACGGGCCAGGCCGGGCTGCCGGAGCGGACACCCAGGCCCAGGGCCGCGGGCGGCAGGCGATCGATGAGCAAGTGGAGCACGGTGGGACCCAGGTGAACCGGACGATCATGCTGCCGGCCTCCCTCGACGAGGCCGTCGAAGCGCTGGCCGCTCACCCGGCCGCGGTGCCGGTGGCCGGCGCCACCGACCTGATGGAGGCCGTCAACGCCGGACGCCTCCGCCCCGCCTCCCTGGTCGGCCTCGGCCGGATCACCGAACTCCGCGGCTGGCGCTACGAGGACGGCGGCACCGCCGTCCTCGGCGCCGGGCTCACCCACGCCCGGATGGACCGCCCGGACTTCGCCGCCCTGATCCCCGCGCTCGCCGACGCCGCCCGCACCGCCGGCCCCCCGCAGGTCCGCAACGTCGGCACCCTCGGCGGCAACATCGCCACCGCCGCCCCGGCCGGTGACACCCTGCCGGTGTTGGCCGCGCTGGAGGCCAGCGTCACCCTCGCCCGGGCCGGCGCCACCCGCGAGGTCCCGGTCAGCCACCTGCTCACCGGCCTCGACCCGCTGCGCCCCGGCGAGCTGCTCACCTGGGTGCGCGTCCCCCTGCTGCACGCCCCGCAGGTCTTCCTCAAGGCCACCGGCCGCAGCGGCCCGGCCCGCGCCACCGCCTCCGTCGCCCTCGTCCTCGACCCGGCCCGGCGCGCCGTCCGCTGCGCCGTCGGCGCCGTCGCCCCGGTGCCGCTGCGGCCGCTGGAGGCCGAGGCCTGGGTGGCCGGCTGCATCGACTGGGACGGCTCGCGGGAGATCGACCCCGCCGCGACCGCCGCCTTCGGCGAGTACGTGGCCGCCGCCTGCGTCCCCGACGGCTACGGCCCGGAGGGCGCCTGGGAGGCCGTCACCGAGGGGCCGAGCGCGGCCGCCGTCCGTCTGCGGCGTACCGTAGCCGTGCTGGCCCGCCGGGCACTGGGAAGGGCGCTCAAGTGACCACAGACCACCCCATCGAGGCCCTGGACGCGGGGCTGCTCGAGCACGGGCACGACCACGCGCCGCAGGTCAGCCGCGAACTGCGGCCGACCACCACGTACACCCTGCGGGTCAACGGCTTCGAACGGCCCGTCACCGACGCCTGGATCGGCGAGAGCCTGCTCTACGTGCTCCGCGAGCGGCTCGGCCTGGCCGGCGCCAAGGACGGCTGCGAGCAGGGCGAGTGCGGAGCCTGCTCGGTGCAGGTCGACGGGCAGCTGGTGGCCGGGTGCCTGGTGCCCGCCGCGCTGGCCCAGGACAGCGAGATCAGCACCGTCGAGGGCCTGTCGGCCGGGGGCGGCGCCAGCGACGTCCAGCAGGCGCTGGCGGAGTCCGGCGCGGTGCAGTGCGGCTACTGCGTGCCCGGGATGGCGATGGCCGTGCACGACCTGCTCCAGCGCAACCACCGGCCCACCGAGGTCGAGGCGCGGCAGGCGCTCTGCGGCAACCTCTGCCGCTGCACCGGCTACCGGGGCGCGCTGGCCGCCGTGCAGACCGTCGCCGACGTGCGCGCGGCGGAGGCCGAGTCGGCGGAGGAACCGGCCGCCGAGGAGGCCCCGGCGGACCAGGCGTCCGCCCCCGGGTCCCCGCAGGAGCCGGTGCCCGTCGCGGCCCCCGCCGACCCCGGGCCGGGCGCCGCCGACCTGCCGGTCTACACCGACGACGTCTGGATCGAGCACGTCCCGCAGCCGGCCGCCGAGGTCGGCACCGCGGTCGGCACCGGCGCAGGCGCCGACACCGGCACCGACACCGGCCTGCCGTACGGAATCCCCGACGGGACGGGCGGCTACGACAGCGGGGTGTACGACACCACCGTGCTGGCCCCGGTCCGGGACGTCCCGGCGCAGCCGTCCGGCGAGTCCACCGGCTTCTACCCGGTCCAGGGCTACCCCGAGCAGCAGCCCTACCCCGGCGCCACCCCGGCGCACGGCACCTACCTGCCGGGGGCCGGCTACCCCGACGCGGGCGGCTACCCCCAGCAGCCCGGCTACGACACCGCCTCGGCGTACGACGGCCCGGTGTACGAGACCCCGGTCGCCGGCGGGCCCACCACCCCCGCGCACGGCACCCCGGTCCCGGGCTACGACACCGCCGGCTGGTCCCAGGCGCCCGGCCACGACGGCGGCACCCCGGCCCACGGCACGCCGTACGTCCCCACGCCCCCGCACGGCGTCCCGGTCGAGGGCGCCGCCGGTGTCCCGTACGGCGCCACCCCCGCCCACGGCATCCGGCTCCCCGAGGACGACCACGCATCATGACGTCGCCTACCGACATCGGCGCAGCACTCCAGCAGGACGGCGACGCGGGCGGCGCGGCGGAGCCGTTCGGGCTGGGCAGTTCCCCGCTGCGCAGCGACGCCCTGCCGAAGGCGCTCGGCATCTACCCGTACGCCGCCGACCTGTGGGCGGAGGGACTGCTGTGGGGCGCCGTGCTGCGCTCGCCGCACCCGCACGCCCGGATCCTCGGCATCGACACCTCGGCCGCGCTGGCCCTGCCCGGTGTGCACGCCGTGGTGACGGCCGCCGACCTGCCGGCCGGTCCGGACGGCACCCCGGACGGCGCGCCGTCCGGACCGATCGTCTCCGACCGCCCGGTCCTGGCCGCCGGAGTGGTCCGCCACCACGGCGAGCCGGTGGCCGCGGTGGCCGCCGACCACCCCGACACCGCCCGGCTCGCGGTCGGCCTGATCGTCGTCGAGTACGAGCCGCTGGAGGCCGTCACCGACCCCGAACAGGCCTTCACCGCCCCGGCGCTGCACCCGGACGGCAACCTCTTCCGCCACCTGCCGCTGCGCACCGGCGACCCGGAGGCGGTCGGCGAGGTCGTCGTCGAGGGCCTGTACCAGGTGGGCCGGCAGGACCCGGCCCCGCTCGGCGCCGAGGCCGGCCTGGCCGTGCCGCGCCCGGACGGCGGGGTCGAGCTGCACCTGTCCTCCACCGACCCGCACGGCGACCGGGACCGCACCGCCGCCTGCCTGGGCCTGGAGCCGGACCGGGTCCGGCTGGTGGTCACCGGCGTGCCCGGCGCCACCGCCGACCGCGAGGACCTCTCCTTCCAGGTCACCCTGGCGCTGCTGGCGCTGCGCACCGGCCGCCCGGTGAAGATGACGCTCACCCGCGAGGAGTCCTTCCACACCCACACCTCGCGGCACCCGGCGCTGCTGCGCTACCGCCACCACGCCGACGCGGACGGCACGCTGGTGAAGGTCGAGGCGCAGATCCTGCTGGACGGCGGCGCCTACGCGGACGTCTCGGCCGAGGCGCTGGCCGCCGCCACCGCCTTCTCGGTCGGCCCGTACAACTGCCCCAACGTCTTCGTGGACGCCTGGGCGGTGCGCACCAACAATCCGCCGGCCGGCCGGATGCGCGGCGAGGGCGCCGTGCAGGCCTGCTTCGCCTACGAGTCGCAGCTGGACCAGTTGGCCGCCCGGATCGGCGTGGACCCGGTGGAGATCCGCCGGCGCAACGTCATGGCGACCGGCGATCCGCTGCCCACCGGACAGGCCGTCACCTGCCCGGCCCCGGTGGCCGCGCTGCTGGACGCCGTCGCCGCGGAGCCGCTGCCGGCCCTGCCGGTGGACGATCCGGACGCCGAGTGGCTGCTGCCGGGCGGGCCCGGCGGGGCCGGCGACCCGGCCGCGGTGCGGCGCGGGATCGGCTACGCGGTGGGCATGGTGCACATGCTGGGTGCCGAGGGCGAGGACGAGGTCGCCACCGCGACGGTGCGGGTCAGCGGTGACCACGCCACGGTGATCTGCGCCGCCGTCGACGCCGGACAGGGCTTCGCCACGCTGGCCCGGCAGATCGTGCAGAGCGTGCTGGGGATCGGCGAGGTGTACATCGCGCCGGCCGACAGCGACCAGTCGGTGGCCGGGCCGTCCGCCCGGGGCCGGCACACCTGGGTGTCCGGCGGCGCGGTGGAGCGGGCCGCGCTGATGGTCCGCCACCAGCTGCTCCAGCCGATCGCCGCCAACTTCGGGATGTCGGTGGAGCTGCTGCAGATCGCCGACGGCAAGATCACCTCGTACGACGGGGTGCTCGGGATGCCGGTGGCCGAGGCGCTGGAGGGCAAGGAGCTCTGGGCGACCGCGCAGTGCCGCCCGCACCCGACCGAGGCGCTGGACGAGGCCGGGCAGGGCGACGCCTTCGTCTCCATCGCGTTCTGCGCGATGCGCGCGGTGGTGGACGTGGACATCGAGCTGGGCGCCGTCCGGGTGGTCGAGATGACGGTGGCCCAGGACGTCGGCCGGGCGCTGAACCCGCGGCAGATCGAGGACCGGATCGAGGCCGGGGTCGCCCAGGGCGTCGGCCTGGCGCTGCTGGAGGACCTCCGCACCGAGGGCGGCCTGCTGGCCAACCCCTCGCTCACCGGCTACCGGCTGCCCACCGCGCTGGACACCCCGGAGATCCGGATCGCCGCCCTGCTGGAGGAGCGCGACGTGGTGGCCCCGTTCGGGGCCAAGGCGGTCAGCGCGGTGCCCGCCGTGGCCGCGCCGGCGGCGGTGGCCGCGGCGGTCCGCGCCGCCACCGGACTGCCGGTGGGCCGGCTGCCGATCCGCCCGGAGGACGCCGTCACCGGCTGAGCCGGCTGGGCCGGGGAATTGCGCGGGACCCTCGCGGAATTCCCCGGAAGTCCCCGGAATTTCCCGGAAAACAGCACGGAGAATTGCCGGTCGGCCTTTTCGGGCACCGACCGGCAATTCTCTTCGTGTGGAGGCCATGACGGGAATCGAACCCGTGTACACCGCTTTGCAGGCGGTTCCCTAAACCACTCGGGCACACGGCCGTGGGGGTGGGGCTGGACGGCGGAGCTGTCCTGCGGGGCGCGACTCAGGCGCGGCGGCAGCAGCGACAGGAGCGACAACACCGGGGAGCGGTGGCGCAGGCGCGGGGCGCGTGGGTCGCCGTGCTCCTGTCCATGTCCGACTCCTGTCGTCGTTCGCCGTGTTGGTGAATTCAGTCTGGCGGAATGCCGGGCGGAGCGTCAATATCCCTTCGTAAATTCTGTGTGGCGGGATTTCCGGACGGGTGTGCTACGGTCGGGAACAGGTGGCCCTCGACGGCCGCCCCGGACGAGCGCGTCGTACCCGGTGACGACAAGACGGCGCAGTGACAGCGGCAACCCGGCCGCTGCCGACTGCGGAGGTGCGGCCGTCATGGCTTGGCTCGTTCTGATCGTTTCCGGTGTCCTGGAGACCGTGTGGGCGGTGGCCCTGGAGTCCTCCAAGGGTTTCTCCCGCCCCGTCCCGACCGTGGTGTTCGGCGTGGCGCTGGCGCTCTCGATGGGCGGCCTGGCGTACGCGATGCGCTCGATCCCGATCGGCACCGGCTACGCGGTCTGGGTGGGCATCGGCGCGGTGGGCACGGCGCTGTACGGCATGGCCGTGCTCGGTGACGCGGTGACCCTGGCCCGGATCGGCTGCCTGCTGCTGATCGTCTCCGGCGTGGTGGGCCTGAAGGTGCTGCACTGACCCGAGGCCGACCCCACGGGCCCTAGGTCCGGAGGAGGAGGGGAATCGCGACCACGGTCAGGGGTCATCGGGGCCGGTGCGCCTTACGATCATACGTATGACCACAGCCTCCCCCGTCTCGGCCGACACCGCCCCCGTTCCGGTACCGACCGACCCCGGCGGAGGGGTCATGGGCGACCGCTTCCGGGCCCTGACCCTGGGGATCGTCTCGGTGGTCCTGGTGATCGCCTTCGAGGCGACGGCGGTCAACACCGCGATGCCGGTCGCCGCCGGCGAGCTCGACGGCATCGGGCTGTACGCCTTCGCCTTCTCCGGCTACTTCACCACCACGCTGTTCGCGCTGGTCGTCTCCGGCCAGTGGTGCGACCGGAGCGGGCCGCTGCAACCGCTGTTCACCGGCATCGCGGTGTTCGGCGCGGGCCTGCTGGTGGCCGGTGCGGCCCCCGGGATGTGGATCTTCGTGGGCGGCCGGGCGCTCCAGGGCCTCGGCGGCGGTCTGGTGATCGTCGCGCTGTACGTGGTGGTCGGCCGGGCCTATCCGGAGCGCCTGCGGCCGTCGGTCTTCGCGGCCTTCTCCGCGGCCTGGGTGCTGCCCTCGATCGTCGGCCCGCTGGTCGCCGGCGCGGTCACCCAGCACCTCGGCTGGCGCTGGGTCTTCCTCGCCGTCCCGGTGCTGATCCTGCTGCCGCTCGCGGTGATGGGCCCGGCGCTGCGCCGCGCGGAGAAGGCGCGGCCGGTGCTCAGGGGCGCCGCGTTCGACCGCCGCCGCACCGGGCTGGCCGCGATGGCCGCGCTCGGCGCCGGGCTGCTGCAGTACGCGGGCCAGCGGCTGGACCTGCCCGGCCTGCTGCCGGCCGTCGCCGGGGCGGCGCTGCTGCTCCCGGCGGTGCTGGGGCTGCTGCCGACCGGGACGCTGCGGGCCGGGCGCGGACTGCCGACGGTGATCCTGCTGCGCGGGGTCGCGGCGGGGGCGTTCTTCGCGGCCGAGGCGTTCATCCCGCTGATGATGAGGACCGAGCGCGGGCTCTCGCCGACGCTGGCCGGCCTCACCCTGACCAGCGGCGGCCTGGCCTGGGCGCTGGGCTCCTGGATCCAGGGCCGGCCGGGTGCGGAGCGGTACCGGGTGGCGATGATCCGCAGCGGCTTCACGCTGACCGCGGTGGCCATCGCGGGGGCGGCGCTGGTGCTCGTCCCGGCGGTGCCGGCCTGGGTGGCGGCGGTGGCCTGGGGCTTCGGCGGGATCGGCATGGGTCTGGCGGTGGCGAGCATCAGCGTGCTGATGATGAACCTGTCGACGCCGGAGGACGCGGGGGCCAACTCGGCCTCGCTCCAGGTGAGCGACGCGCTGGGCAACGTGCTGCTGATGGGTCTGGCCGGGGTGCTGTTCGGGGCGCTGGGCGGCGGCTCGGTGGCCGCCGCCCACGACGGCGCCGCGGGCGCCGGGTCGACCGGCGCCTTCGCGGTGATCTTCCTGACCATGACCGGGGTGGCGCTGCTCGGCGCCGTGGTCTCCGGCCGGGTCCGCCGGACCGGGCCGACCGCCTGACCGGACGGACCGGCTGAGCGGCCCGCGGGTGTCAGAAGCTCTCCCAGCCCCCGGCCGGCGCCTGGCCGGGGGCGAGGCCCTGCAACTTGCGCAGCAGCGCCGGGTCCTGGGCGTCCAGCCAGTCGACCAGCTGACGGAAGGACACCAGCCGCACCTCGGGCCGCCCGGCGATCGCCTTGAGCACCTCCTCGACGGCGTTCATGTAGATGCCGCCGTTCCACTCCTCGAAGTGGTTGCCGATCACGAACGGCGCGCGGTTGGTGGCGTACGCGCGCTCGAAGCCCATCAGGTAGGCGTCCCGGGCCTGGGTCTGGTAGCCGGGGTGGAGCGAGGGATCGGCCTTGGTGTTGCTGCCGCACTGGTTGTACATGATGTTGTAGTCCATCGACAGCACCTGGAAGGTGTGCCCGGGGAAGGGGATGGACTGCAGCGGGAGGTCCCAGAGCGCGCCGCCCTGGATCTTCTGCGGCCACACCTGGGTCCCGTTGCCGCTGCTGTCGTAGCGCCAGCCACGCCGGGCGGCGGCGGGCAGCAGGTTCCGCTGGCCCTCCAGGCAGGGGGTGCGGCTGCCGATCAGCTCCCTGCGGTAGTCGAAGGGCAGGGCCGGCAGGTCGGTGAAGCCGGTGTTGGTCCGCCAGTTCATGACGAAGCCCATCGCCTGCTCGATCTCGCTGTCCCACTCCTCGGTGGACCACTTGCCGACGCCGGTGGCGCCGCAGAAGTGCCCGTTGAAGTGGGTGCCGATCTCGTGGCCCTCCAGCCAGGCGGCGTGCAGGTTCTCCAGGGTGTCGTGGATGTGCTGGTCGCTGAGGTAGCCGATGTCGGAGGCGCCGACCTTGTGCTGCGGCGGGCGGTAGAGGTCCTTCCTGGACTCGGGCAGCAGGTAGAGGCCGCTGAGGAAGAAGGTCATCGACGCGTTGTGCTCCAGGGCGAGCCGGCGGAACCGTGCGAACAGGCCGTTGTCGAGCTCGCCGGCGCCGTCCCAGGAGAAGACGACGAACTGCGGCGGGCGCTGGCCGAGCCGCAGCGGTTCGAGGGTGGGCTGGTTGGGCTGCGGGCCGGTGTCCGAGGTGGAGCCGTCGCCGATCAGGGTGACCGGGGGCTTGGCGGCCTCGGTCGGGGTCGTCGCGTGGTCCTCGGCCGGGGTGGCCGGGACCGGGGCCGGAGTGGTCGCCTGCCCGCCGTCGGGGTCGGTCCGGCTCGCGCAGCCCGCGGCGAGGCTGGCGGCACCGGCGGCACCCGCGGCCAGCAGGGTGCGGCGGGAGAGGGCGTCCATGGTCACTCCGTTCGTGAAGCGTGCGCGGGGGCGGGGCGCGGCAGGCGGGCGCGACCGTCCGCTGAGCCGGGGGCCGGTCGGACAAGTGCGGTGATAGGCCTGTGAACGGGGTCAGCATGGCACGCGATCGCAATCGGTCAATGCTTCACCACGGACGGTCGGAGTCGATCGCTCGAAGGATGCAACCGGGACGGTGTTCCTGAATGTCAGATGAGGGGACCGTCGCTCCTCCGGGCGTCCGCCAGGTGACCGGAGCGTGGCGTAACGGTGACGTCTCACCCGCTCGGCGCACGTCGGGATGCCCGAACCCTGCCGATCGGGGGGAGCGAGTACGACCATCGTATGGATGTGGCATAAGGTCCGATCCGGTTGCATTGCTCTCAGACATCTCTCAGAAACCGGCACGCAACCGTTCGACGTCAGCAGAGGGGAGCGCCGGTGGGTGCCCAGCGGAGCAGGAGCCCGTGGCCGGGTACCCTGGCGGTCGGCGCCGCGCTCGTGCTGGGCGCGTGGCTGCTGCGTGACGGCGGCCACCTCGCGCTCCCCCCGGCCCCCGGCGCCGGGCAGGCCCTCAGCGGCTTCGCCCCGGTCTCCGTGGTGCCACCGCTCGGCCCCTCCCGGCCGACCAGGATCCGGATCCCGGCCGTCCGCCTCGACGCCCCGGTCACCGGCCTGGGCCTCGACCGGGACGGCCACCTGCAGACCCCGCCGGAGGAGAACCGCAACCTCGCCGGCTGGTACCGGGACGGCGCCACCCCCGGCCAGCGCGGCACGGCGATCATCGCCGGCCACGTCGACAACGGCAGCGGGCCCGCGGTCTTCTACGACCTGGGAGCGCTGCACCGCGGGGACCGGATCGAGATCCTCCGCGAGGACGGCCGGACCGCCGTCTACCAGCTCTACGCCATCGAAGTGCACGATCGAAAGGACTTCCCGGACGACCGGGTGTACCGGCAGGCCGCCGACGCCCAGCTGCGGGTGATCACCTGCGGCGGGGCCTACAGCGAGGAGCGCGGCTACGACGGCAACGTCGTCGCCTACGGCTTCCTGGCCGGAACCACGCGTCCGGGGACGAACGTATGACCACCGTCTCCCTCGCCCTGAGCTGGAACCCGATCGACTGGCCGCTCACCCGCGGCCCGATCCCGTACGCCGTCCTGGCGGCCGGCTGGGGTTCGCTGTTCGTCCTCGCGTTCGCCGCCCGCACCCGCGGGTGGTGGCGCCGCAGGCTCCCCGCCGCCCTGGTCACCGCGGCGGCGCTCAGCCTGCTGCTCGACACCGCCGTCGACGACTGGTGGCACCCCTTCCCCGAGGGGACCCCGGAGTACGTCACCTGGTGGATCGCCGTCGCGCTGCTCGGGTTCGCCCTGGTGGCGTTCCGGCTGCCCGGCACGGCGCTCCGCCGCAAGCTGCTGGCGGCCGGCGCCGGGGCCCTGGTGCTGCTGATGGCCTCCTCCCAGGTGAACCGGGGCTTCGACCAGTTCCCGACCGGCCGGGTGATGCTGGCCGGCTGGCTCTCGAAGACCCAGGACCTGACCACGGGGAAGGCCGCCGCCACCATCGGCCGGCCGCCCGGCAAGGCGCTGGAGGACGTCTGGCAGGCGCCGGCGGACCTCCCGAAGAAGGGCACGGTCTCGTCCGTCTCCTTCCCGGGGCCGCAGTCCGGCTTCGAGTCCCGCGACGGGTACGTCTACCTGCCGCCGGCCTACCAGGCCACCCCCCGGCCGCTGCTGCCGGTGGTCGTGCTCCTGGCCGGCCAGCCCGGCACCCCGGACGACTGGGTGCTCTACGGCCAGGTCGCCGAGTCCCTCGACGCCTTCGCCGCGAAGCACCACGGGCTGGCCCCGATCGTGGTGATGCCGGACCAGCTGGGTTCGACCTGGAGCAACACGCTCTGCCTCGACTCCAAGATCGCCAACGTCCAGACCTTCCTGGCCGTGGACGTGCCCGCCTGGGTGCACGCCAACCTCCAGGCGGCCGAGGGGCGGAAGTCCTGGTCGATCGCCGGCGCCTCGATGGGCGGCACCTGCGCGCTCCAGCTCGCCGTCAACGCGCCCGAGGTCTACGGCTCGTTCCTCGACATGTCGGGTCAGGACGAGCCCACCCTCGGCAGCCGCGAGGAGACCGTCGAGGCGGCCTTCGACGGCGACGAGGAGAAGTTCGCCGCCGTCGACCCGCTGCAGGTGATGGCACGGAAGAAGTTCCCGGACACCGCGGCGGCCATCGTGGTCGGCCGCGACGACAACGAGTTCCGGCCGCAGCAGGAGAAGGTCCACCAGGCGGTCGTGGAGGCGGGGATGCAGGCCAAGTTCGAACTGATGCCCGGCGGGCACGGCTGGGTCATCTTCCGGCCGGGCATCGCCGGCCAACTGCCCTGGCTGGCCCAGCAGACCGGGCTGACCCGGTGACCCTGCTGGGCGCCGCCCCGGGAGTCGTCGCCGAGCAGGAGCAGAGCCGCGGCGACGGGCCGCCGCGCCTGCTCGTCCCCAGGCCCTCCCGCTCCGGCGCGGGCGCCGACCGGGCCGGCGGCGGCGACGCCGGCGCGCCCGGACCGGCCGCGCCCCCG
>NZ_JBHSOF010000075.1:0-30087 GCF_042656005.1 Kitasatospora misakiensis | reverse complement strand
GTGGTGCCCGGGGCGCTCGTCGCGGCCGGCCCGGACGGCGCCGGCGAGACCCCCGAGGAGGCCGGGGCCTTGCCACCGGGCGCGACCGACGGGCCGCCGCTCGGCCAGACCGGCGTACCGAAGTCGGTGGCCGGCCGGGACGGCGCCGGGTGCGGCCGGGCGCCGGTGCGGACCGCGGCGCCCAGCATGGAGCCGAGCATCAGGGTCAGGCCGACCACCACCGCGGTCACCACGGCGCCGCGCCGCAGCACCCGGCGGCGCAGCGCGGCCGGCGCGCCCGCGCCGTACCGCCGCCAGGCCTCCAGGTTGAGCCGCCCGTCCAGCGAGGCGAACGGCGCCCCGGCGATCAGCAGCGGGCTCCACGCCGCCAGGAAGATCAGGTCGGGCGTGTCGTACACCGGGACGGCCCGCCAGCTCACCGTGAACAGCAGCGCGGCGGACAGCAGCATCGCCGCGCCGGCCGCGAGCCGCTGCCAGAGCCCGAGGACGGTGAGCACACCGACCACGATCTCGGTGAACGACACCACCAGGCCGGAGCCGACCGGGTGCGCCATGGCGAAGGCCAGCAGCGGCTCGGCGACCTTCCAGGGGTGCAGCGAGGAGAGCCAGCGCATCATCGAGCCGCGCTCGCCGCCGTCGAAGTACACCGGGTCGCAGAGCTTGCTGAAGCCGGCGTAGACAGCGAGCGAGCCGAGCACCGCGCGCAGCGGCAGCAGCACCAGGCCGAGGTCGACCCGGCGGCCGGGGTACCAGGGCTGCTTGCCCTCGGCCCCGGCGGCCGAGACCTCGGGCAGGTCGCCGCTGGGCGTCCAGCCCTGCGGCACGCCGACCGGTCCGACGCCGGCCTCGGTGGCGGTGCCGTCGCCCTCGCGCGGCTGGCGCGGCACCGTCCGGGCGCCGCCGTAGGGCGGGACGATCTGGGTGTCCGCGTCCGCGAGGGAGCCGCTCGACCGGCCGCCCCCGCGTCCGCCGACCCCGGCCGGGACGCCGCCGAGCCGGACGGCCTCCAGCAGCCGGGTGGCCGCGATGTCGTCCGGCCCCGCCTCGCCGGTCCAGGTGACCGGGGTGACCCGGCCCTTGCGGCGCGGCGGCGCCCCGGCGAGGGCCGACACGTCGCCGACGGGGACGACCACCTGCGGGGTGACCAGCGGGCGGCGGATCAGGCCCTGGGTGCCGTACGGGTCGCCGAACGCGGCGCCGGTGGACAGCAGTCCGGCCGGGGCGTCGATGAGCGGCGGCACCGGGGCGCCGAGCTTGAGCCGGAAGCTCGCCTGGGTGCTGCTGAGGCGTGCCGGGTCGGACGGCACCTTGACGGTGTTGAGGCCGGGGCCCGCGTCTATCCCGGTGCTGCCACCGCCCAGGAGCGGGCGCCGAGGTGTTCTGGTGTCCACGCCCGTCTAACCGGGTGACACCCGGTTAGGACACTCTCCCGAGTGGATATCGGGAGTCCCCTTGAAGTGATCATGAGAAAAGCGATCAGACCCGGGCGGATCCGATCGCTTTCACCCGATTGCGAAAGAACGGCGGGCGATTCCGGAGAACGCCTGCGCCGGGCGCCCGCCGTGTGCAACGGCGGGCGCACCCGGCCGCAGACGGGTCGCTGCGGCCAGGTCGGCCGGGTCAGCCGACCTTGCCGCGCAGCCGCGCCGCCTCGTACAGCACGACGCCCGCCGCGACACCGGCGTTCAGCGACTCGGTGAGCCCGGACATCGGGATCCGCACCAGCAGGTCGCAGGTCTCCGAGACCAGCCGGGACAGGCCCTTGCCCTCGCTGCCCGCGACGATCACCACCGGCCCGGTCAGCGCCTCCAGGTCGCCGATCTCGGCCTCGCCGTCGGCCGCCAGGCCGACCACGGTCAGACCGGCCTTCTGGTACGCCTCCAGGGCACGGGTCAGGTTGGTGGCCCGGGCCACGGGCAGCCGGGCCGCCGCGCCCGAGGAGGTCTTCCAGGCACCGGCGGTCATGCCCGCCGCCCGGCGCTCCGGGATGACCACGCCGTTCGCGCCGAAGGCGGCGGCGGAACGGACCACGGCGCCCAGGTTGCGGGAGTCGGTGACGCCGTCCAGCGCCACGATCAGCGCGTCCCGGCCGGAGTCCGCGGCCTCGGCCAGCAGGTCCTCGGGGTGCGCGTACTCGTACGGCGGGACCTGCAGCACCAGGCCCTGGTGGTTCATGCCGCCGGTCATCTGGTCCAGCTGCGGGCGCGGGGCCTCCATCAGCGGGATGCCGCGGTCGTTGGCCGCCTGGAAGGCGTCCCGGACCCGGTCGTCGGTGTCGATGAACTGCTGGACGTACAGCGCGTTGGCCGGCACGTCACCCTGCAGGGCCTCGACCACCGAGTTGCGGCCGAAGACCAGCTCGGCGGAGCCGGCACCGCCGCGGCCGCCCCGGCCCCCGGCACCCGCGCGGCGCATGCCGGCCCGGGCCTTGGCGTCCCGCTCGCGCTTGACCGCGGCGTTGGCCGCCCGCTGCTTGGGGTGGCCCTTCCGCTCCTCACCGGGCGGGGTCGGGCCCTTGCCCTGGAGTGCCTTCCGGCTGTGGCCGCCGGTACCGACACTCGCGCCCTTCTTCGACCCGGGGTTGCGGCGGTTCCTGCGCTGGCTGTTGCCGGCCATGGCTGTACTTCCTGTCTGTCTGTCCGGCATGGCCGGCCGCCCCGGTACGGAGACCGGTGGCGGCCGACGGCATGCGCTCCGTCATGCGGGAGGGCCGCACCGGTCCGGCGCGGCCCACCTCACCCCTCGGTCGCCCGGGGGTTACTGGCTGTTGATCGTCCAGCGCGGGCCGGACGGGGTGTCCTCGATCGCCAGCCCGGCCAGGCCGAGCTGGTCGCGGATGGCGTCCGCGGTCGCGAAGTCCTTGCGGGCCCGAGCCGCCTGGCGCTGCTCCAGGACCAGGTGGACCAGCGAGTCGACGACGCCGTGCAGGTCCTCGCCGCGCTCCGCCCCGGCCCACTGCGGGTCGAGCGGGTCGAGTCCCAGTACTCCGAGCATCGCACGGACCTCGGCCAATCGCGCCACCGCGTTCTCCTTGTCGTCCGCGGTGAGGGCGCTGTTGCCCTGGCGGACGGCGGTGTGCACGACGGCGAGCGCCTGCGGCACGCCCAGGTCGTCGTCCATCGCCTCGGCGAAGGCCGGCGGCACCTCGGGCGCCGCGTCGACCGCGCCGCAGCGCTCCACGGCGCGCTGGATGAAGCCCTCGATCCGGCCGAACCCGGCCTCAACCTCGCGCAGCGACTCCTCGCTGTACTCGATCATCGAGCGGTAGTGCGGGGCGGCCAGGTAGTAGCGGAGCACGATCGGCCGCCAGCGCCGGACCATCTCGGCGACCAGCACCGAGTTGCCCAGCGACTTGCTCATCTTCTCGCCCGCCATGGTGACCCAGGCGTTGTGCACCCAGAAGTTGGCGAAGCCGTCACCGAAGGCCTTGGACTGGGCGATCTCGTTCTCGTGGTGCGGGAAGATCAGGTCGAGGCCGCCGCCGTGGATGTCGAAGGCCTCGCCCAGGTACTTGTGGGCCATCGCCGAGCACTCCAGGTGCCAGCCCGGACGGCCGCGGCCCCACGGGGTGTCCCAGCTGGGCTCGCCCGGCTTGGCCGCCTTCCACATCGCGAAGTCGCGCGGGTCGCGCTTGCCGGTCTCGCCCTCGCCGCTGGGCTGCAGGAGGTTCTCCAGCGTCTGGTTGGAGAGCGCGAGGTACTCGGGGTAGGACTTCACGTCGAAGTAGACGTTGCCCTCGGCCGCGTAGGCGTGGCCCTTCTCGATGAGCCCCCGCATCATCTCGATCATCTCGGGCACGTGCCCGGTGGCCCGCGGCTCGACGGTGGGCGGCAGGCAGCCGAGCGCGTCGTAACCGTCGTTGAAGGCGCGCTCGTTCTCGTAGGCGATCTGCCACCAGGGCGTGCCGAGTTCGCGCTCCTTGACGATGATCTTGTCGTCGATGTCGGTGACGTTCCTGACGAAGGTCACCTGGTAGCCGCGATAGGCGAACCACCGCTGCATGACGTCGAAGTTGAGGCCGGACCGAATGTGCCCGATGTGTGGCGCCGACTGGACGGTAGCGCCGCACAGGTAGATCGAGACACAACCCGGTACAAGCGGGACGAAGTCGCGTACCTGGCGGGTGCTGGTGTCGTACAGGCGAATGCTCACAGCGTCAAGCGTAGTGGGCGACGGGGGGTGCCTCGCGACATTCCGGAATGTCAAGACCCCGGCGGAGGCTTTTCCGCCGGGTGACGCCCGGGTGAGCTGCTGGGTGACCTCCCGGGCGGCGATCCTGGGCGGCGAGCCCGGGCGTTGGTCCCGGGCGTTGGTCCCGGGCACCCCTCCGCGCCCGGTGGCTCAGATCGAGCCGACGACCTTCCGCGGGCTGATCCGGACGACCACGCGCACGTCGTCCGGACCGTCGTAGCCGTACGTCGGCTCGCCCCGGTACTTCAGGCACAGCTCGTCGATCAGCTCGCGGCCGCCCTCCCGGGTCATGGTGGCCTCGCCGCGCACCTCGAAGTAGGTGTACGGGCTCTCCGGCGGGTTGACCAGCAGCGAGACCCGCGCGTCCTTCACCAGGTTGAGGTGCTTGCGGCGCCCCTCGACGGTGGAGAACAGGATGTCCTCGCCGTCCCGCTTCACCCAGACCACGGAGGACTGGGGGCTGCCGTCGGGCTGGATGGTGGTGATCACGGCGAAGCTCTTGCCGTCGATCAGGGCCTTGGCCTGGTCGGAGAGGTGTGCGGCCATCGGGACCTCGTTCTTCTCGTCGAGCGGCGGTAAACAAGCGACTGGTGGGACGAACCCGCACCGAAGATTAGCGATCCGGGCCCCCGCAACGGGTGTTGAACACCCGTCACCCCCGGTCCAATTCCAGCGCGGGCCACCCGGCCTGCCGGGACCACCGCCGTCGACGACGCCCCGGGGCGGTCAACGCCGTTCGTACACCAGGGCGGTGGCGATCGCCGCGAGGCCCTCGGCCCGGCCGGTGAGGCCGAGTCCGTCGGTGGTGGTGCCGGAGACCGAGACCGGCGCGCCGACCGCCGCGCCCAGCGCGGCCTGCGCCTCCGCCCGGCGCTTGCCGATCTTCGGCCGGACCCCGATCACCTGGATCGCCACATTGCCGATCTCGAACCCGGCCTCGCGTACCAGCCGGGCCGCCTCGCCGAGCAGCTTCACCCCGGACGCGCCGGCCCACTCCGGCCGGTCGGTGCCGAAGTGGGCGCCCAGGTCGCCGATCCCGGCGGCCGAGAACAGCGCGTCGCAGGCGGCGTGGGCGGCCACGTCGGCGTCCGAGTGCCCGGCCAGGCCGACCTCGGCGTCCGGCCACTCCAGGCCGGCCACCCAGAGCGGGCGGCCGGGCTCGAAGGCGTGCACATCGGTCCCGACGCCGATCCGGGGCAGCACGGGGGCCGCTCCGGCGGACCCGGACCCGGCCGGGGTCGGGGTCGGGGTCGGCTCGGCGGCAGTCGGCTCAACGGGGGCCGATCCCGTGGGCGTCGACGGATCAGTAGGCATCGGCGGCCCTCCGGCGGGCGAGTACGGCCTCGGCGAGCACGAGGTCCAGCGGACGGGTCACCTTGAAGGCCTCCTCGTGGCCGGGCACCACGACCACCCGGCCGCCGAAGCGCTCCACCAGGCCGGCGTCGTCGGTGACCGGCGGCAGAGCGCCCTCGGCCCCCGCGGACTCCTCGGTCAGCGCCTTGGCGTGCACCTCCGCCAGCACCTCCCGGCGGAAGCCCTGCGGGGTCTGCACCGCGCGCAGGGTGGCCCGGTCCGGCGTGTCGAGCACCGGCTCCGGTCCGCCCGGGACGGGCTCGACCCGCTTGACGGTGTCGGCCAGCGGCACCGCCGGCACCACCGCCTCGGCGCCGGCCCGGACGGCGGACGCCACCGCGTCCACCACCTCGACCGGGACCAGCGGCCGGGCCGCGTCGTGCACCAGCACGACCCCGACCTCGGCCGGGATGGCGGCCAGGCCCAGGCGGACCGACTCCTGGCGGGTCGCCCCGCCGGCCACCACCCGGATGTCCTTGTCCTCCAGCCCGTGGCTGTCGAGCAGCGCGACCACCTCGGCCACGCCGTCCGCGGGGGCGGCGACCACGACCAGGCCGACCGCGCGACTGCGGGTCAGCGCCCGGACGGCGTGCACCAGGAGCGGCACACCGCCCAGTTCGCGCAGGGCCTTGGGGGCGCCCGGCCCCAGTCGCTCACCGCGACCGGCGGCGGGCACCACTGCTGCTGCGATTGCTGCTGTGGCGTTCAGGTTTCACTCCTTCGGCGAAGTGGGTATGGCCATGGCGTGCACGACGGGCGCGGACCCCTTCCGAAGCACCACCGTCTTCCGCCCGCGAGATCAGCAGAAACGGTCATGCAGACCCGGGGCCGGCCAGGCCGCCCGGGTGCGGGGGCGTCGTCCGGACACGCCTCAGCGCCCGAAGTGCCACTGCACCATCCACGGACCGTCGGTCCGGTGGGCGGCGCGCCGGCATCGGGCGCTGTGAGCGTTGTGGAGCGGACGGCCGCTACGAGGCGAGCACCTCGTCGAGCAGCGTCTCCGCCTTGTCCTCGTTGGTGTTCTCCGCCAGCGCGAGTTCGCTGACGAGGATCTGGCGCGCCTTGGCGAGCATGCGCTTCTCACCGGCGGAGAGGCCGCGCTCGCGCTCACGACGCCAGAGGTCGCGCACAACCTCGGCGACCTTGATAACGTCACCCGAGGCGAGCTTCTCCAGATTCGCCTTGTAGCGACGGGACCAGTTGGTCGGCTCTTCGGTGTACGGTGCGCGAAGCACCTCGAAGACCCGGTCCAGACCCTCCTGGCCGACCACATCGCGCACGCCGACGAACTCCGCGTTCTCGGCGGGCACGCGGAGCGTCAGGTCTCCCTGCTGCACCTTGAGCACCAGGTAGGTCTTGTCCACACCTTTGATCTGGCGAATTTCGATGGCCTCGATCAGCGCGGCCCCGTGATGGGGGTAGACCACCGTGTCGCCAACCTTGAACGTCATGTGACAGGACCCCTTCCGTGGCTTTCCAGAATAACACGCTTTTCGGCGCACCCGAAGGGCGTTTTCGCAGGTCAGGGCCGGTCTCGGGGCTTGACAAGCACCCCCATGACGTGCTGCGACCGGCCTTCGACGGGGGCTTCCCGCAGGTCGGAGGCGGTTCCGCCGTCCGCCGAAAGCTCTGGCAACGCACCCGAAACCATGATTTGATCTTGGGTCTTCACCGTTTATCGGGCCGTTTCCCGATCGTGATCCGATCTCGGCCGACGCTTGACCTGGACACGCCGACGTGCCGCCGTCCGGGCGCCCCGGGAGCCCGGACGTGACTCGAAGGGACCACCCCGTGAGGACGGCATAAGCAAGGTCGATAATCTGAGACCTGACCGTCCGACACGTGACCTAGGGAGAAGCCGCCGCCGTGAGCCGCAGCCTTCGACGCGGCAGCATCGCCGCAATCGCCGCCCTCGCCATCGCCTCGCTGTCCTCCTGCGCCGCCGGGAACACCTCGGCCACTCTGGAGATCAAGCCCGACAACGCGTCGGCGACCCTGGGCACCGATGTCCGGCTGAACAACATCGTCGTGGTCACCGGGGACGAGTCCTCCGGCGAGCACACCGGCCCCGCCAATGTGACGGTGAACATCAGCAACACCGGCGCCGCGCCGATCGAGCTGCAGTCGATCACCGTCGGCGACGGGGTCGCCGCCACCTTCGCCGACGACAAGGGCGCCCCGCTGCCCGTCGTCCTCGTCCCGGCCGGCGGTGCGGTGCTGCTCGGCGGCCCGGGCAACCCGACCGCCAAGCTCGCCTCCGCCACCGTGAGCGTCGGCGGCTACGTGGCGACCTCCTTCTCGTTCAAGAACCACGAGAAGCTCGACACCGAGGCCCAGGTCAGCCCGAACAAGGGCCTCTACAAGGGCTTCGGCCCGACCCCCGCCCCGACCGTCCCGGCCGCCGTGCCGCCGAAGGCCACCGCCCCGGCCGCCGGCACCACCGCCCCGGCCGCGAGCGGCACCGCGACCGCGCCGGCCGCCGGTTCGTCGACCCCGTCGGCGCCGGCCGCCCACTGATCCACGGCCGTGGCCTGCCATGGCCTGCCACGGCCTGAACGGGAACGCCCCTCCGGCGAGTGCCGGAGGGGCGTTCCCGTGGCTTCGGGCCGGGTTTACGGCTCGAACTTGTAGCCGAGGCCGCGCACCGTGACCAGGTAGCGCGGCGCGCCCGGGTCCGGCTCGATCTTCGCCCGCAGGCGCTTGACGTGGACGTCCAGCGTCTTGGTGTCGCCGACGTAGTCCGCGCCCCAGACCCGGTCGATCAGCTGCATCCGGGTGAGCACCCGGCCCGCGTTGCGGAGCAGCATCTCCAGCAGGTCGAACTCCTTGAGCGGCAGGTCGACCTTGGCGCCGTCCACGGTCACCACGTGCCGGTCGACGTCCATCCGGACCGGGCCCGCCTCCAGGGCGCCGGGGCCGCCGCCGTCGCCGGGGCCCTCGTTCTCGCCGCGGCGGCGCAGCACCGCGCGGATCCGGGCGACCAGCTCACGGGTGGAGTACGGCTTGGTGACGTAGTCGTCCGCGCCTATCTCCAGACCGACCACCTTGTCGATCTCGCTGTCCTTGGCGGTGACCATGATCACCGGCACGTTGGAGCGGACCCGCAGCTGGCGGCAGACCTCGGTGCCGGGCAGCCCCGGCAGCATCAGGTCGAGCAGGACGAGGTCGGCGCCGTTCCGTTCGAACTGCTCCAAGGCGTCGGGGCCGGTGGCGGCGATGGCCACCTCGAAGCCCTCCTTGCGGAGCATGTACGAGAGAGCGTCGCTGAACGACTCCTCGTCCTCGACCACCAGTACTCGGGTCACGATCAGGCCTCCGGGGAAAGCTGGGGGGTGGTTACTGACAGGGGTTCCGCGGACCCGGCCGGGAGGGGCCGGTCGGCGGGGGCCTGCCCGGCGGGCAGGCGGAGGGTGAAGGTGGAGCCCTGGCCCTCGACGCTCCACACCGAGACGGTACCGCCGTGCGAGGCGGCCACGTGCTTGACGATGGAGAGGCCGAGGCCGGTGCCGCCGGTCTGCCGGGAGCGCGCCGGGTCCACCCGGTAGAACCGTTCGAAGACCCGCTCGCGGTCCTTCTCGGAGATGCCGATGCCCTGGTCGGTCACCGAGATCTCGATGAGCTCGCCGTCCGCCTCGCCCAGGGCGGCGGCGCTGGATATCCGGCGGGTGGCGATCGCGACCCTGGTCCGCGGCGGACTGTAGTTCACCGCGTTCTCGACCAGGTTGCCCAGCGCGGCGGCGAGCTGGCCGCGGTTGCCGTGCAGGTAGAGGCCGGCGATGCCGCCGGCCGCGATGAGGATCTGCTTGGCGGCGGCCTGCTGGCGGCAGCGGTCGATCGCCTCGGCGATCAGCTCGTCCACCGCCACCGGTTCCGGGTCGACCATCAGCCGGTCGTCCTGGACCCGGGAGAGGTCGATGATCTCCTGGACCAGGCTGGCCAGCCTGGTCGCCTCGATCTGCATCCGGCCGGCGAAGCGCTGCACCGCCTCCGGGTCGTCGGCCGCGTCGGCGACCGCCTCGGAGAGCAGCGAGAGCGCGCCGACCGGGGTCTTGAGCTCGTGGCTGACGTTGGCGACGAAGTCGCGGCGGACGGCCTCCACCCGGCGGCGGTCGGTCTGGTCCTCGACCAGCACCAGGACCAGCCGGGAGCCCAGCGGGGCGACCCGGACCGAGACCGCGAGCGGTTCGGCGGCGCGCGCCGCGCCCGGCCGGGGCAGCTCCAGGTCGAGCTGCCGGATCTCGCCGTCCCGACGGGTGGCGCGGGCCAGCGACAGCAGCTGGTCGACGGCGACCGCACCGCCGCGGACCAGGCCCATCGCGTACGCCGCCGAGCTGGCCTTGACCACCTCGTCGCCCTCGCCGAGCACGATCGCGCAGGAGCGCAGCACGGAGAGGACGGTGTCCACCCCCGGGGGGAGCGGGGGTTCCTGCGCGGGGCCGAGGCCCTGATTCCGGTTGGTACCGCTGTACCTGCCCTTCGCCTGCTCGCGCTCGCTCCAACGGAAGGCGATCGAGGCCGTGAGGCCGACGCCGAGCCCGGCTATGGCGCAGGCAGCGGCGGCGGCCACGTTCACGTCCATACCGCCAGCCTAAGCGCACGGTGCGGGCGCTCCCCAAGGGCCGGATCAAGGGATCGGCCGCACGTTGCCGAGAATTCACCTTCAGGTGGCCGTCGATTCACCGGGCGGGTCGTGCATGGTCGCCCGGACGGCCCAGAGTGGGCGCCGGAGCCCGTGTGGGAGGGGCGGCCCGGCCGAACAGCCGTACGCCGCCCCCGGTGCGCGCGTACGATGCGCGCCACCAGCAGTGGTCATTTCGTGCGCCGTTCGGACGGTCGTACCGGATGGCCGGTCGGCACCGCCACCGACACAGCTACTGAGGAGAGAACATGCGCGACGCGTACCACGAGGAACTCGACTCGATCGGCGACAGCCTGGTCGAGATGGCCCGGCTGGTCGGTTCGGCCCTCGGCCGGGCCACCACGGCGCTCCTCGACGCGGACCTGGCGCTGGCGGAGAGCGTGATCACCGCCGACGAGAAGGTCAACGACCTGCACCACGAGCTGGAGAACCGGGCGATCGACCTGCTCGCCCGCCAGCAGCCGGTCGCCACCGACCTGCGCATCGTGGTCACCTCCCTGCGGATGAGCGCCGACCTGGAGCGCTGCGGCGACCTCGCCCGGCACGTCGCCAAGGTCGCGCGGCTGCGCTACCCCGAGTCCGCCGTCCCGGCCGACCTGCACGCGACGGTGCTGGAGATGGGCCAGCTCGCCCAGCGCCTGGTGGCCAAGGCCGGCCTGGTGATCGCCACCAAGGACGTCGACAAGGCGCTGGAGCTGGAGCAGGACGACGACGCGATCGACGCGCTGCACCGCGAGCTGTTCGCGCACCTCATCGACGAGCGCTGGCACCACGGCATCGAGACCGCGGTGGACGTCACCCTGGTCGGCCGCTACTACGAGCGCTTCGCCGACCACGCGGTCTCGGTGGCCAAGCGCGTGGTGTACCTGGTGACCGGCGAGCACGTGGACGAGTTCGTCGCGGCCTCCGAGGCCGCCCAGGCGGACTGAGGTCCGGTGGTGGACGCCCGTCGCCCGGAGGGCGTTCCCCCCTGGGAGTGAGTAAACCCCGCGCGGGGGTGGTGGAGGAGCGCAATCGTGCGAACTTCCCGCCCCCGCGCGCCCGTTGACGCCTCCACCGCTCGGCGGTTTCACTCGACCCCGAGGGCACCGAAGCGTGCCCGCCCGAAGGAGGGGTCAGCGCGATGAAGGCACACCCGACCGGCCCGGCATCGGCTCCCGACACCGTCGAACCACCCGCCCCCCGGCTCCTGCCCGTCCTCGCGGCCGGCTGCGGCTGCGGCCCGGGCTGCGGCTGCGGCTGCCAGTCCGGCGCGCCCTGCCAGTGCGGCGGGGTCGACGGAGGCTGCTGCGGCCACTGAGAACCGTCCGATCCGTCACGGAGTCGAACAACGCGAAGGGCCCCGCCCCCCGGTGACCGGGGAGCGGGGCCCTCGTCGGCTGTTCCGGGCCGTTTCCGGCCCTGGCCCTCGCCCTCGCCTTACTTCTTGCCCTGGTTCTTGACCGCCTCGATCGCGGCGGCGGCGGCCTCCGGGTCGAGGTAGCGGCCGCCGGGGACGGTCGGCTTGAAGTCGGCGTCCAGCTCGTAGACCAGCGGGATGCCGGTCGGGATGTTCAGGCCCGCGATGTCGGCGTCGGAGACGCCGTCGAGGTGCTTGACCAGCGCGCGCAGGCTGTTGCCGTGGGCGGTGACCAGCACCGTCCGGCCGGCGGCGAGGTCCGGGACGATGGCGTCGTACCAGTACGGCAGCATCCGCTCGACGACGTCCTGCAGGCACTCGGTGCGCGGACGCAGCTCGCTCGGGATGTCGGCGTAGCGGGCGTCGCCGGCCTGCGAGTACTCGGAGTCGTCGGCCAGCTCCGGCGGCGGGGTGTCGTACGAGCGGCGCCAGAGCTGGAACTGCTCCTCGCCGAACTCGGCCAGGGTCTGGGCCTTGTCCTTGCCCTGGAGGGCGCCGTAGTGCCGCTCGTTCAGGCGCCAGCTGCGGCTGACCGGGATCCAGTGGCGGTCGGCCTTGTCCAGGGCGATCTGCGAGGTGCGGATCGCGCGGCGCAGCAGCGAGGTGTGCAGGACGTCCGGGAGGTAGCCCTCGGCGGCGAGGAGCTCGCCGCCGCGCGCGGCCTCCTTCTCGCCCTTCTCGTTGAGGTCGACGTCGACCCAACCGGTGAACAGGTTCTTCTGGTTCCACTCGCTCTCGCCGTGGCGGAGCAGGATGAGTCGGTACGTCGTGTCAGCCATGGCGCCCAGCTTAGTGGAGCCGATAAAAACCCCTGGTGGGTACCCCTCCTGGTGAGTAAGGTCTGCCTTGCAGCAGTGACACTTACCCGCCGCCGAGCGGCCCTGCCCGTGCGGCTCGGCGGACCTCCGCCTGCCCGGGAGCCCCCCACATGCCCGCTTCACCCCTGCTCGCCCCCGTCGTCAGAGCGGTCACCGAGGCCCTTCAGGGGCTGCCGCGCCAGTTCTGGTGGCTCTGGACCAGCACGCTCGTGAACCGGCTGGGCGGCTTCGTGGTCACCTTCCTCGCCCTCTACCTGACCGCCGACCGGGGCTACTCGAACTCGTACGCGGGCCTGGTCGCCGCGCTCTTCGGCCTGGGCTCGGCCGTCGCCTCGCTCGTCGCCGGGGTGCTGACCGACCGGATCGGACGGCGGCCGACCCTGGTCGTCGCCCAGCTCGGCACCGCGCTGTTCACCGCGGTGCTCGGGTTCACCGACGGGCCGGTGGCCATCGCGGTGGTCGCCTTCCTGGTCGGCTTCTGCAGCAACGCGACCCGGCCGGCGATCTCGGCGATCATCGCGGACATCGTGCCCGCCGAGGACCGGGTCCGCGCCTACGCCCTGAACTACTGGGCGATCAACATCGGCTTCGGCCTCTCCGCCGCGGCCGCCGGCCTGATCGCCGCCCACGGCTACCTCACGCTCTTCCTGCTGGACGCGCTCACCACGGTGATCTGCGCGGTGGTGGTCTTCGTCCGCATCCCGGAGACCAAGCCGGCCGGAAAGGCGCCGGCGGACGGCGCGGACGGGGCGGGCGGCCGGCCCGCGATCGGTCTGGGCGCGGTGTTCCGGGACGGCCGCTTCATGGCGCTGGTGATGCTCAACCTGCTGCTCGCCCTGGTCGCCCAGCAGGGCTCCACCACCCTGGCCATGGACATGGGCCGGGCGGGCGTCTCCACCACCGAGTTCGGTCTGGTGATCGGCCTCAACGGCCTGCTCATCGTGGTGCTCCAGCTCCCGGCCACCCGGTGGATGGCGAGCCGCGACCGGACGGCCCTGCTGGTCGCGAGCGCGCTGCTCCTCGGGTGGGGCTTCGGCCTGACCGCGCTGGCCGGCTCCTCGGCGTGGTTCTTCGCCTTCACCGTGGTGGTCTGGACGCTCGGCGAGATCCTGAACGCGCCGACCATGATGGGCCTGGTCGCCGAGCTGTCGCCGGCCGAGGCCCGCGGCCGCTACCAGGGCGTCTACTCGCTCTCCTGGTCGCTCGCCTCGTTCCTCGGCCCGGCGGTCGGCGGCGTGCTGCTGGACCGGGCCGGCAGCGGCACGCTCTGGGGGGCGTGCGCGGTGCTCGGCACGGCCGCGGCGGCCGGGTACGTCCTGCTCGGCCGACGGACGGGGGCGGCATCCGCGACGGGGGCGGCACCGGCGACCGGAGCGGCACCGGCGGCGGACGCCGGGCCCGCGCCGGCGGCGCCCCGCACGGCGGAGGCCGCGGCCTCCGGGACGGGCACCGAACCGGAGCGGGCGGCGGCCGGCGCCTGAGCTACCGCCGGTCGGCGGGCGCGGACTCGGAGTCGGACTCGGACTCGGAGTCGGAGTCGGACTCGGAGTCGGACTCGGACTGCGGGGACGGGCCGGCGAGGTGGGCGAAGGCCGCCAGGTTGCGGGTCGACTCCCCGCGCTTGGTCCGCCACTCCCACTCCCGCCGGATCGCGGTGGCGAAGCCCAGCTCCAGCAGGGTGTTGAACGGCTCGTCGGCGTTCTCCAGCACCGTGCCCAGCAGCCGGTCCACCGCGTCCGGGGTCAGCGCCTCCAGCGGCAGCCGACCGGCCAGGTAGACGTCGCCGAGCTGGTCGACCGCGTACGCCACGCCGTACATCCGGGTGTTGCGCTCCAGCAGCCAGCGGTAGACGGCCTCGTGGTTCTCGTCCGGGCGGCGGACCACGAAGGCGTTCACCGAGAGGGTGTGGTCGCCGATCCGCAGAGCACACGTGGTGCTCAGCTTCCGGGTGCCCGGGAGGGTCGCCACCAGGGTGTACGGGTCGGTGGGGGCCGGCTCCCAGGCCACCCCGGCCTCGTCCAGGGCGGTGCGCAGGAGGGTCAGGGCCTCGTCCTTGGTGCGGAATGCCATGGGGGTGACGTTACTCGGGGGTACGCCCGCGCGCAGCAGCGCACGGGCGGTCCCGGTGCCTGACAGGCGGTGCCGGACGGGCCGGTGCCGGACGGGCCCGGGTTCGGACGGGCCGGTGCCGGGCGGTTGGCGGCGACGGCCCCGGGTTCGGACGGGCCGGTGCCGGGCGGTTGGCGGCGACGGCCCCGGGCTCAGGCGAGCAGCCGGCGGGTCCCGGTCAGCCGGCCGACCGGCCGGGCCAGGCTGCCGGCGTACACCTCGGCGGTGGTCGCGGCGGCGGTGTCCCAGCCGAAGCCGGCCGCGTGCCGGGCCGCCGCGGCGCCGCGCCGGGCCACCAGCTCCGGATCGGTGACGTACGGCTCCAGCGCGCGCGACCAGTCCGCCGGATCGTGGCCGTTCACCAGCGTGCCCGTGACGCCGTCCCGCACCGCGACCGGCAGGCCGCCCACCGCGGCCGCCACCACCGGCGAGCCGCAGGCCTGCGCCTCCAGCGCGACCAGCCCGAAGGACTCGCTGTACGAGGGCATCACCAGCGCGGTCGCGGCCCGGTACCACTCGGCGAGCATCGCCTGGCCGACCGGCGGGTGGAAGCGCACCACGTCGCCGATGCCCAGCTGGGCGGCGAGCTTGTGCAGGCTCTCCGGCCGGGCCAGACCGGTGCCGGACGGACCGCCGACCACCGGCACCACCAGCCGCTCGCGCAGCTCCGGCCGCCGCTCCAGCAGCACGGCGACCGCGCGCAGCAGCACGTCCGGGGCCTTCAGCGGCTGGATGCGGCCGGCGAAGAGCAGCACCGCCGCGTCGGCGGGCAGCCCCAGCCGGGCGCGGGCGGCACGGCGGGCCTCCGCCGTCCCGGGGGCGCCCGACGCGGCGGGGCGGAAGACGTCCAGGTTGACGCCCGGGTGGACCACGGCCAGCTGCTCCGGGCGGGCCGCGTAGAACCGGGCCAGCTCGGCGGCCTCCTCGGTGGTGTTGGCGATCAGCCGGTCGGCCGCCTCCACCACCTGGGTCTCGCCGATCACCCGGGCCGCCGGCTCGGGGGTGTCGCCCTCGGCCAGCGCCGCGTTCTTCACCTTCGCCATGGTGTGCATGGTGTGCACCAGCGGGACGCCCCAGCGCTGGGCGGCCAGCCAGCCGACCTGGCCGGAGAGCCAGTAGTGCGAGTGGACCAGGTCGTAGTGGCCGGGGCGGTGGCCGGCCTCGGTGCGCAGCACCCCGTGGGTGAAGGCGCACAGCTGGGCCGGCAGGTCCTCCTTCACCAGGCCCTCGTACGGGCCGGCCGTGACGTGCCGCACCAGCACGCCCGGGGCCAGCTCCACGGTGGGCGCGTCGTCCGAGCAGATCGCCCGGGTGAAGACCTCGACCTCGATGTTGAGCGCGGCCAGGCGCTTGGCCAGCTCGACGATGTAGACGTTCATGCCGCCCGCGTCGCCCGTCCCCGGCTGGTGCAGCGGGGAGGTGTGGACACTGAGCATGGCTATCCGGCGCGGGCGACGCCGGCCGCCCTGGACGAGCGACTGGAGCCGGCCGCGCGCGGGCGTGGCCGGCTGGGCACGGCGTACCGAACGGACGGGGTGCTGGATCACCTGGCTGAAGCCTCCTCGTGTGCTGCCCGTCTCGCAGCCCTTGCCTGCTGCCTGTGCTGTTCGGTGTGTGCGCCGCCGCCCGTGCCGCCCGGCCGGGACAACCGCCGCGGGCGTACGTCGGCCTGCCGCCCCGTCCGGACACACATCACCACCAGTCTGCCAACCACGCCGAAGTCGACCGGCATTCCCGACTTGCCGCATGAGATCGCCCACATCGCCGTCCGGGCCTCCGTCGGGCCCTTATGTCGGGCCGGGGGCCCGCGCCCGCCCGCCGGCCGGGCCCGGTCGGGCCCGTACCCTGAGGGGCATGGCCGCCTCCTCCTTCGACTCCGCGACCGCGACCGCGACCGCGACCGCCCGCGGACCGGCCGGGCGGCCGGTGGGCACCGTCACCCGCGGCACCACCAACACCAACCGGCTGCGCCGGATGGACCGCTGGATCGCCCACACGCTCGGGCCCGCGCTGCGGTCCGCCGACCACCCGCCGGTCGCCGTCGACCTCGGGTACGGCGCCGCCCCGTGGACGGCGGTCGAGCTGTCCGGGCGGCTGCGCGCGGTGCGCCGGGACGTCCGGGTGGTCGGGATCGAGATCGAACCGGCCCGGGTCGCCGCGGCGCTGCCGTACGCGGTGGAGCCGCTGCTGACCTTCCGGCGCGGCGGTTTCGAGGTGCCGCTGGACGGCGGCCGACCCGCCCAGCTGATCCGGGCCGCCAACGTGCTGCGCCAGTACGACGAGTCGCAGGTGGCCGCGGTCTGGGAGCGGCTGTGCGCCCGGCTGGCCCCGGACGGGCTGCTGGTCGAGGGCACCTGCGACGAGATCGGCCGCCGGCACGTCTGGGTGGCGCTCGGCCCGGAGGGACCGCGGACGGTCACCTTCGCGGCCCGGCTGGGCGGCCTCGACCGGCCGTCCGACCTGGCCGAACGGCTGCCGAAGGCACTGATCCACCACAACGTGCCGGGCCGGCCGGTGCACGCGTTCCTCCGGGACTTCGACCGCGCCTGGGCGGCGGCCGCGCCGTACGGGGCGTTCGGTGCCCGGCAGCGCTGGGTGGCCGCCTGCACCGCGCTGACCGGGGCCTGGCCGCTGGTGGACGCGCGCGGCCGGTGGCGCCAGGGCGAGGTCACCCTGCCCTGGACGGCCCTGGCTCCCTAGCCCCCCGGCACCCCCGGCACCCCCGGCACCCCCGGCACCCCGTCGAGGGTCCGTGAACGAGTCCACGGTTTCACTCGAACGAGTTATCGAATATCTCTGGCGTGTTGACGCCCCATCACGCCACCATGGGGGGCAGCACCTGATCGGCTCCTCACTCCTGCACCGTCACCCCCAGCTCCCGCCCGACGCCGGCGAAGACCTCGAACATCTCCGACCCGAACAGCACGAACCGCACCTCCTCCGGTCCACTCCCCAGCTCCGCCGCCACCGCCGCGACGGTGCCGAGCGCGATCCTGGCCGCATCCGCCGGCGGCCACCCGAAGATCCCGGCCGACACGGCCGGGAAGGCCACCGTGCGCGCGCCCAGCTCCGCCGCCACCCGGAGCGACTCGCGGTAGCAGGAGGCCAGCAGCTCCGCCCGCTTCTCGTACTCGTCCGCCAGATAGACCGGCCCCACGGTGTGCACCACCCAGCGGGCCGGCAGGTCACCGGCCGTGGTCGCCACCGCCTGCCCGGTGGGCAGCCCCCGCCCGTACCGGGAGGCCCGCAACGCGCGGCAGTCCTCCAGAATCCGATGTCCGCCCCGGCGGTGGATCGCACCGTCCACCCCACCGCCGCCCAGCAGGGAGGAATTCGCGGCGTTCACCACCACGTCCACCTGCTGCGCCGTGATGTCACCCTCGACCAGGGTGATCCGCGTCACCATGTCACAACCCCTTTCCCGGCCCGGCCCGAAGCCCGTCGCCCCGGCCACCGCCAGTTTCCCCGTCACCGTCCGACACACCGCCACCGGCGTGGTGATAGCCACAACGGCGCCGGTCGGCCAGAGAAATCCCCGGAGATCACGTTATGGTCGCGAGAAGTTCCCCGACGCAGGGTGCCAAGCGGGCACTGCGGACGGACCTCGGCCGTTACGCACTCGGGGATAGGGAGGATCAGCCGATGCCCGCAACGGGAGACGGGCGGGCACCTGGTGCCGCGGACCCGCCGGGCGCCCAGGACGGCGCCCGCTCCGGGCGTGCCCGCGACCGCTCCACCCCCGAAGCGCCCGCCCACGGCTCCGCTCCCGACCGCGCCCCCGCCCCGGAACAGCGGTCGCCCCGCACCGCCACGGCCGCCGCGGCGATACCCCGCCCCCGGTCGAACGCCCGGCCGAACGCCGCCACGCCGGCCCCGGCCGCCACCCCGGCCGCGCCGGCAACCCCGACCGCACCGCCCGCCGCCGCCCCGCTCAAGCTGCTGGTCATCGAGGACGACGCCACCGACGCCCGGCTGCTCAAGGCCGCGGTGGCCGACAGCGGCGCCCCGATCGAGATCCACTGGACCCGCGGCCTCGACCAGGCCTTCACACTGCTCGCGTCCACCGGGCAGGGCACCCGGCGCGGCCGGTCGCGGGGCGCCGACCCCGGCCGCGCCGGCGACTTCAGCTGCGTCCTGCTCGACCTCGCCGCCCCCGCCGACCTGCCGCACCCCTCCGACCCGTCCGACGGCCTTGAGGGTCTGCACGAGCTGCTCCGCCGGGCCCCGCACACCGCCGTCGTGGTGCTCACCGACGCCGCCGGCGCCGAACTCGGCGCGGCCGCGGTGGCCGCCGGCGCCCAGGACTTCCTGATCAAGAACGAGACGAACGGCCCGCTGCTCGCCCGCGCCCTGCGCTACGCCGTCGAACGCAAGCGGGCCGACGAGTCGCAGCGCCGGCTCGTCGAGGCCGAACTGCGCGGCCAGGAGAACGCCCGCCTCCAGCGCCATCTGCTGCCCACCCCGCTGCTCGACGGCGCGAACCTCTCCTTCACCCGCCGCTACCGGCCCGGCCGCCGCCGCGCCCTGCTCGGCGGCGACTTCTACGACGCGGTCCGCACCGACGACGGCACCGTCCACGTGGTGATCGGCGACGTCTGCGGCCACGGCCCCGACGAGGCCGCGCTCGGGGTGGCGCTCCGGATAGCGTGGCGCACCCTGGTCTTCGCCGGCCTCACCGGCGAGACCCTGCTGACCACCCTCCAGCACGTCCTGGAGCACGAACGGCGCAGCGACGAGATCTTCGCGACGCTCTGCATGCTGGTCATCGAGCCGCCCGACGCCGACGCCCCGGACACCCCCGAACGGGCCCGGCTCTACCTCGCCGGCCACCCGCCGCCCCTGCTGCTCGGCCAGGACCACGCGCCGATCGGGCTCACCGCCGAGCACGCCGGCCCCGCCCTCGGTCTGCTCCCCTGCGACGACGGCCAGGCCGTCTGGCCGTCGCACCGGTTCGAGCTGCGCCGCGGCTGGCGGCTGCTGCTCTACACCGACGGACTGATCGAGGGCCGGATCGGCGCCGGTTCCCGCCGGCTCGGCCAGGACGGCCTGGCCGACCTCATCGGCGATCACCAGTCCGCCGGGCTCACCAGGGGCCGGCTGGTCGACAGCGCGATCGCCGAGGTCGAGGAGCTGAACGGCGGCGCCCTGACGGACGACGTCGCGGTGCTGCTGCTGGAGCGCCAACCGGCGCAGCTGATCCTGGGCTGACGCCGGCCAGGCCCCACTGATCCTGGGCCAGAACCGGCCAGGCCCCGCCGGGCGGCAGCACGAAGCCCCGGCGTCCGCGCGGTGGACCCGCCGGACGCCGGGGCTCGGCACTCCGTGTCACCAGGGCCCGTACGGCCCCATGTTGCGCTGGTCGCCCCGGCCGCCGCCCCGGTTGGTCAGCGCCCGGATCGCCGGTCGGACGTCGACCACGTAGACGATCGCGGCGACCAGCCCCGCCAGCGTGAGGAAGCTGGTCATGAAGTTCGCGCCGAACAGCAGGTCCAGGCCGAAGGCGATACCGAGGACCGCCAGCCAGAAGCCCTTGGTCTTCTTGTCGGCCGCCCGGTACGCGTCCTCCGGCCGGGTGGCGGCGTCGATGAGCGCGAACAGCTTGTAGCCCAGGATGGCGACGGCCAACCACCAGAACGGGTTCAAGTAGTCCAGGAACAGGATCTGGGCCACTCCGCCCATCACGGCCTCCTCTGCGTCTCACTGCGGCACCCCTGCCCGCCCATCCTGGCACGGCGCACGGTCCACCACGGGGTCAACGGCCCGGCGGCACCCGACGTGCCCCGGGGTGCCGGGCTCTCGGGCCCGGCGTGCGGCTACTCCGCGCTCTTACGGGACCGGCCGCGCTTCGGGGCGACGGGCGCCTCGTCCTCGACCAGCTCGCCCTCGACCAGCTCGCCGCCCTCGGCCGTCTCCCCGTCGACCCGCTCGGCGACCGCCTCGCCCGCACCGGCGTCGGCGCCGATGCCCCGGTCCACCACGACCTTGCCGCGCTCGGCCAGCCCGTCGTAGGCCTCCTTGGCCTTCACCGCCAGCTCGACGGCGCGGCCGACCTGCTGGAGGGCGAAGGTCTGCGCCTTCTCCTGCAGCACCTTGAGGTCGGCCGGCAGGGCGTTGACCGTGCCGGCGACCTTCGCCTGCGCGTCGACCAGCCGGGCCTGGGCCTCGGCCAGCCTGGCGGTGGCCTTCTCCTGGGTGCCCTTGCGGTCGGCCGCGAGCGCCTCGACCCTGCCCGGCACCTCGCGCAGCTTCTCGTAGGCCAGCTCCCCGGCGCCGGCGAGGGCGTAGAGCGGGGTGGGGTCGGTCAGGGTCTTCTTGATGTCGTCCGTGATCGGCATGGCCGGTCCTCCCGTGGGTGTCTAGGGTGCCTTGCCCTCGTGCTGGCGGGTGCTCCCGTGCGCGGTCCCGCCCGTGGTCTCGCCCGTGCTCCCGCCCGCGCCCTCGGCCGCGCCGGACCGCTGCCCGGCGGCGTTCTCCTTGAGGAAGGCGTCGTAGACCGCGAGCAGCGCCTGCTTCTGCTGCTCGTTGATCAGCGGATCGGCCAGGATCGAGGCCCGGAGCTCCAGGCCCTCCCCGCGCCGCTCCTCCAGGATCCCGGCCTGGACGTAGAGCGTTTCCGCCGAGATCCGCAGCGCCTTGGCGATCTGCTGCAGGATCTCCGCGCTCGGCTTGCGCAACCCGCGCTCGATCTGGCTGAGGTAGGGATTGGACACGCCGGCGGCCTCCGCCAGCTGCCGCAGCGAGTACTGCGCGTTGCGCCGCTGCTCGCGGATGTACTCGCCCAGCGAGCCGACGTTCAGTGAGGCCATGCGAACACCCTGCCCCACCGCGCTTGCAATTGCAAGCACAGTGCTAGCGCCAGCAAACACCCGCGCCCCCGTCCACACAGGGGCGGACGGGGGCGGGCGGCCCGAGGGGGCGCCGGTCAGGCGGGGAGGCGGACCGGCATGAGGACGGAGAAGGTGCCGGGGTGGGCGGAGGTGCGGACGGCGAGGGGGGCGATCGGGCCGCCGAGTTCGAGGACGAGCTGCCCGGGGGCGTCGACCGGCGGCAGGGCCTCCAGGAGGAAGTCGCGGTTGACCGCCACCCGGAGGGCGTCGGGAGCGGGGTCGGCGCCGGGCGCGTCGACGGCGAACCGCCCCTCGCCGTCGACGGTCAGCACGGCGACCTCGCAGGCCGCGCCGTGCGGGCCGGACGGCAGGCTGCGGGTCGCGGCGGAGGCGACGGCCGCGCGCAGTTCGGCGGCGGGCAGGTCGATCCGGTGGACCGGGTCCAGCCGGACGAGGGACCGGTAGTCGGGGTAGTCGTGATCGAGCGCGACGCCCTCGATGCGGTGGCCGCCGACCGTGGCGCACACCGCGCCGGCGCCGAGCACCAGCTCCACCTCCGCCGCGCCTTCGCCCTCGCCCGCGCCGAGCAGTGCGCGAACGGCGTCGGCCAGCGCGGTCGGTACGACGGCGGCGGCATCGGCGGCCGGCGCGTCGGCACCCGGGGCCTCACCGGCGGGCACCGTCGCGGGCACCTCGGCGAGGGCCATCCGGTAGCGGTCGGTGGCGACCAGTCGCAGCAGGCCGCCGTCGAGGTCGAACAGCACGCCGGACAGGACCGGCAGCTCGGGGTCGCTGCCGACGGCGAAGCGGACCGCGTCCAGGGCCTCGGCCAGGTCGCGGGCGAGGACAGTGAAGCGGTGCTCGGTGGGGGTGGCGGTCATCGGGTTCTCCCTCTGGTCGATCAGTCGGCGGATCAGGGAGAGTTCGCGGCGCGCGTCCGCGAGGCCGTCCTCCAGCCGGCGCAGGTGCGCGTCCACCAGTCGCCGGGCGTCGCCGCTGCCGGGGGCGGCGGCGAGGACGGCCCGGATTTCGGCCAGCGGCAGGCCCACCCGGCGCAGCCGGGCCAGCAGCCGGGCGTCGGCGAGCTGCTCGGGCGCGTACCAGCGGTAGCCGGTGCGCTGGTCGACCTGGGCGGGGGCTAGCACCTCCGCGCCGTCGTAGAAGCGCAGGGCGCTCACGCTCAGGCCGCTGTCGCGGGCCAGCTCGCCGATGCTGCGCAGGTCGCTCTCCATGCCGGGGACTCTGGGGGCTCGACCGGGTCGAGGGTCAAGCCGGACGACCGGACCGGCTCCGACCGTACCGGCGGCGGACCGGGTCCTCGCCGAGGGCGGCCTGAATTAGTGGTTGAACTTTGAACGAGTTGGGTCTAGAGTGAAGTCATTCACGTTGAAGCCTAAACAATGGCTTCGAACCCGAGGAGGAGCCATGGGCCTGTTCAACCGCACCAAGACCGCCGACGCCGCGACCACCGCCGACGCCGTCGCCGAGAACACCGCCGGCCAGGACCTCGGGCTCGGCCACCTGACCGGCGACTGGACCATCGACACCACCCACAGCGAGATCGGCTTCTCGGTCCGCCACGCGATGATCACCAACGTCAAGGGCCGCTTCACCGAGTACGAGGGCAAGCTGCACCTGGACGGCACCACCCCGACCAACTCCCGCGCCGACCTGGTGATCAAGGTCGCCAGCATCGACACCGCCCAGGCCGCGCGTGACGAGCACCTGCGCACCGGCGACTTCTTCGCCGCCGAGACCTTCCCCGAGATGCGCTTCGTCAGCACCGCCGCCGAGCGCGTGGACGACGAGTCCTACCGGATGACCGGCGAGCTGACCATCAAGGACGTCACCCGCGAGATCACCCTGGACCTGGACTTCACCGGCCACGCCGTCGACGCCTTCGGCGCCGACCGGGTCGGCTTCGAGGGCAAGGCCGTCCTGGACCGCACCGACTGGGGCCTGACCTACAACGCGGCGCTGGAGACCGGCGGCGTGCTGATCGGCGAGAAGGTCAAGCTCACCTTCGACATCTCCGCCGTCAAGGCTGCCTGACCCGGCCGAACGGCCCCGGCCCCTCGCGGCCGGCTGAGACCGCGGGCGCGCGGATCGACTCCCCGGCCGACCGCACGCCCGCCCCCACCCCACCCCTGCCGACCCCCGAGCGGCAGGGGTGGGGTCGTATGCGGCCACAACAACCGTCCGCCGCGGGGTGATTCCTGATCCCGGCGAATTCACGCCACGACTTCCCCACGGGTGCGCCCGCGCCCCAGCCCGACGGGTGACCCCACGCCCGACGGGTGACCCCGCGCCGGGCGGTCGCCGCTCAGGGCGCCAGCAGCGCGGCGTCCGGTGCCGGCAGCCAACTGCCCGCCGGGCGCCGCAACCACGCCTCGCGCGCGCCGAGTTCGGCGGCGGCTGCCAGCAGCGCGGCCAGCCCGGGGTGCCGCAGGTCAGGGCGGTGCACCAGGCTCACCAAACTGAGCGGCACCGGCTCGACCAGCGGCACGTTCACCGATCCCGGCAGCACCGGGCCGCCGACGGTGGTCAGCATCGGGTCGCCGTGCCGGGCGAGATAGCGCGCCGTCTCGTCCACCCCCACCGGCGGGACGCGCGGCGGCGCCGCGCTCAGGCCGTGCTCGCGCAGCAGCCGCAGGCCGAGATCGGCCCACTCGGTGGTCGCCGGATTGCCCGCGCAGACGTCCACCGGGTGGCCGGCCAGTTCGGCGAGGCGCAGAGCCGGCCGGTCGGCGAGCAGATGGCCGGCCGCCATCATCACCGAGATGGCCTCCAATCGGACCGGCCGCTGGGCGAGTTGGGACCGCACCTGGGCGGGCAGACCGGCGTAGCGGCCGAACGAGACGTCCAGCCGGTGGGCGAGCAGCTCGTCGGCCGCCGCCGCCAGACCGCCGTGGAAGCGGGCCAGCAGCTCCCCCTCCGGCCAGGCGGCGCGGGCCCGTTGGAGCACCCGGTCACTGGCGAGGTCCGGCCCGGTGACGTCGCTGTTGAGGTCGAGCAGCAGCGGACGGTGGGCGAAACCGGTCAGGATCTCGTCGTGCAGCGCCAGCAGGCGGCGGGCCCTGGGCAGCAGCCCGTGCCCGGCGGCGGTGAGTTCGACGCTGCGCGTGGTCCGGGTGAACAGCGCGTCGCCGAGCAGCCGTTCCAGCGTCCGGACATCCCGGCTGAGCGACTGCTGGGCCACGTGCAGACGCTCGGCGGCCCGGCCGAAGTGCAGCGTCTCGGCGGTCGCGACGAAGCCGCGCAGCAGGCGGGGATGCAGGTCGTGGGGCATGGCGGCAGGCTAGCAACGCGCCGCGTCCCGACCACCGGCGCGTTCCGGCCGATCCGCCGGTGGCCCGTATTGACAGCACTCTGTTGTCAGTGCGGCGGAACAGGTGTTGGACCACGAACGGCCCCCGCCCCGAGGCTGGAGGCCTTCCCCCTCCCCCTTCCTTCCTCGCGGAGTCCCATGCTCGCCCCGTACCGACGCCTGTTCGCCCGGCCCGGCGCCCTCGCCTTCACCCTGGCCGGGCTGCTCGGCCGGCTCACGATGTCGATGACCGGCGTCTCGCTGGTGGTGCTGCTCGCCGAACGGCGCGGCTCCTACGCGCTCGCGGGGACCGTCGCGGCGGCCGGGCTGGTCGCGATGGCGATCGGCATGCCGCTGATCGGCCGGCTGGTCGACCGGTTCGGGCAGGCCCGGGTGACCGTCCCGGCGGTGCTGTACGACCTGCTGCCGTTCTCGGGGCTGCTGCTCTGCGTGCGCCTCGGCGCACCCGACTGGACCCTGTACGTCTGCTGGGCGGCCGGCTCGGCGGTGCCGAACCTCGGCGGCATGGCGCGGGCCCGCTGGGCGCACCTGCTCCGGGACGAGCCGGACGAGCGGCACCTCGCCAACTCCCTCGAACAGGCGCTGGACGAGCTCTGCTTCATGGCCGGACCGGTGCTCGGCATGGTCCTGTGCACCACGATCGCGCCGGAGGTCGGCATGATCACCGCCGCCGCGTTCGGCGCGGGCGGCGCGCTGCTCTTCGTGGCCCAGCGCCGGACCGAACCGCCGCTCGCCGAACCGCCGCTCGCCGAACGTCCGGCGGTCGGCCGGGGCGGCTCGCCGCTGCGGGTGCCGGGACTGCGGGTGCTCACGGCGACCTTCCTCAGCACCGGCATGATCTTCGGCGCACTGGACCTGACCACCGTCGCGTACGCGGACGCGCTGGGCCACCGGCCGGTCGCGGGCGGGCTGCTGGCCCTGGTGGCGGCCGGGTCGTGCGTGGCCGGGCTGGTGTTCGGCACCCTGCGACCGAGCGGGCCGACGGGCGTCCGCTTCCTGCGGGGCGTCGCGGCGATGGCGGGGCTGCTGCTCCTGCCGCTGGCCGCCGGGCTGGGCGGCGTCGGACTCGTGCTGCTCGGGGTGGCGCTGTTCGCGGCCGGGACGGGCACCGCCCCGACCATGGTCACCGGCATGACGCTGATCCAGGAGCTGCTGCCGCAGCGGCAGTTGAACGAGGCGATGGCGATCGCCGTGTCCGGAATCATGATCGGCATCTCGGCCGGCTCGGCACTGGCCGGCGCCGCCGCCGAACACGCGGGCCCCGGAGCCGGCTACTGGATCCCGGCGGGCGCGGCGGCGCTCGCCCTGCTGATCGCCCTCGCGGGCCGCCGACAGCTGGGCGTCGGGGCACGGGCCACAGCCCAGAAAGATGCCGAACGCGTTGTCAGTGCCGCCCGCTAGCGTTCGGGACATGACGACGGCGAGCACGCTCACCTACGTCCGTGGCGACGCCACGGCGCCCCTGGGCAAGGGGGTGAAGGTGATCGCGCACGTCTGCAACGACCTCGGGGGCTGGGGGAAGGGGTTCGTGCTCGCGGTCTCGAACCGGTGGCCCGAGCCGGAGGCGGCGTACCGGCGGTGGCACCGGGAGCGGGCGGGGAACGACTTCGGGCTCGGCGCCGTCCAGTTGGTGCAGGTGGAGAAGTACCTCTGGGTGGCCAACCTGGTCGGCCAGCGCGGCATCCGGACGGGCCGCTCGTCCAGGCCGCCGGTGCGGTACGAGGCGATCGACGCCGCGCTGGCGACCCTCGGCGGGCACGCGCGGGACCTGCGCGCCTCGCTGCACATGCCGCGGATCGGCTGCGGACTGGCGGGCGGGCGCTGGGAGTCGGTGGAACCCCTGGTGCGGGCCCGGCTGACGGAGCGGGGGGTGCCGGTGACGGTCTACGACCACGACTGAGCGGCCGGCGCGACAGGCGACCCGACCGCCGGCCAGGTGTACTCGTACTCGGGCAGCGTGTGGCCACCGGGGAAGACGCCGTGCCGGGCGTCGGTGCGCAGGCCGCCGGCGCGTTCGTAGAAGGCGACCGCTCGGGTGTTGGCCTGCAACACCTCCAGGTAGAGCGCGGCCCCGGGGTGCCGGCGGGCGACATGGGCGCGGCTCGCGTCCAGCAGGTCCCCGCCGATGCCGGCACCGGTGAGGCCCGGTCGGACGTGCAGGTTGTCGAGCAGCACCCGGCCGTCCGGCTGCGGGACGAGGTAGGCGAAGCCGACGGTGTCGCCCGCCCGTTCGGCGATCAGCAGCTCGGGGGTCGACTCCGGGCCGCCGTAGTCGACCGTCAGCCGCAGTTCCCAGATCTCCCGCCGTTCGTCGGCCAGCCCGTCGCCGAGGGCGCCGTCGGGCACGATGCCGGCGTACGCGGTGCGCCAGCTGGCGGCGTGCAGGGTGGCGACGGCCTCGGCATCCGGGGCGGTTCCCCGGCGGATGGTGGTGATCACAAGGCGAGCCTCTCATCTGACTTGAACGCGTTCAAGCCAGGCTCTAGAGCCACGGCATGCTTTTGAACGCGTTCAAAGTGGACGGCGGGTCGGCATCGGTACCGGATGCGGAGGGGGCATCCGGTGCCGCCCGTGCCGACACCGCCTGGGACTGAGCCGATCGGGCTAGGCTCGGGGCCGTGGACGACCTGGCAGCGACGAACGGCACGAGCACGACGAACGGCGGCGACGGCACCGACGAGGGCGCGGAGCAGCCCGACCGCGCCCGGACGGCGCCCGCGGCGCCGACCGCCGAGACACGTGGCAGCCGCGCGCAGCCGAAGACGGACAAGAGCGAGCAGACCCGTGCCCTGATCCTGGAGACCGCCATGCGGCTCTTCCAGGAGCGCGGCTACGAGAAGACCACCATGCGCGCCATCGCCACCGAGGCGGGCGTCTCGGTCGGAAATGCCTATTACTATTTCGCGGCGAAGGAATTCTTGATCCAAGGATTCTACGACCGAATGACCTACGACCATGCGACGGACGCCAGGAATCGCATGGCCCATACCCGGGATTTCGCCGAGCGGCTGGAAATCGCGCTGACCTCCTGGCTCGACACGGCCGCGCCGTACCACGAGTTCGCCGCTCAGTTCTTCCGGACGGCCGCCGACCCGACCAGCTCGCTGAGCCCGTTCTCCAACGAGTCCCACCCGGCGCGGGCGACCGCCGTGGAGCTGTTCCGCGAGGTCCTGCAGGGCTCGGAACTCGCGCCCAAGCTGGACGCCGAGCTGGTCGAACTGCTGCCCGACGTGCTCTGGCTGCACCTCATGGTCGTCGTCCTCTACTGGGTTTTCGACCGGACCGAGGACACCGAGCGGACCCGGGAATTCGTCCGCCGCTCCACCCCCATGGCAGCCCGGGTGATCAACCTCTCGCGCTACCGCGTGTTCCGCCCGATCGTCCGGGACGCCAAGGGCCTCATTCAGGACTTCATCCTGCCCACCATCGGGAAAACCGCCGTCAAGTAGCGCGCCGGCCCGGCGGCACGCGGACAGCGCGAGGGCCGGTCCGCGGGTGGCGGACCGGCCGTTCGAGAGTGAGCCGGGCGGGGGGGTGGGCCCCGATCAGAATCCGTCGATGTTCCAGGCCAGCAGCGGGGTGCGGAGCAGCAGGTCGCCGGCCGCCGCCGCGCCGGGGCGCAGTTCGGTGACCCGGCCGGCCAGGGCGAGGCGGGGCAGTGTCTCGCCGCCCAGGTAGAGCGTGCCCAGGGCCGAGGCGTCCAGTGCCAGGTCGGCCTCGTCCTCGGTGCGGACGCAGCGGCCGGTGCCGTCCGGCGCGACCTCGATCGCCCAGCGGCCGGCGGCGTGGCCCGCCGGGTCGTCGACGTCCAGCACCACGCGGCCGGGCGCGCCGTACGTCCGGGCGTTGAAGGCGGCCTCGACGTCGAGCACCCGCAGCCACATGTAGTCGGCGTTGTCGACGTGCGGCGTCGCGGCGCGCGGTTCGTTGAGCAGCAGCGGCAGCGGGTCGTCCGGCCCGACGTTCTCGACCACGACCTTGCGCACCCAGTCGACCGAGCAGACGAACCGCCACAGCTCGGTGGCGGTGGGCCGGTCGAGGGCGAAGAGGTCGATGACGGTGAGCGTGCAGTTCGGGTAGGAGCCGTCCCAGTTGTCGTCGATCTTGTAGACGGCCAGGCCGGTCGGGATGCCCCCGGCGTCCCGGTGGACGGCGGCGAAGGGCTCCTTCCAGTCGAAACCGGGGACCTCGATCTCGCCGGTGCCGCGCTGCCAGGTCAGCTCGTCGCGGGCGATCGCACCGGCCTGGGTGACCCGCCAGCGGTCGAACAGCTCGGGGCCGATCTTGCGCAGCTCCGCCATGTCCACGAGGTCGATCCGCCCGCCGGGCACGGTGGGCAGGCCGTCCCGCAGGCCGCCGGCCCGGAGCAGGTCGACGTTCCAGCCGTGGCCGTGGGTCGCGGGGCCGAAGCCGTACCGGCCGTAGATGTTGTACTCGGCGGCGACCAGGATCGCGACGGCCGCGCCGCGCTCCCGGGCGGCCGCGAGGTCCCGGGTCATCATCCGACGGAGCAGTCCGCGCCGCCGGTGGGTGGAGGTCACGGTGACGGCGGTGATCGCGTCGGCCGTGACGACCGCGCCGCCCGGGACGGTCAGCTCGGTGTCGAAGCTGCGGAAGGTGGCGACGAACCGGCCGTCGTCCACGGCGCCGAGCATCCGGCCCGGCTCCCACTGGCGGCGCCGGAACTCCGTCGCCCGGCCCACGTGCGGGCGCAGGAAGCCCACGGCGAGCGCGCGGTCCCACGCCTCGACCTCGTCCTCACCGATCGCCCGGATCTCGATCCCGCCGACGACGTCGGCCTCCTCCGGCGAGCCGCCGGTGCCCGGATCGCCGGTCCCGCCGTACGTTTCGTTGCCCATTCGCTCACCGTACGGCGGGATTTCGGTGAGGGCATCCGATTTATTCCCGACCCCGGGACCGGTCGAGGAGGCCGGCCGGAGGACGGTCGAGGAGGCCGGCCAGGGGCCGGTCAGGGGCGGGCGTAGAAGTCGGGGGTGCCCATGATCCAGAGGCTGGCCTGCTTGATCGGCATGCCGACGCGGGGGGCCTCGATCATCTGGTCGTCGCCGATGTAGAGGCCGACGTGGTGGATGTCGGCGGCGCGGCCGGTGGTGCTCCAGAAGACCAGGTCGCCGGGGCGGAGCTGGCGGTAGGTGATCGGGGTGGACTGCGCGTACTGGTCGGCGGCGAAGTGGTTGAGCCGCTTGCCGCCCTGACGCCACGCCATCATGGTCAGCCCGGAGCAGTCGTAGCCGCCCGGGCCCTCGCCGCCCCAGATGTACGGCAGGCCGATCTTGGAGCGGGCATAGGCCACCGCGGCGGCGGCGCCCTCGGCCGACCAGGGGCGCGCGGCCGGGGGTGCGGCGGCGGGCGGGCCGGCCTTGGCGGGCCCGGCGGCGGCAGCAGCCGCGGCGGCCTCGGCG
>NZ_JBHSOF010000074.1:0-31193 GCF_042656005.1 Kitasatospora misakiensis | reverse complement strand
CGCCACCACCCTCGGCCTCGCCCACACCACCCACCCGCTCCTCCGCGCCACCGTCACCATCGCCTCCGACAACAGCGTGCTCCTCACCGGCCGCCTCTCCACCGCCGATCAGCCCTGGCTGGCGGACCACGCGGTGCTCGGCACGGTGATCGTGCCCGGCGCGGCGCTGGTCGACCTGGTGCTGCACGCGGCGGACGCCGCCGGCTGCGACACCGTCGAGGAACTGACCCTGGAGACGCCCCTGGTCGTTCCCGAGGCGGGCGCCGTGCGGATCCAGGTGGTCGTCGGCGCGCCGGACGAGCAAGGGCGCCGGCCGGTCGGCGTGCACTCGGCGGGCGCCGGGGCGGACGCCGCCGACGGCTGGGTCCGCAACGCCACCGGCTTCCTCGCGGTGGGCGACGCCGCACCGCCGGTCGAGCCGGTGACCGCGTGGCCGCCGGCCGGTGCGGAGCGGCTGGAGCTGGCCGGCGTGTACGCGGGGCTGGCCGCCTCCGGGTACGAGTACGGGCCGGTGTTCCAGGGCCTGACGGCC
Organism: Kitasatospora misakiensis; assembly: GCF_042656005.1. NCBI lineage: Bacteria > Bacillati > Actinomycetota > Actinomycetes > Kitasatosporales > Streptomycetaceae > Kitasatospora > Kitasatospora misakiensis. The sequence goes on along the minus strand of NZ_JBHSOF010000074.1, from coordinate 30,661 downwards.
GCCTGGCAGGACGGCGAACTCCGTTACGCGGAGGTCGCGTTGCCGGAGGAGACCGCGGTCGACGGCTTCGGCATCCACCCGGCGCTGCTGGACGCCGCGCTCCACGCGATGGGCCTCGCCCGGGAGTCGGACGGCGTGCGGCTGCCGTTCGCCTGGTCCGGCGTACGGCTCCACGCGACCGGCGCCACGGCGGCGCGGGTGCGGATCGCCCCGGCCGGGGCCGAGGCGCCGGACGCCGTGACCATCACCCTGACCGACGCGAGCGGTGGACCGGTCGCCACGGTGGAGGCGCTGAGCACCCGCCGGATCAGCGAGGAGCAGCTCGCCGCGCTGCGGACCACCGGTGAGGACCCGCTGTTCTCCGTCGAGTGGGTCGCGGACACCTCCGCCCGGGGTGCGACCGCCGACCGGGGCGGCTGGGCGGTGCTCGGCACCACCGAGTACCCGGACCTGGACGCGTTGGCGGCCGCCGGCCCGGCCCCCGACCTGGTCCTGCTCCCGGTCCGCTCCGGCGACGCCGACGCCACCGACACCCCTGCGGCCGTCCGCGAGGCGCTCACCGGCACGCTGGCGACCCTCCGGGCCTGGCTCGCCGACGAGCGCTTCGCCGAGTCCCGGCTCGCCGTGGTGACCAACGGCGCCGTCGCGGTCCACGCCGGCGAGTCGCTGGACGCCCTGGCCACCGCCCCGCTGTGGGGCCTGGTCGGCAGCGCCCTCGCCGAGAACCCGGACCGGTTCGCCCTGGCGGACGTGGACGGCGACCCGGCGGCGTGCGTCCCCGGGCTGCTGCCCGGGGAGGAGACGCGCGTGGCGGTCCGCGACGGCGTGACGTACGTGCCGCGGATGACCCGGCTCGCGCCGGGCACCCGGACCGTCGCGCCGATGGAGACCGGCACCGTGCTGATCACGGGGGCGACCGGCACCCTGGGCCGGCTGGTGGCCGAGCACCTGGTGACCGCGCACGGCGCACGGCGGCTCCTGCTCACCAGCCGGAGCGGGGCGCGCGCCGAGGGCGCCGCCGAACTCGTCGAGCGGCTGGCCGCGTTGGGCGCCGAGGTCGACCTCGTCGCCTGCGACGTCGCCGACCGGGCGGCGCTCACCGCGCTGCTGGCGGGGATCCCCGCGGAGCACCCGCTGACCGGGGTGTTCCACGCCGCCGGTGTCCTCGACGACGGTGTGCTGTCCGGCCTCACCCCGGAGCGGATCGAGCCGGTGCTGCGCGCCAAGGCGGACTCCGCCTGGCTGCTGCACGAACTCACCGGCGATCCGGCGCACTTCGTCCTGTTCTCCTCGATCGCGGGTGTGCTCGGCAGCGCCGGCCAGGCCAACTACGCGGCGGCCAACGTCTTCCTCGACGCGCTGGCCGAGCACCGGCGGGCCCGCGGACGGTCCGCGGTGTCGATCGCCTGGGGCCGCTGGGAGCAGGAGAGCACGATGACGGCGGCGCTCGACGAGGCCGACCTGGCCCGGATGGCGCGCGGCGGGCTGCGGCCGATCGGCGCGGCCGAGGGCCTCGCGCTGCTGGACAGCGCCCTGCGCCAGGACCGGGCCACGGTCGCCGCCACCCGCTTCGACCAGGCCGCCCTGCGGTCCGGTGTGGTGCCGCCGCTGCTGCGCGGGCTGGTCCGGGTCCCGGCCCGGCGCCAGGCGGACGCGGGTGGCGCGGCGGCCCTGCTGGAGCGGCTGGCCGCGCTGCCGGAGGCCGAGCGGGAGCCGGCGCTGGGCGAGGTGGTGCGGCTCCAGGTGGCGACCGTGCTGGGCGGCGGTTCGGCCGACTCGGTGCCGGCGGACCGCAAGTTCAAGGAGCTGGGCTTCGACTCGCTGGCCGCCGTCGAGCTGCGCAACCGGCTCAGCGCGACCTTCGGCCGCAAGCTCCCCGCCACCCTGGTCTTCGACCACCCGACCCCGCAGGCGATCACCCGGTTCCTGCTCGCGGGGCTGGCGCCGGCCGATGCCCGGAAGTCGCCGGCGCTCGCCGAACTCGACCGCCTGGAGGCGGTGTTGGCCGGGCTGGCGCCCGACGAGCAGCGCGACAAGGAGATCACGGTCCGGCTGCAGACGGTGCTGGCGCAGTGGACCGCCGAGCAGCGGGGCGGCCCGGCGGCCGAGGAGTCGGTGGCCGAGCGCATCCAGGACGCCAGCGCCGACGAGGTCCTCGCATTCATCGACAACGAGCTCGGACGGAGCATGCAGTCATGAGCACCACCGCCGAAACGCCCGGGACCAGGGAAGAGAAGCTGGTCGAGTACCTCAAGTGGGTGACCGCCGACCTGCACAAGGCCCGCACCCGGATCCGCGACCTGGAGACCGGGCTCGGCGAGCCGATCGCCGTCGTCGGCATGGCCTGCCGGTTCCCCGGCGGGGTCCGCTCCCCCGAGGAGCTGTGGCGGCTGGTCGCCAACGGGGAGGACGCGGTCGGCGGCTTCCCCACCGACCGCGGCTGGCCGGCGGACCTGTACGACCCCGACCCGGACCACCCGGGCACCTCGGTGGCCGACCAGGGCGGATTCCTCTACGGGGCCAGCGAGTTCGACGCGCGGTTCTTCGGGATGTCGCCGCGCGAGGCGCTCGCCACGGACCCGCAGCAGCGGCTGCTGCTGGAGACCGCGTGGGAGGCGTTCGAGCACGCCGGCATCGTCCCGGCCGCCCTGCGCGGCAGCCGGACGGGGGTCTACGCGGGCGTGATGTACGACGACTACGGGGCCCGCCTGCACCCCGCGCCGGACGGCTACGAGGGGCTGGTCGGCAACGGCAGCGCGGGCAGCGTCGCCTCCGGCCGGGTGTCCTACACCTTCGGCTTCGAGGGCCCGGCGGTCACCGTCGACACGGCGTGCTCCTCCTCGCTGGTCGCCCTGCACCTGGCCGTCCAGGCGCTGCGCAGCGGCGAGTGCGACCTGGCGCTCGCGGGCGGCGTGACGGTCATGGCGATGCCCGGCGTCTTCATCGAGTTCAGCCGCCAGCGCGGCCAGTCGCCGGACGGGCGGTGCAAGTCCTTCTCCGCGGCGGCCGACGGCGCCGGCTGGGCGGAGGGCGTCGGCCTGCTGCTCGTCGAGCGGCTGTCGGACGCGCGCCGCAACGGGCACCGGGTGCTGGCGGTGGTGCGCGGCTCGGCGGTCAACCAGGACGGCGCCAGCAACGGGCTCACCGCGCCCAACGGCCCGTCCCAGGAACGTCTGATCCGCCAGGCCCTCGCCGACGCCCGCCTCCGCCCGTCGGACGTGGACGCGGTGGAGGCCCACGGCACCGGTACGACGCTCGGCGACCCGATCGAGGCCCAGGCGCTGCTGGCCACGTACGGGCAGGACCGTCCGGCCGAACGGCCGCTCTGGCTGGGCTCGTTGAAGTCCAACATCGGCCACGCCCAGGCGGCGGCCGGAGTCGCCGGCATCATCAAGATGGTCATGGCGCTCCAGCACGGCGTCCTGCCGCAGACGCTGCACGTCAACGAGCCGTCCCCGCACGTGGACTGGACGGCGGGCGCGGTCGAGCTGCTGACGGAGGCCCGGCCGTGGGCGGCGGAGGGCGAGCGCCCGCGCCGCGCCGGTGTGTCCTCCTTCGGCATCAGCGGCACCAACGCCCACATCATCCTGGAGGAGGCGCCGGCCCCCGAGGAGACCGCCGAGGAAGTCCCAGCGCCGGCCGAACTCCCGGTGGTGTGGCCGCTGTCGGCGAAGTCCGGCACCGCGCTGCGCGACCAGGCCCGCCGACTGCTGGACTGGCTCGCCGAGCACCCCGAGGCGGACGAGGCGGACATCGCCCACTCCCTCACCACCGGGCGCTCGCTCCTCGACCACCGCGCCGTCGTCCTGCCGGGCGCGCGGACGGAGGCCCTCCAGGCCCTCGCCGAGGGCGCGGGGCACCCCGGCTTCGTCACCGGCAACGCGGCCCACCCGGGCAAGTTGGCCTTCCTGTTCACCGGTCAGGGGTCGCAGCGGGTCGGGATGGGCGAGGAACTGTACGCCGCCTTCCCGGTGTTCGCCGCCGCCTACGACGAGGCACTGAGCCACTTCGACCCGGAGCTGCGTGGGATCATCGCTAACAACCCCGACGGGCTACTCGACACCACCCTGCACACGCAGCCGGCGCTCTTCGCCCTGGAGACCGCGCTGTTCCGGCTCCTGGAGCACCACGGCCTGAAGCCCGACTACCTCGCCGGACACTCCATCGGCGAGATAGCCGCCGCCCACTGCGCCGGCGTCCTCTCACTCTCCGACGCCGCCACCCTCGTCGCCGCCCGCGCCCGCCTGATGCACAGCACCGGCAACGGCGCGATGGCCACCCTCCAAGGCACCGAGGACGACGTCACGCCCCACCTCAACGACGCCCTCACCATCGCCGCCATCAACTCCGGCGACGCGGTCGTCGTAGCGGGAGACGTCGACGCCGTCCACGCCCTCGCAGCGGCATGGAAAGAGCAGGGCCGCAAGGCCAAGGTCCTCAACACCCGCCACGCCTTCCACTCCCACCACATGGACCCCATCCTGGCCGAGTTCGAGACGATCGCGGCCACCCTCACCTACCACCAGCCCACCATCCCCATCATCTCGACCCTCACCGGACGCCTGGCCGACCAACTCACCGAACCGTCTTACTGGGTCCGCCAGTTGCGCGAAGCCGTCCGCTTCCACCACGCCCTCACCACCCTCGGCGAAGCCGGAGCATCCACCTACCTGGAACTGGGCCCCGACGCCACCCTCACCACCCTCACCCGCACCGCCCACCCCGAAGCCACCGCAACCGCCAGCCTCACCCCCAACCACCCCGAAGCCCACACCACCCTCACCGCCCTCGCCACCGCCCACACCCACGGACACACCACCACCTGGCCCACCACCACCGGACACCACACCAACCTCCCCACCTACCCCTTCCAACACCAGACCTACTGGCTCCAGCCACGCGCCGCGAGCGTCGCCGCAGCGGCGGACGGCGCGCTGTGGGAGGCGGTGACGCAGGGGGACGAGGAGGCGCTGGCGGACCTGCTGACGCTGGACACGGACCAGCGCAAGGCGATGTCGGCGGTGCTCCCGGCCCTGGCGGACTGGTTCGCCACCGTCACGGCCCCTGCCCCGGCCACCGATGCCGCCGACGCCTCCAGCCCGGACGGCACGCCCGGCGGGACCGAGGACGACGGCCCCGCCGTGGCCTCGCTGCGCGATCGGCTGGCCGGCGCGCCGGACGACGAGGTCGGCCGGGTCCTCCTGGAGACCGTACGGCGCTACACCGCCCAGGTGCTGGGCCTGGACTCGGCGGAGGAGATCGACCCGCTGCTGGAGTTCCTGGAGCTGGGGCTGTCCTCCTTCACCGCGATGGAGCTGGCCACCCGGCTGCGGGAGGACGGTCTGGAGCTCGACCCGGTCGCCATCTACGACCACCCCACGCCCGGCGAACTCGCCGAGCACCTCCGCACCGCGCTGTGAACAGCGAACGCGAACACGAACTCACCGAACGCAAGGAGTACTGACCCAATGACTGACCCGATCATCATCGCGGGTGGCGGCCCCGTCGGCCTGATGCTGGCGTTCGAGCTCGGGCGGCAGGGCGTGCCGGCCGTCGTCCTGGAGGCCCGCACCGAGCACTACGACGACGAGCGGGTGGGCACCTTCCACTCGCGCCTGGTGGACGTGTTCACCGAGCGGGACCTCATGGGCGCGCTCGGCGAGGCGCCGCGCTGGCCGGCGGTGCACTTCGGCATGGTCTGGCTCGACCTCGCCAAGCTGCCCGAGGAGTACAACCTGCTGGTGGCGCAGACCGGCGTGGAGCGGCTGCTGGAGGAGCGTTCCGCGGCGCTGGGCGCCGATCTCCGCCGGGGCCACCGGGTCACCGGCTTCAGCCAGGACGACGCCGGCGTGACCGTGCAGGTCGAGGGGCCGGACGGGGCGGCGTACGAGCTGCGCGGCGCCTACCTGGTGGGTGCGGACGGCGTGGACAGCGCGGTGCGCCGCCTCGCGGGCATCGAGGTGCGCCGCACCGGCAAGTCCTGGTACGGCATCCTGGGCGACTTCGCCTCCTACGACGGCGAGTTCGACGCCGGCGTGCGCCCGGGCGGGGTGTTCGGCGCGCTGCCCGAGCGCTCCGAGCGCGGCTACTGGCGGCTGCAGACCCTGGAGTTCGACCAGGACGGTCCGCCGGAGTCGGAGCCGGTCACGGTCGAGGAGCTGATGGGCAACATCAAGCGGCTGACCGGAGAGAGCAAGCAGGTGGGCGACCCGGTCTGGATGCGCCGCTACACGGGCACCACCCAGCTCGCCGAGCGCTACCGCGAGGGCCGGGTGTTCCTGGCGGGCGAGGCCGCGCACCACTACGTGCCGACGGCGAGCCACGGTCTGAACACCGGGCTGGGCGACGCGGTGGCCCTGGCCTGGCGGCTGGCGGCCGAGGTCGGCGGCTGGGCGCCGGAGGGGCTGCTCGACGGCTACCACACGGAGCGGCACCTGGCCGGGTACCGGGCGTGCCAGGGCGCCGAGGCGCAGATGGCGCTGATCCACCCGCTGGAGAAGGTGAACGCGCTGCGCGAGGTGTTCACCGAGTTGGTGACGGTCGACGAGGTCAACCGCCGGCTGGTGACCTGGGCGACGGACGTGCGCTACCCGTTCGCCGGGGAGGGCGACGACCCGCTGGTGGGCCGCCGGCTCGGGCACCTCTCGCTGCGCACGGCCGACGGCGAGACGTCCACGGCGGCGGCGCTGGGGCGCGGTCGCGGGGTGCTGTTCGACCTGACGGGCAAGGAGTTCGGCGACGTGTCCGGCTGGGAGGCGCGGGTCGACGTGGTGCGGGCGGAGCCGGCCGAGGGGCTGGACGTGCCGGCGCTGCTGGTCCGTCCGGACGGGTACGTGGCCTGGGTCGGCGACCAGCAGGACGGGCTGTCGGCCGCGCTCGGCACCTGGTTCGGGGCGCCGGCCGCGCGCTGATCCCGCGACCACGGAGGGTGGTCCCCCGGCGCACCGGCCGGGGGGCCACCCTCCTGCCGTTCCCGGACGCCGCCACCCGCTTCCCCTCGTCCCCCCGAACCTTTTGGAAGGGCTTTAGCGACCCCCACCAGCATGGCCCGTAGACCGCTTCCCACGGATCTCACGCACACACGCGAACACGTCGTCATGCCGACACGTGGACCCGTAGACAAGAAGGAAGAGCATGCGCCGCACGAAGATCACCCGCCGCACAGGTGCCGCCCTCGCCATCGCCCTGGGCCTGCTGGTCACCGTCCCCGCCACCGCCGGGACCGCGACGGCCGACGCCGGCCGGTCGGCGTCCCACCACCAGCCGAAGTCGATCGACCTGAACCCGCTCCAGGAGAAGGTGCTGGAGCGCAGCTACAACGACGTGCCGCCGACCGGCTTCAGCGTGGGTGACGGCGGTACCTGGCACACCCAGCTCACCAACGCCGCCGGCAAGGTCGTCGCCGACACCACCGGCACCAGCAAGGCCGTGTACCAGAGCGCCGACGGCCTGTTCACGATCATGGACAACACCGACGTCTTCAAGGACGGCTCGGTGCACTCCTTCGGCCTGGTGAACACCGACAAGCTCATCGCGGGCGAGAACATCGCGCTCCCGGTGGTCGGCGGCACCGGCCGCTACGCCGGCTACATCGGCTTCCGCTCCTTCCAGCGGACCGCCACCGAGGGGATCTACACCTCGCGCCTCCAGCTCTGGAAGGCCAGCTGACCCCTGACGCGGCCCCCGCGTCACCCGCACCACCACAGCAGCACAGGAGCACCACCGCGCACCGCCCGCTCACGTGAAAGGGCCTCCCGGGACGATCTTGGGTTCTAGGAGTCGTTGCAACACCCCAGCTCAGGGGATGCATTGGACTTCGATATCCGTAAGGCCCGGACGGCTCAGGGCCCGGTGAAGCTCGCAGCTGAGAGGGCGGCATACTCCCGGCTCATGCAGCAGGGCTACAGCAACGCCGAAGCGTGCCGGATCGTCGGCATCGATACGCGGACCGGCAGGAAATGGCGTAACGGCCGTAGCGCCGAGCGTGGGAAGAAGGCGGCACCACCGATTCGTACGGTGGTGCCGCCTTCCGGCGCCTCCAGGTATCTGCGCGAGGACGAGCGGATCCACATCGCCGACCGGCTGCGGGAGAAGGCGACCGTGCGGGCGATCGCCGCCGAACTGGGACGCAGCCCGTCCACGGTCAGCCGGGAGATCCGCCGCAACCGCACCGACGGCACCCGCGGCCAGTGGCACTACCGTCCGCACGCCGCCCAGGCCCGGGCCGACGCCCGCCGGCCCCGCCCCAAGCCCCGCAAGATCACCTCGAACCCGGCACTGCGGGACGCCGCCCAGGCCATGCTGGACGAGCGGTGGAGCCCGGAGCAGATCTGCCACGCTCTACGGGCACAGTTCCCCGACCGGCCGGAGATGCACGTGGTCCACGAGACCGTCTACCAGACGCTCTACGTCCAGGGCAGAGGCGAGCTGCGACGCGAGCTCGCCTCTGCCCTGCGCAGTGGCCGTGCCCGCCGCAGGCCACAGCGGCAGGCCTACTGCCGCCAGCCGCGTTTCACCACGCCGATGGTGATGATCAGCGAACGTCCCGCCGAGGCCGAGGACCGGGCGGTCCCCGGTCACTGGGAGGGGGATCTGATCATCGGCAAGGACGGGAAGTCCGCGATCGGCACCCTGGTGGAGCGCGCGACCCGCTACGTGATGCTCCTGCACCTGCCGGGCGACCACGGCGCCGAGGCCGTCCTCGACGCCCTGACGGCCACCGCCCAGACCCTGCCCGGACACCTCAAGCGGTCCCTCACCTGGGACCAGGGCAGCGAGATGGCCAGGCACCGTGACTTCACCCTCGCCACCGACATCCCGGTCTATTTCCGCGACCCGGCCAGCCCCTGGCAGCGCGGCTCGAACGAGAACACGAACGGCCTGCTCCGGCAGTACTTCCCCAAGGGCACCGACCTGTCCGCCCACACGCCCGAGCACCTGGTCGCCGTCGCCGACCAGCTCAACCGCCGCCCACGCAAAACGCTCGGCTGGGAAACCCCAGCCGAGCGTCTGGCTAAACTCCTCGCGGCCTAGACAACCGACCACGTGTTGCAACGACCGCTAGAAACTGCCGATGTCCCGGGAGGCCCTTTCCTTGCGCGGCGCGAAGGGTCGGGTCGTCACCCGACCGTCGTGCGCTGCGGCTCCGCCGCGGGGGCCGGCGAAGTGGGGAGGGCCGTCGCGGCGGGCCGGCCGAAGCCGCGCCAGGCCGCGTGGCCGAGGATGCTCATCACCGCGGGGGCGAGCACCAGGCGGATCACGGTGACGTCGACGATCACCGAGACCGCGAGGCCGATGCCGATCATCTTGATGACGGTGTCGGTCATCGGCACGAAGGAGAGGAACACCACCGTCATGATCGCGGCGGCGGCGGTGATGACCCGGGCGGTGCTGCCCAGGCCGGCGCGGATCGCGCGGGCCGGGTCGCCGGTGCTGTCGTACTCCTCCTTGACGGCGCTGAGCATGAAGACCTCGTAGTCCATGGACAGGCCGAACAGCACCGCGAAGAGCAGCATCGGGACCATCGCCATGATGGGCACCGGCTCCTTGAGGCCGATCAGGGACAGGCCCCAGCCCCACTGGAAGACGGCGACCAGCACACCGAAGGCGGCGCCGATGGAGAGCGTCGTCATCGCGGCGGCCTTGAGGGCGACCAGCGGCGCCCGGAACATCGCGACCAGCAGCACCGCCGCTGCCGCCAGGACGGCCGCGACCATCCAGGGCAGGCGGTCGCCGACGGTGTCGGACAGGTCGGTGTTGTAGGCGGTGGTGCCGCCGACGTAGACGTCCTTGCTGTGCGCGCCGAAGACGGCGGGGGCGACGTCCTCGCGGATCCGGTGGAGCAGGTCGCTCACCGCCGGGTCCTGCGGGCGGTGCTTGGGCACGACGGTGAGCATGGCGGTGCGGCCGGCGGTGCTGAGGACGGCCGGGGTGACGGTGGCGACCTCGCCGTCCGCACTGAGCGTGCCGCGCAGCCGCTCGACGGCCTGATCGCCCTCGGCGCCGGGCTGCAGGTCGGCGACGATCATCAGCGGGGCGTTCCAGCCGGGCCCGAAGGCGGCGGCGACGGTCTCGTAGGCGTGGCGCTGGGTGGAGTTCTTCGGGGCGTTGCTGTCGTCGGGGGCGCCGAGGCGCAGGCTGAACAGCGGGACGGTGAGGACCGCGATGACGACCAGGGCGAGGGCGGAGTAGGCGTAGCGGTTCTTCGCCACCCGGTCGGCCCAGCGCGCCCAGCGGTTGTTCGCGCTGTCGGCGGGTCCGGCGGCCTCGGCGGGCCGGCGGCGGCCGATCCGCAGGGAGTTGACACGGTGTCCGAGCAGGCCGAGGACGGCGGGGAGCAGGGTGAGGGCGGAGAGCATGGTCGCGGCCACGGTGAGCGCCGCGGCGACGCCCATGCCGCCGATGAAGGGGATGCCGGTCAGCAGCAGGCCGAGGATCGCGGCGACCACGGTGGCCCCGGCGAAGACCACGGCGTGGCCGGCGGTGGCGAGGGCGCGGCCGGCCGCTTCGTGCTTGTGGACGCCGGCCGCGAGCTGTTCGCGGAAGCGGGTGACGACGAACAGGGCGTAGTCGATGCCCGCGCCGAGGCCGAGCATGACGGCGACGATGGGGGCGATGGTCGGGATGCTGAGGCCGGCGCCGGCGATCAGCACGCCGGCGGTGCCGAGCACGAGGCCGGTGATGGCGACGAGGATCGGGAGTCCGGCGGCGACGAAGGAGCCGAAGGCGATCAGCAGGATCACCAGGGCGGCGACCAGGCCGACGAACTCGGCGCCGCTGGTCTCGCTCTGCGAGGACAGGTCGACGACCTGGCCGCGGAAGGAGACCTCCAGTCCGGCCCGGCGGGCCTCCTCGGCGGCGCCCTGGAGCCGGGTGGTGGCCTCCTCGGTGAGCTTGCGCAGCTTCTTGTCGTACTGCACCTGCCCGATCGCGGTGCGCCCGTCGTCGCTGACCTGGCCGCCCTCGGCGAGCGGGTCGGCGGCGGAGCGGACGTCGGGTTGCCCGGCGAACGCGGCGGTGACGGACTTGACGACCGCCTGCTTGTCGGGGTCGCGCAGGGTGCCGCTGTCGGTGTGCCAGACGACGTCCGCACTCGCCGCGCCCATGTCGGGGAAGCGTTCGATTGCGCGGTCGACGGCCTTCTGGGAGTTGGTGCCGGGGACGTTGTAGTCGTTCACGAATTCGCCGCCGGCTGCCCCGGCCACGGCGAACAGGGCCACGATGGCGAGGATCCAGGATCCGATGGTGAGCCAGGGGCGACGGGCGGCCGTCCGCCCCACGCGGTTGAGGACGCTATCCATGGCCGTGAACTTAGCAGCACTCGACGCAATTTTTCAATGAGTGCAGATTTTCACTCTCGGCTAGCATCGAGAGAATGACGACGAAGCCAGGGCTCAGGGAGCGCAAGAAGGAGCGGACGCGGCAGGCGCTCGTGGCCGCGGCGATCGAGTTGTTCGGCAGCAAGGGGTACGAGGAGACCACCATCGCCGAACTGGCCGAGGCCGCCGACATCTCCACCAGGACGTTCTTCAGCTACTTCGCCAGCAAGGAGGAGGTGCTCTTCGCGGGCACCCCGCTCAAGCTGGAGCGATCGGCCTCCGTCCTGGCCGAGCCGCTGCCCGGGGAGCGGCCGGCCGCACTGCTGCTGCGCTCGTTCCGCTTCGTGCTCGACCAGGACACCGATCTGACGGGCGATCTGGCGAAGCTGCGGACCAGGCTGATCCTGCGCACCCCCGCCCTCCAGCCGTTCGCGCTGCGCAAGGTGCTGGAGGGCCAGCAGGAGCTGACCCGGGGGCTGATCGCCGCCTACCGCGGCGAGTTGGACCCGGTGGTGGCCGCCGCGATGACCGGGGCGCTGGTGGGCGCGCTGGTCTCGACCATCGCCACGCTCCTCGGCCGCTCCGAGGCGGACGGCGGCGCGCCCGCCGACCCGGAGCGGCTGCGCGCCGAGATGGAGCACGCCGTCCGGACCGCGCTCGGCGAGTTCGGCACCCTGGCCTGACCGCGCCCGGCCGGGCGTCGGGGAGTGACCCCCCGACGCCCGGCCGGACGGGCCCGGCTCCCGGACCTCCCGTCAGCCCGCGGTGTGCCGCAGGATGTCGAGGACCTCGCCGGTGATCGCGGCCTCGTTCTGCTCGAAGTCCGGACCGGTCAGCAGCTCGGGCTGCTCCGGGAGCCCGGTGAGCACCGGGGTGTGCAGATGGCCGCCCGGCACCTGCGGGGCGAGCTCCAGACGCAGCCGGTTGGTGCGGTAGGCGACCTCGTTGGAGAGGTAGCCCCCGCCACCGCCGGCGACCGCCCGCGAGCCGGGGGTCGGGCCGTCCGCCCGGTCGACCGGGCCGCTCGCCCCGGCGGGGATCTCGGTGACGGCGGTGTTCAGCAGCACCGGGTACGGCTGCTGAACGGCGGTCATCGGCCCGGTGGGCAGGCTGGTGGCGATGAACTCCGCGCCCGGGCCGAGCCCCGGGGCGGTGACGGGGTGCTCGCGGGTGCCGCCGGAGAGCGCGCCGGTGTTGTCGGGGTAGGGGTCGGCGGAGCGGGCCCGGCCGGCCCACGCCTCCAGGGTGAACAGTCCGGGGTAGCCCTGGCTGATGGTGGTGATGAGGTCCGCGGCGCGGGGGCCGGGGGCGAGGCGCGGGGCGTAGGCGCGCTCGACGATGCCGCCGTCGAAGTCGCCGTAGCGGACCGGGAACAGCACCGAGCGGAGCTCGGCCGGGGTGCCGTCGGCGAGGGTGATCCGCCGGCCGGCGAGTTGCAGGGCCGCCGAGCCGGAGGGGTTGGCCCGGCGCGGTTCGGCGTCCAGGCCGAAGGGGTCGAAGCCGCTGACGAGGATCCGCCGCACCCCGGGGCGTCCGCTGAACCCGCCGTCCGTGAGCCCGCGCGACGCGTCCTCGAAGCGCTGCCGCAGGGCGGCCCGGTCGAGGGTGAAGTCCGGTTGCCAGCGCGCGAGTCGGACGGTCATGGCGACCCTGGTCCAGTACAGCGGCCGGTCGTCGGCGGCCGGCAGGTCGCCGCCGGGGCGGCGCCCCTGGGCGCGGTCCACGCCGGCCCGCCAGAGCGCCTCGCCCCACGCGTCGACCAGTCGGCCGGCCTCGGCGGCGGTGCGGGCGGTGCACAGGGCGGCGGGGAACCGGCGGACGAACTCGCCGAAGCCCGCGCGTTCGGTCAGGGCGGCGGTCCGCGGGTCGGCGGTGCGCGCCTGCTCCGGGTCGAGCGGCGCGGACTCGACGGTCCGACAGGAGGGACCGGCCGCGTGGGCGGTGGCGGCGGCGGGGAGGATCGAGGCGGCGAGAGCGCCGATGAGGGTCGCGGCGAGCGCGATCCGGCGCCGGGCGGTCGTCATGGCGTGGACATTGTAGACACCCCGCGCGGCTCCACCAGAGCGCCTCACCCTCGCCACGCACGGTGACCGCCGACGGCGCGCGCGGCCGGAGATCCGCCGCAGAACCGCTCCCCACCCCCCTGGCGGGTGACGCGCCGTAGCGGTTTACTGGGAGTGAGCAGGGCAGGAGACGGAGGCCCGGCGATGGAATGTCCCCACCCATCCGGATTCCACGCCGAGGTCCGCGCGCACTACGCGGCCGCCGGCGCCGAAGTGGCCCGGCTGCTGCGCTCGGTGCCCGAGGACCTCTGGACGGCGCCCACGCCGTGCCGCGACTGGGACGTGCGCGCGCTGGTGAACCACCTGGCCGCCCAGCACCTGTGGGTCTGCCAGGCGATCGCCGGCTACACCCCGGAGCAGCTCGGCCACCGCTTCGAGGGCGACGTGCTCGGCCGCAACCCGCTGGGCGTCTGGGCGATGGCCGTGCGCAGCGCGCAACGCGCACTCGACCGCCCCGGCGCCCCCGACCTCCTGGTGCACCTCACCTACGGGGTGCGGGACGCCGGCGGGTACGCCCGCGAGCTCGTCGCCGAGACCGTCGTACACGGCTGGGACCTCTCCCGGGCCCTCGGCGAGCACGGGCGCCTGCCGCCGGGCTCCGCCCGCTACGCGCTCGCGGAGTTCCGCGGCTACCGCGACCTGGCCGGGACCGGCCGCTTCGACCCACCGTTCGCCACGCCGCCGGGCGCGGACGCCGAGGACCAGCTGCTGGCCCTCACCGGCCGCGACCCGGCGTGGTCCGCCGACCGCATCTGACCCCGCCCACCCACACGGGTCAGCGGGCCAGGCGGCCCAGCAGGGCGGAGGCGGCCGCGACGCCGAGGACCGTCGCCAGGGTGAGGACGCCGAAGTCCAGCAGGAGGTGCGAGGGCGTGCCGATCAGCAGGCCCCGCAACGCGTCGACCTGGTAGCTGAGCGGATTGGCCAGACTGACCGCCTGCAGCCAGCCGGGCATCAGGTCCACCGGGTACAGGGCGTTGGAGCCGAAGAACAGCGGCATGGTGATCGCCTGGCCGATGCCCATCAGCCGGTCCCGGGTGAGGACGATGCCGGCGATGGTCATGGACAGGCAGGAGAAGAAGGCCGAGCCGAGCACCACCACCGCCACGACGCCCAGCAGCCGCAGCGGATTCCAGGTCATCGCGACGCCGAGCAGCGCGGCGAGCAGGACGACCACGACGGCCTGCAGCACCGCCTTCACCCCGGCGGCGAAGGCCTTTCCGGTCACCAGCGCGGCCCGCGGGGTCGGGGTGACCAGCAGCTTGGTGAGGACGCCGGAGTCCCGCTCCCAGATGATCATGATGCCGTAGAAGATCGCGACGAACATCGCGGACTGCGCGATGATCCCGGGCGCCAGGTAGTCGAGGTACGGGATCCCGTCGGTGGGGATCGCCTTCAGCCGGGTGAAGGTCTCGCCGAAGATCAGCAGCCAGAGCGCCGGCTGGATCGCCCGGGTGTAGACCTCGGTGCGGTCGTGGCGCAGCTTCTGCAGCTCCACCACGCACATCGCGGCCACCCTGGCCGGCACCTGCCGCCAGCCGGTCCGGGCCGGCGGGGGCACCAGCAGCAGACTGAGAGAGATCAGGGGCTTCGGAGGCCTCGGCAGTGGGAGCGGGATCGTCAGCCGACGCGGTTGGCCGTGCGGCGGGTCCGGCGGACATCGTTGAAGTCTCCTTCCGCGCCCTCGGCGCGGGACAGCCCGCGGCCCGAGAAGTGGCGGAACACGTCGTCGAGCGTGGGATCGGGCAGCGCGCGGTCCTGCTCGCGGACCCGGTCCTTCAGCTCGCCGGGGGTGCCGAGCGCGCGGATCCGGCCGCGGTCCATGAGGGCGATCCGGTCGCAGTGGCGGTCGGCCTCGTCCATGTAGTGGGTGGTCACCAGCACCGTCATGCCGGTCGCCCGGCGGACGGCGTCGAGGCGCTCCCAGACGCCGGCCCGGGCGATCGGGTCCAGGCCGATCGTGGGCTCGTCCAGCACCAGCAGCCGTGGGGCGCTGACCAGCGCCTGGGCGAGTTCCAGCCGCCGCACCATGCCGCCCGAGTAGGTGCCGGCCGACCGGTCGGCGGCCTCGGTGAGGTCGACGGCGGCCAACGCCTGGGCGACCCGCGCGGCCCGTTCGGCGCGCGGCACGTCGAAGACCCGGGCGAACAGGGCGACGTTCTCCCGCCCGGTCAGCCCGGCGTCGGCGGAGAGCTGCTGCGGCACGTAGCCGAGCAGCCGGCGGACCTCCGAGCGCCGCCGGGCCACATCGTGGCCGAAGACCCGGACCATCCCGGCCCCGGTAGGCAGCAGGGTGGTGATCGCCCGGATCGTCGTGGTCTTGCCGGCGCCGTTGGGGCCGAGCAGGCCGAAGACCTCGCCGGCCCGCACCGTCAGGTCGACACCGTCGACGGCCCTGGTGTCGCCGCCCTTCCGCCGGCCCCGGCGGAAGGTGTAGGTCAGGCCGCCGCAGACCACCGCCTCGTCCGGTCCCGCCGTCATCGCCCGCTCCTCCCCCCGGCCGCCTCGGCCACTACCCCTTGGCGCAGACCCGCCGCGACGCCGCGCAGCGCGGGCAGCGCGGCGGCCAGCGCCGCCCGGTCCTCCGCCGACAGCCCCGCCACCACCTCGCCGACCAGCGCCTCCCGACGGGCCCGCCAGGCCGCGAGCCGCTCGACGGCCTCGCCGGTCACGTACAGCAGGGCGGCCCGGCGATCGACCGGATCCACCTCCCGGCGCAGCAGGCCGAGCGTGACCAACTGGTTGACCAGGGTGGACACCGAGTTGCCGGCCAGGCACAGCTCAGCAGCGGCGTCGGAGACCCGCAGCCCGGGGAAGTCCGCCACCAGGCGCAGCAGTTCGACCTGGGCACCGCGCAGTCGCGGCTCGGTCAGACCCTCGCGCAGCCGACGTCGCACCAGGCGCTGGATCCCGACGAGGAGGGTGGAGAACTCCTCACCGAGCGCCGGGGCAGGCATGTCCGGGGCGGCCGCACTCATACCTCCGATTTTACCTCTCACTGAGAGCTATCTGTCGAGAGCCCGGGACCGTCGCTACAGCACGGCCACCAGGACCGCCAGAACACCCGTGGGCACCAGGGTCAGCAACACGCTGACCGTCCAGTACGGCCCAACCGCACGCCGCCGACGGCCCTTCAACCAGTGGTTCGCCGGCCACCAGACCCCCAGGAACACCGACAGCACCGGCACGGCGAGCAGCAACCACGGCAGCATCCCGTCATTCTCCGTCGGATCACGCTCCGTCCACCCAAGCCCCGCCAACGGCCAACTGACCGCGAAATACCAAAGCAGCCCAACCGGCACCACAGCCGGCACCCCGAGCAGGACGTTCAACAGGACAGCAGCGGGCGGGTACGTACGCATCCGAGCAGTATCCACGCCCCCGGCCCAGGCCTCAGGCCAGGGCGGGCGGGCGGCGGTCAGCCCAGGGATGGGCGACTTCCAGGACGCGGGCGACCTGGAACAGCAGGTCCTCCCGCCAGGGCGTCGACTGGAACCGCAAACGCCTGCGGTCCCGCTTCCGCGCCCAGCTCGGCCTCACCCCCAACCACGCGGCCCAGCTGATCCACTTCGACGACGCCGCCCACCCCCCTCGCGGAGGGAGGCGAGTTCTGCCTCGACAGAGGCGCAATCGGCCGCGCACCCCATGGAGTCGTAGAGGTCGAGCGCCTGCCGGAGGTACGCCTCCGCCTCGCCCTCCGAGCCACCGGTCGCGGCGGCAAGGCCTCGAAGCGTATTGGCCTCGTCCCATCGTGAGCGGATCTCACGCGCGAGATCCAGGGCACGCAGATGAAGCTCCCGCGCTGTGGACACGTGGCCGGTGAGCGTATGAAGTGCAGCACGGTGATTCAGGGCTTCTACTTCACCGCCTCGGTCGCCCAGTTCACGGTACAAGGCCACCGCCCGGTCCAGGGTCGCTTCGGCCACGTGGAACTCGCGGCGTTGGGACTGCACGGCGCCGAGGAAGGTGAGCACGTGGGCCTCCCCGAGCCGGGAGCCGATCTCCCGGTGGAGCCGCAGGGCCTCGGTGAGTTCACCGACCGCAGCGGCCGAATCTCCGGCGAGCCACCTCACCGCGCCCAGGTTTCTCAGAGCCGTGGCCTTGCCGAACCGATCGTCGGCCTCGCCGAACAGCCGCAGAGCTTCGAGCAGGTCAAGAGCGGCGCGCTGATAGTCCCCCGTCTCCCGCCGCACCGCGCCGAGGAGAGTGAGCACCTGCGCCTCGCCCCGCGTGTCACGGACGTCCCGATAGAGCTGCAACGCCTCGGTCAGCGTCCCGACCGCGGGCCGGAGATGCCCAGTCAGACGCTGCGCGGCACCGAGGTTACTGAGGCATGCTGCTCGCCCTCCGGGGTCGCCGAGATCGGCGTACAGGCCGAGGCAGTCCGACAACGTACCGATCGCCTCCGGGTACCGGCCGGCCAGCCGCTGCGCACCGCCGAGCTCGCAGAGCGCTCGCGCCTGGCCCGGTCGGTCCCGAACCGTCCGGTAGTACCCGACCACCTCGGTGAGATTCGCCACCGCGGACGCCAGATCCCCGGTCAACTGCTGAACCGCTCCGAGATCGGTCAGTGCGGTGGCCCGGCCGCGCACGTCCCCGACCGAGGTCGACACGGCGACGGCCACGCGATGTGTCTCAACAGCCTCCTCCCAGTGGCCGGCCCCCTTGAGGAACTCGGCCGAGGCGTGCGCGATGCCGACGGCTCGGACGGCATCGCCCATCGCCGCTGACCAGCTGACGCAGGACTGGAGATTCACACGTTCCGTCCGGAACCAGGCGAGGGCCTCGCCGGGCGTCCGGAGACCCGGCGCGTCCTCCACAGAGTGGTCGTCGACAAGTCCGCGCTCCGCTGCGCCGGCGGCCGGAGGACTTGAGGGGTACAGCCGACTCGCCACCAGGGCGAGACGCAGATAGTGGTCCAGAAGCCGATCGGAGCGGCGACGACGGTCCTCCTGCGTGTCCAGGGCCACCTGACTCCGCGCATATTCCCGCAGCAGGTCGTGCATGACCCAACGGCTGGGCACGGTCGTTCGCTGCACCATGTGGGCGCGCAGGAGTTCGGCGAGCATCCGCTCCACCTCCCGGGGCCGTTCCCCGGACAGGGCCACCGCGGCCCCGGTGGCGAAGTCCGGGCCCGGATTGAGGGCCAGCGCACGGAACAGCGCCGCTTGCGGTGCCGGCAGACGTCGGTAGGACAGGTCGAAGGCAGACTGAACGGCCCTTTCCCCGTCGCTCAGTTGAGGCAGACGGTCACCCGCTTCGGCCAGCTCGCCGGCCAGCTCCGCAACACTCTTCCCGGGATCGGAGATCAGAAGGGCTGCGGCGATCTGGAGCGCCAGCGGCAGCCTGCCACAGAATTCCGCCACCTGAGCGGCCGCCACCGGCTCTGAGACCGCACGCCGGTCCGACGGATCGGCGGTTCGGACCGCCAGGTCCAACAGGTCCAGAGCCGCGCGTCGGCCGGGAACCCGCAGTTCGTACATCCGCGCGTTGAGGCGCAGGGTGTGCCGCGAGGTGACGAGCATCCGATGACGGGCTTCCCCGGGCAACAGCGGCAGCACCTGGGCGGTGTCGAAGGCGTTGTCGACGATCAGCAGGACCGGGCGATCGCTCATCGCGAGCAGTGACCGGTAGAGCCCGGCCCGCGCGTCGACTCCGGGTGGAATGTTCCGACCGGGCACCCCGAGCGCACGCAGCAGGGAGTCCAGTGCCTGCCGTGGCTGGATCGGGGTGTCCTCGTATCCGTGCAGGTCGACGAAGAACGCGCCACCGGGGAACCAACCGGCATCCACGGCGTTGTGAGCGGCGTGCACGCAGAGCGCCGTCTTGCCCACGCCCGCGAGACCGGTGATCACCGTCACGGGCGGGGTCGTCGGCGGCGCGCCGGGATCGAGCTGACCTGCGAGAACCGAGAGGTCCTCGCCCCTCCCGGTAAAACCGACGACTCGCGGCGGAATCTGCCGCAGGGCCACCGGAGCGGCGACGGCAGACCCACTGTTCAGAATGAGATCACCGCTGACGGCACCGGTCTGGATCACGACCTCTGAGCTCACACCGCGCAGAACGTTGCTGACCGACATCGCAGGCTCGGAGCCGGGCCCTGCGAAACGATCCGAATCGTTGTCCTCGCAACCCAAGTGGTGATCCCCTGTCCATTGCGACCGGTCGCCGGTACGAGAGCGGTGCGGGCTTGGAACTACCCACTCGCGCCCCGTGCCAAGCGGAGCGCCCCGGGCTGTGCGGGAGTGTTCCGGATCCGGTGGGTCGTGGCGTACCGTGACCGCATGGCCACGAATGGGTCCTCGCGGTATGACGCCGTGATCGTCGGCGGTGGGCACAACGGGCTGGTGGCTGCCGCGTATCTGGCGCGGGCCGGGTGTCGGGTGGTGGTGCTCGAACGGCTGGGGCGGACGGGTGGGGCGGCGGTGTCCGCCAGGGCGTTTCCCGGTGTCGACGCGCGGCTGTCGCGGTACTCCTACCTGGTCAGCCTGCTGCCGAGGAAGGTCGTCCGGGACCTCGGGTTGCGGCTGGAGCTGCGGCGGCGGATCTCCTCGTACACCCCGGCCGTCCGTGACGGGAAGCCCACCGGCCTGCTGGTGGACTCGGGGGACGCCGGCCGTACTCGGGAGTCGTTCCGGGCGCTGACCGGGTCGGACCGGGAGTGGCGGGCCTGGCAGGAGTTCCAGGGGATGACCGGGCGGCTCGCCGAACGGGTCTTCCCGACGCTCACCGAGCCCTTGCCGTCCCGGGCCGAACTGCGCCGGCGGGTCGCGGACGAGGCCGGCTGGGCGGCGCTGTTCGAGCGGCCGCTCGGCGAGACGATCGAGCGGACCTTCGCGGACGACCTGGTGCGCGGCGTGGCCCTGACCGACGCGCTGATCGGCACCTTCACCCACGCCCACGACCCCGGGCTCCGGCAGAACCGCTGCTTCCTCTACCACGTGATCGGCAACGGCACGGGCGACTGGGACGTCCCGGTCGGCGGGATGGGCGCCGTGACGGACGCGCTGGCCGGGGCCGCGCTGGCGGCCGGCGCCGAGATCCGCACCGGCCACGAGGTCACCGCGATCGCGACCGACGGGCGCGGCGACGCCGAGGTGTCGTACCGGCACGCGGACGGCGAGGCGACGGTGGCGGCGCGGCGGGTGCTGGTGAACGCCGCGCCGGCCGTCCTGGCGCGGCTGCTCGGCACCGACCCGGGGCCCGCGCCCGAGGGCGCCCAGCTGAAGGTCAACATGGTGCTGCGCCGGCTGCCGCGGCTGCGCGACCCCGCCGCCGACCCGCGCGAGGCCTTCGCCGGGACCTTCCACATCGCCGAGGGCTACCGGCAGTTGGAGACGGCGTACGCCGAGGCCGCGGCCGGCCGGATGCCCTCGGCGCCGCCGTCCGAGATCTACTGCCACACCCTCACCGACCCGTCGATCCTCGGGCCGGAGGCCGTCCGGCAGGGGCTCCAGACGCTGACCCTGTTCGGCCTGCACATGCCCGCCCGGCTGTTCGGCGACCCGGCCGCCAAGGAGCGCGCCCTGGCGGCGAGCCTGGCGCAGCTGGACGCGGTGCTGGCCGAGCCGATCGCCGACTGCCTGGCCGTCGACGCGGAGGGCCGGCCCTGCGTCGAGGCGCGGACGCCGCCGGAGCTGGAGCAGGAGCTCGGCCTGCCGGGCGGCCACATCTTCCACCGGGACCTCTCCTTCCCGTTCGCCGACGAGGACGCGCCCACCGGCGCAGCGCCGGCGGACGGCGGTGCGCAGGGCGCCGCCGCCCGCTGGGGTGTGGCGACGGCCCACCCGAACGTGCTGCTGTGCGGCGCGGGCGCCGTCCGGGGCGGCGGCGTCAGCGGGATCCCGGGCCACAACGCGGCCCAGGCGGCCCTCGCGGACCTGGCCGACCTGGCGGGCCCGACCGGCTGAGGCGCGCCGATCTCACCTGACGGGATTTTCAGCGCACGGACGGATCACGGCCCGGGCCACCGGTACAGTGGTGGATCGTGGCCAGTCGTAAAACGTCGATCTTGGAAGCAGCCGCGCGGGTGATCGCGCGGCGCGGGGTGCGCGGACTGCGGGTGGAGGAACTCGCGGCGGAGGCCGGCGTGTCCACCGCGCTGATCTACTACCACTTCAAGGACCGCACGGGGATCCTCCGGCAGACGCTGGAGTTCATCAACGACCGCGCGCAGCGGTACACGACCGAGCGCCCCGCCGACGCGCCGCCGCCGACCGCGCGCGAGGAGCTGGAGCAGACCCTGCTGCTGGAGCTGCAGGACACCGTCGAGGTGCGGGAGAACAGCACGGCCTGGGGCGAGTTGCGGGCGAGCGCGGTGTTCGACGACACCCTGCGCGAGGACCTGGCGCGGGCGACCAGGGTCTGGGTGCAGGAGATCGCCGAACTGCTCGGCGTGGTGCGGCCGATGTCCTCGGCGGTCGCGCTGGCCGGTGCGGCCGAGCGGCTGACCGCGCTGCTGGAGGGGCTGAGCACGCGCTGGCTCAGCGGCAGCCTGCCGCTGACGCACGCCCGGACGCTGATGGCCGAGGCGATCGACACCGAGGTGGCCCGGCTCGGCTCCTGAGCCGGGGCCGGGGCCGGCGCCAGGGCCGCGACGGGCGCCCGAACGACCGCCGATCTACCGCCGACGGGTCATGGCATGCCGCAAAGTTTGACTGATTTTTCAGTCAATGCGACGCTGAACCTCATGACCCGCTACCGCCACGACCGCTCCGCCGAGGACGTCCCCCGGGTACCGGCGGACGACGCCCCCCACGCGCGGACCTGGATGTCCTGGCCGTCCCGGCGGGGCGTGTGGGGGCTGCGCCTGGGCGGGGTCCAGGCGGACATCGCCCTGATCGCCCGCACCGTCGCCGAGTTCGAGCCCGTGGTGATGTGCGCCCCCGACGACTGGACGGCGGGCAAGGCCCGGGAAAGGTGCGGCTCCGGGGTGGAGGTGATCACCGCGATCCCCACCGACGACCTGTGGATGCGCGACATCGCGCCGGTGTTCCGCCGGGACGGTCACGGCGGCCTCGACGCCGTGATCCTCAACTTCAACGGCTGGGGCGACAAGCAGGTCCACCACGACGACGCCCTGGTCGCCGAGCGCCTCGCCGCCCGGCGCGGCCTGCGCCACACCTACGCGGACTTCGTCGGCGAGGGCGGCGCGATCGAGACCGACGGCGACGGCACGGTGATGGCCACCGAGAGCAGCCTGGTCAACAAGAACCGCAACCGCGGCATGAGTCGCGCCGAGATCGAGGGCGCCGTACTGGAGGCCTACGGCGCCGACACCATGATCTGGCTGCCCGGCATCAAGGGCCAGGACATCACCGACGACCACGTGGACGTCACCTCCCGCTTCGTCCGCCCCGGCGTGGTGATGGTCCAACTGCCGCCCACCGACCGCACGGACGCCTGGGCCCGGGACGCTCGCGAACAGTTCGCCGTCCTCTCCGCCGCGACCGACGCGCGGGGGCGCCGACTGCGGGTCATCCCGGTGCACGGTCCGGACACCGTCCGCTCCCGCAGCTCCGAGTTCGTCGACTCCTACCTCAACTTCCACGTCGTCAACGGCGGCGTCATCACCGCCCGGTTCGGCGACGCGGACAAGGACGCCGCCGCGAAGGAGGCGCTCGCCGAGGCCTACCCGGGCCGCGAGGTGGTGCAGATCGACGTCGACCGCCTGATGGCCGGGGGCGGCGGCATCCACTGCTCGACGATGCACGAGCCGCTGCCGTAGCCACTGGCCCTGCTCCAGGAGCACTTCCCCGGCCGGGAGATCGTCCCGCTCCAGATCCACGCGATCCCCACCGTCGGGACCGAACAGGACCGTGCAGTCAGATGACTGATGCCCCCGCACGTCCCGCTGCCGCAGGCTGATCCCGCGGCGGACCTGCCCCCGGGTCCGCCGCCCGAGCACTGTCCCCCAGCCCGGGTCGAAGACGCGGGCGGTCCTGGAAAGCGAGTCCCACCGTGGCCCTGAAATCGTTCAAGTCGGCTGCCACCGTTGTCGCGGGCGCGGTCGCCGGAGCGGTGCTGCTCCTCACGGCGACGCCCGCCTCCGCGGCCAACCCCCCGTACGACGGCTGCCCGGCCTGGGCGCTCTGCCTCTACCAGAACGGCGGCGGCCTGGGTTCGAAGGCGATCATCGTGCCGCCCGCGGCCGGCGGCGGCAGCGAGATCGTCCGCCTCACCAAGGTGCACTTCCTCAACGGCGACCTGGCCAACGACCAGGTGTCGTCCTGGATCAACAACTCCCAGTGCCAGATCGAGTTCTGGGACGACCCGTACGGCGAGCTGCACCCCTCCCAGCTGGACGTCGCCTCCTCCTGGAGCTGGGGCACCAAGGGCGACTACAACGCCGGCACCAGCACCTCCTACCGCAACGACCGGATCTCCGGCCTGCGCTTCTACTGCCCGTAGCGGCACCGGCGCACCGCCGCCGCTCGCCCCGACGCCCCCGCACCCCGACACGGTGCCGGGGGCGTTCCGGTGCGGTCCCCCGGTCTCCCGACCCCCCTCCCCCGGGCCGGGAACACCACCACGACACGGAACGAGATCCGATGAAACGCCTACGACCGGCGGCCGCGCTGCTCTCCGGCCTGCTGCTCTCCCTCACCCTGCCCGCCCTCTCCACCAACGTCCTCTCCGCCACGGCCGACGTCCGGGCGGCCCCGGTGGCCGCCGTCACGGCCGGCCCCGGCGCGGAGGGCCCGGACCTGAGCTACGCCAACCGGTCCGACCCGCCCCCCGGCATGCCGGACTGGTCCCGGGCCGGCTACCGGGGCGGCCTGCCGCTGCCCGGCGACGGCAGCCTGACCGACGACCCCGCCTGCCGGATCACCCCGGACCGGCTCGCCTCCCAGTACGCCGTCCGCCCGAACGACGGCGCCGACGACACCACCGGCCTCCAGCGCGCGATCGACGACATCAAGTCCTCCTGCTCGCCGGGCGCCAACTTCGACCGGCTCTCGCTCATCTCCCTGCCGGCCGGCCGGCTCGACGTCTCCCGTCAGATCTACGTGGACGCCGACTACCTCGTCCTGCGCGGCCAGGGCTCGGCCGACGGCGGCACCCGCCTGGTCTTCCGCCCCGATGCCAACACCCGCTACGACACCCTGGTCAACGGCCGCTGGGACCAGGACAGCATGAAGGCGGGCAGCGGCAGCGACGTCGGCACCGGCGGCTGGATCTGGCCGGGCCGGGGCCTGTTCCGCGTCCAGACCCGTGACATCGCCGACCGCTACCAGGACGACTGGGCGGCGGCCCCCGCGAACCGCAAGGACATCTTCGAGGGCAGCGTCAACCAGCACTGGGCCTCCGGCATCAAGGTCGCCGCCCAGGCCGCCGACCCCGGCTGGGCGGCCCGGCAGGGCCAGGACGTCGTGCAGTTGGACGCCAAGGCTGACATGAAGAAGTTCTCCCCCGGCGGCTACGTCTGGGTCGGTGCGGCCAACAGCGTCAAGTTCTACGAGCAGCAGGGCGTCTCCGACCGCAGCCAGATGGACAACCTCCACATGCGGCAGCAGATGTTCCGGCTCACCGCGATCGACGCCTCCGCGCGGACGGTCACCCTGGACCGCCCGCTGGAGTGGGACCTCCCGGTCGACTCCACCTCGGACGGCTCCCCCGCGCTCGGCGACAAGCCCTACCCCAGCAAGGTCACCCCGCTGAAGGTGGTCCAGGGCGTCGGCTTCGAGGACTTCGCCTTCACCCAGGACATGACCGGCCTGCCCAGGCTCGGCGGCGGCACGTACGACCTGACCCCCGCCCAGGCCGTGCACAACTACGGCAACATGGCGCCCGAGTACGCGATGCACGGCATCGTCTTCAAGTGGGCCGCCAACGACTGGGCGCGCGGGCTGAAGGCCGAGATGACCGGCTCGCACCCGATCGTCACCGAGGACGCCCGCAACCTCCAGATCGAGCGCAACAGCTTCGACGGCGCCTGGAACAAGGGCAAGGGCGGCAACGGCTACCTGCGCGGCAGCCGCGTCTGGGACTCCCTCTACGCCTACAACCTGAGCCGTAACCTGCGCCACTTCACCTTCCAGTGGTCGGCCAGCGGCAACGTCGCCTTCCGCAACGACCTCGACTCCGACCTCAACCTGCACGGCGGCTGGGAGCACAACAACCTCTTCGAGCAGAACACCCTGCGCGTCCCGTACGACCACCGCTCGGGCAGCTGCCAGACCAACTGCGGCGGCGAGGGCGGCGAGATCGACGAGGGGACGTGGTACCCGATCTGGTGGGCCGCCGGCCCCAAGGCGGTCAAGTGGTCCGGCTCCTCGGGCCCGCAGAACGTCTTCTACAACAACACGATGGCCAAGCAGACCACCCCGGGCGGCGCCTACCTGCCGTACGCGCCCTACGGCACGCAGAGCGGCACCGCCTACGAGTTCGGCTCCGCCAACGGCGCGCCCGGGCAGTTCCGGCCACTCGCCCAGAACGGCCAGGCCATCCCCGACTGGGGCGGCCGGGAGACCCTCGACTACACCGGCCAGGGCGTCGTCCCGGTCGACGTCGGAAAGCGGCCGTCGCTCTTCCTCCAGGACACCGGCGGGCTCGACCCGCGCGACAACCGCACCCGCAGGGTGGCCACCTGGAACATGCAGGGCGCACGGACCCCCGAGGACAACGGCAGCCGCTACACCAACGACCTGCCCCGGCTGTTCGGGCGCAGCGGGCTGGACGGGCGCGCCGACATCATCGCCCTCCAGGAGGCCGGCGCCCCGCCCGGCGGCGCCACCTTCCTCCAGGAGATCCACACCGACAACACGCAGTACGTCAACAACCTCGGCTACACCATCCCCGTCCGGGAGTACCGGATCGGCAGCTCCTCCCGGACGACGGGCTACCTGTACTGGCTGCGCACGGACACCAGCGACAACGAGTGGGGCCGGGTCAACCTCGCCGTCTTCAGCCGCACCCGGGTCGCCGCGGCCGACGTGTACACCACCCGGGAGGGCCGGATCAGCGACGGCACCGACTCCCGGACCGCGCTCGGCGTCAACGTCGACGGCGTCGTCTACTTCTCGATCCACGGGAGTTCCGGATCCGGCAGCGACGACCCGCAGCTCCTGCTGAACATCCGGGACCAGCTGGCGCCCAGCCGCCTGCCCTGGATCGCCCTGGGCGACTACAACCGCCTCCCCGACAGCCTGCAGACCGCGATCGGCCCCACCTTCACCGTCCAGGCCCCGACCCAGCCGACGCACCCGGTGGACCGGATCGCCAGCGGCACCCGGCGAGTCCTCGACTACGCGGTCGTCCCCACCGTCCAGGGCCCCTCCGTGACCGGGGTCGAGCGGCGGAACCTCGACGCCTCGGACCACTACCCCGTCGTGTACACCCTGAGCGGCCTGCCCGCCGATCCGGCGGCGGCGACCGCGGAGCCGCCCAGGCCGAACCAGGTCCTGCTGCGCAACGCCGCCACCACCAACGTGGCCGGTCCCGCCAGCCGGACCGACCACGCCGTCAACGACCAGCCGATCAACCGCGCGGACCCGTCCTCGCAGGTGTTCAGCCTGACCGAGGACCCGGAGCACCCGGGCTTCTTCCGCCTCTTCCACCCGCACTCGCCGTTCGCCGGCCGCTACCTGGGCCAGGAGGGCGGAGCCCCCGACGCCCGGACGGTGCTGTGGCCCAGCCCGGCGCTGGACCAGCTCTGGGCACGGGCCTACCAGGGCGACGGCACCTACACCCTGGTGAACTACCGCACCCGGCAGTACCTCACCGACCTCGGCCCGGGCCTGGGCATCGTGGCCCGGGGCTGGACCGGTGCGGCCGACCAGCGGTGGTTCTTCCAGGACGTCCAGGAGGGCACCCGCCTCACCGAGATCGTCGCGACGGACGCCGGCGGCTCGGCCCCGGCGCTCGCGGTCGACGACCTGGAGACGGCGCCCTACCCGGTGTACCTGGCCCCGGACTCGCACGGGAGCACCCACCAGTTCGGCACGATCTCCGCGGGGCCGAGCGGCAGCTCCTCCAACTGCGCCTACCTGGTCTACGGCGGGCAGTACGTCAACTCGACGGCGGCCCACCCCCGGGACCCGCAGAACGGCGACTCCGTCACCATGGGCGCGTTCCGCCCCGACGACGACGGCTACCTGTGGTGCCGGACGCCCGACGGCCCGAACGGCACCCTCCTGGCCAACTTCGCCAGCCCCTACGAACACCTCGACCTGACCCGGAGCACGACGGTCGACACGGTCACCGTCACCCGCCCGGGCGCCGGGACCGCCAGGCTCCACTGGAACTTCCGGACGGTCACCGGGTGACGACCCCGGCCTGACCACCACGGCGGCCGCGGTACCCGGTTCCCCCGGGCACCGCGGCCGCCGTTTCCACTCCAGCGCTACGGCTCGGCCCGCTCCGGCAGCAGCTCGGCGGCGCGTTCGGCGACCTCGTGGTGCAGGGCGTCGCGGACGGCCCGTACCGCCGGCTGGGTCACCGCCTCCCGGCGCACGGCGAGCGTGATCGGCAGCCGGATGTCGACCTCCTCGGCCAGCAGCCGCCGCAGCCCGGCCCGGTCGGCGAGGAAGGCCGGCAGCACCCCGACGCCCGCCCCCAGGCGGGTGGCCTCGACCTGGGCGAAGACGTTCGTCGAGGAGAACGCGGGGGTGATGCCCGGCAGATGGCGTTCGATGTCGAGGTCGCCGACCTGGAGCATCGACTCGATGTAGAAGATCAGCGGATGCTCCCGCAGCTCGGCGACCGTGCCCGGCGGCCCGCACCGCGCGAGGTACTCGTCCCCGGCGTACAGCCCCAGGGTGTAGTCGGTGAGGTGCTCGGTCACCAGCCGGCCCCGCGGCGGCCGGCCGATCGTCAGCGCGAGATCGAAGCCGGCCGGGCGCAGGGGCAACTCCCGTGTCACCGTGATGAGTTCCACCTGCAGCTGGGGGTGCCGCCGACGCACCCGGGCCAGCGCCGGGGTGGCGAAGACGGTACCGAAGCCGTCCGGCGCACTCACCCGGACGGTGCCGTGCAGGGACGGCGCGTCCTGGCCGGACACCGCCTCGACCACCCGGACGAGGGCGTCCTCGATCGTCCGGGCGCTCTCGGCGACCGCCTTCCCCGCGTCCGTCAGGGCCCAGCCCTCCGTGCCGCGCTCCATCAGCCGCACGCCGAGGCTCCGCTCCAGCGCGGTGATCCGGCGCGACACGGTGGTGTGGTCCACGCCCAGCGCGTCGGCCGCGGTCACCAGCCGCCCGGTGCGGGCGACGGCGAGCAGATGGCGGAGGTCGTCCGCCCGGAGCCCGCGCGGATCGATCCGATCGGGACTTCCCGGTTCCACGAGAGCCGGTTCCGGAAGGGCCGGTTCCGGGAGGATGGGGTCGGCACCGACCGGGCGGGAGCGGGAGCGCATCGACGCAGCCTATCTGCATTTCCGCACACCCCGTCTGCGCGATTGGCGGTTGAACGCACACCCGCGCGCACGGCAGAGTCGAACCGGCCCGCCCGCAGCGGCGGGCCGCCGTTCCTCCCAGCGTCGAGAGGCCGCCCGTGGTCGCCAACCTGTCCCTGCCCCGGATCCTGCGTGTCGGCCGGGGCGCCGCCGACGAACTGGGCGAGGTCGTCGCCGGGCTGGGGCTGAGCCGCCCGCTCCTGGTCACCGACGCGTTCCTGGTCGGCAGCGGCGCGGCCGAGCGCCTGACGGCGACGCTGCGCCGGGCCGGGCTGCACCCGGCGCTGTTCTCCGACACCGTGCCGGACCCGACGACCGACTCCCTGACCCCGGGTCTGGCGGCGCTGCACGACCACGGGGCGGACTCGGTCATCGGATTCGGCGGCGGCAGCCCGATGGACACCGCCAAGGCCCTCGCCCTGCTGGGCGTGCAGGGCGGCCTGATGCGCGACTACAAGGCGCCCCATGTCAACCACGGCCCGGCCCTCCCGGTGATCGCCGTCCCCACCACCGCCGGCAGCGGCTCGGAGGCGACCCAGGTCACCGTCATCACCGACAGCGCCACCGACGAGAAGATGCTCTGCATGGGGCCGGCGTTCCAGCCGCTCGCCGCCGTCGTCGACATGGAGCTGACCCTGTCGATGCCGCCCCGGCTGACCGCCGACACCGGCGTCGACGCCCTCACCCACGCCGTCGAGGCCTACGTCAGCCGCAAGGCCGGCCCCTTCACCGACGGCCTCGCCCTCACGGCGATCGCCACCATCGGCCGCCAGCTGCGCCGCGCCTACGCGGACGGCTCGGACGCCGAGGCCCGGGAGGCGATGATGCTCGCCGCGACCCAGGCCGGCATCGCCTTCTCGAACTCCAGCGTCGCCCTCGTGCACGGCATGAGCCGCCCGATCGGCGCCCACTTCCACGTCGCCCACGGCCTGTCGAACGCCATGCTGTTCCCCGCGGTGACGGCCTTCTCCGTCCACGCGGCACCCGCCCGGTACGCCGACTGCGCCCGCGCCCTGGGCGCGGCCACCGCCGTCGACGCCGACGCCGCAGCCGCCGACAAGCTCGTCGACGCCCTCCACACCCTCTGCCGCGACCTGGACGTCCCGACCCCCCGCAGCTACGGCATCGACCACGCCGACTGGACCCGCCTCACCCCCGTCATGGCCGAACAGGCCCTGGCCTCCGGCTCCCCGGCCAACAACCCCGCCGTCCCCACCGCCGCCCAGATCGAGGACCTCTACGCCCGCGTCTACGGCTGAGCCGCCCGGGCGGGCCGCACGCCCCGCCCCGCCCGGCGATTGACCCGATCGGCCCCACCCCGCCCGTGGCGACACGCCACGGGCGGTGGACCATCACCCGCCACCCCCGGAAACTGCGCCTACTGTCGCCTTCGCCCCGCACGGGACCATCCACGGACAGAAAGCGGAGAATCCTCCATGAACCGTCAGATCGGCCGGATGCTGGCCCTGTTCGCCGCCGCCGGCCTCGCCGCCGTCCCGACCGTCGCGAGCGCCGACGTCGTCTCCGGCGGCAACCACGGGACCGTCATCGTCGGCGACGACAACCAGGTCGCCGGCTACGACATCATCGACGCGGGCCACGACGCCACCGTCGGCTCCCACAACGGTTCCAGCGGGGTGGCCGGCTCCGCCATCGACGCCGCCCAGGCCGCGGGCGGCAACTACGGAACGGTCATCGTCGGCGACCGCAACCAGGTCGCCGGGGACGACGCCATCAACGCCCTCAACGACGCCACCGTGGGCTCCTACAACGGCGGCTGAATTCACCCGCGGAATGTCGATAATCGGGTAGGAGGGCCGGGTCACCCGGCCCTCCTCCCACACCACCGGACATGCGGGCCACGCATCCGGCGGTTCACCAAGCTG
>NZ_JBHSOF010000073.1:0-31319 GCF_042656005.1 Kitasatospora misakiensis | reverse complement strand
GAACAATCATTGTGAAGAACCCCCATCCGGGATCCGGATGGGGGTTCTTTGCGTTTACCGCCATTTCCCCACGGGGCATTTCCCGCCATGACATGACAGCCGGCATGCGGTCGGACGGTGTGGTGGGATTTCCCAGGGGCCCGAGAAGGGCCATAAAGAGGCCCACAAGGGCCTTTTGGATCACTCCGATGGGGGGATATCAACAGGTCCTCCGAAGGCCGCGAAAAGCCCCGCTGCCGGTTCGGTAGCGGGGCTTTTTCGTTCTCCCCCGGCGTTCGCCGGCCGTGGTCCGTCAGAGCCGGCCGGCGGCCTTGAGCGCGAGGTACGTGTCGGCCAGGGCTGGGGCGACGGAGGCGGGCGGCGCGTCGAGGACGGTGACGCCGGCGCGGGTGAGGCGGTCGGCGGTGAGGCGGCGGTCGGCGCGGGTCTGCTCGGCGGCCGCGGCGCCGTAGACGGCTTCGACGGTGCCGCGGCCGGCGGCGAGCTCGTCGAGGTGGGGGTCGGAGACGGAGGCGAGGACGACCTCGTGGCGCTTGGTGAGGAGGGGGAGGAGCGGGAGCAGGCCCTCCTCGACCGGGGCCGCGTCCAGGCCGGTGAGCAGGACGATCAGCGAGCGGTGCGGTGCCATCTTGAGTGCGGTGGCGACCAGCGAGCGCATGTCGGTCTCGTAGAGCGCGGGCTCCAGGACGGCCATCGCGGTGGTGAAGGCCGGGAGGATCTCGTTCGGGGAGCGGCCGGCCACCGCGGCCCGCTTGCGCAGGTCGTGGGCGAGCAGGTCGACCCGGTCGCCGGCTTTGGTGGCGAGGGCGGTGAGGAGCAGGGCGGCGTCGAGGGAGGCGTCGAGCCGGGGCGCGTCGCCGACCCGCCCGGCGGAGGTGCGGCCGGTGTCGAGGACGACGAGGATGTGCCGGTCGCGTTCGGGGCGCCAGGTGCGGACGGCCACGGTGTGGCGGCGGGCGCTGGCCCGCCAGTCGATGGAGCGGACGTCGTCGCCGGGCAGGTACTCGCGCAGGGAGTCGAACTCGGTGCCCTGGCCGCGGGTCAGGACGGAGGTGCGGCCGTCCAGTTCGCGCAGCCGGGCGAGCCGGGAGGGCAGGTGCTTGCGGCTGGCGAACGGGGGCAGGGCGCGGACCGTCCAGGGGACGAGGTGCGAGCCCTGACGCCCGGCCAGGCCGAGCGGGCCGAGCGAACGGACGGTCACCTTGTGGGCGTGGTGGTCCCCGCGCCGGGTCGGGGTGAGGACGGTGGTGACCCGGCGGCGCTCGTGGCCGGGGACGCGCAGGGTGTGCCGGGAGGCGGCGACGTCGGTGCCGGGCCGCCAGGCGGACGGGGCCCAGGCGTCGCGGATCCGGGCGCGCAGGGGGCGCCCGGCCGGGTTGGTGACGGTCAGTTCGACGGCGGCGGCTTCGCCGAGCCGGATCGTGGTGTCGCCGCCCCGGGTGATCCGCAGGCTGCGGACGGGGGCGGCGAGCACCAGGTCGAGGAGGACGCCGAGCAGGACCGCGCCGGTGACGGCGCCGATCCCCGTCCAGGAGGGCAGCAGCAGGCCCGTGACCAGGGCGCCGAGCGCGGCGAGCAGGGCGGTTCGCCCGGTGAGGGCCATGCGGTGCGTTCCTTCGTCGGGGCCGACGGTGCGGCGGCGAAGCGTGGGGCGGCCGGGCGACCGAGCCGGTGGGGCCGGCCGAGCGGGTGGGGTGGGCTCAGCGCGGGGCCGGGGTCTGGGCGAGGACGGCCTGGATGACGGAGTCGGCGGTCACGCCCTCCATCTCGGCCTCGGCGCGCAGGGCCACGCGGTGCCGCAGGGTGGGCAGGGCGAGCGCCTTGACGTCGTCGGGGGTGACGTAGTCGCGGCCGGCCAGCCAGGCCCAGGCGCGGGAGGCGCCGAGCAGCGCGGTGGCGCCGCGCGGGGAGACGCCGATGGAGAGCGAGGGCGACTGCCGAGTGGCCCGGCAGAGGTCGACGATGTAGGCGAGGACCTCAGGGGCGACGGTCAGCTTGGCGATCGCCTCGCGGGCGGCGGTGATGTGCTCGGGGCCGGCGACCGGGCGGACGCCGGCCGCGGTGAGGTCGCGCGGGTCGAAGCCGGCGGCGTGCCGGGCGAGGACCTGGAACTCCTGGTCCCGGTCGGGCAGCGGGAGGATCAGCTTGAGCAGGAAGCGGTCGAGCTGGGCCTCGGGCAGCGGGTAGGTGCCCTCGTACTCGACCGGGTTCTGGGTCGCGGCGACCAGGAACGGGACCGGCAGCGCGCGCGGTTCGCCGTCGACGGTGACCTGGTGCTCCTCCATGGCCTCCAGTAGGGCGGCCTGGGTCTTCGGCGGGGTGCGGTTGATCTCGTCGGCGAGCAGCAGGTTGGTGAAGACCGGGCCGGGCTGGAAGGAGAACTCGGCGGTGCGGGCGTCGTAGACCAGCGAGCCGGTGACGTCGCCGGGCATGAGGTCCGGGGTGAACTGGATGCGCTTGGTGCCCAGGCTGAGCGCGGTGGAGAGGGTGCGGATCAGCAGGGTCTTGGCCACGCCGGGGACGCCTTCGAGCAGCACGTGGCCGCCGCAGAGCAGGGCGACGACGAGGCCGGTGACGGCGGCGTCCTGGCCGACGACGGCCTTGGCGATCTCCGCGCGCAGGGCGGTGAGCGCCTCGCGCGGGTCGCCGGTAGCGGTGCCGACCGTAGCGCCGGGGACGGCGGCGGGGGTGGTGGTGCCGGAGGTGGCGGCTGCCGTGCCGGGGGTGATGCGGAGCTGGGTGGTGGCCTTCTCGGTCACGGCTTCCGGACCTGCCTTTCGAGGGTGTCGAGATCGTCGGCGAGCCGCAGCAGCGCGGCGTCGTCGGTCGGGGGCGGCCCGTACAGGAGGGCCGCCGCGTCCCCGCCGGGCCGCTCGGGGAGGCGGTCGGCGACGGCCGCGCAGAGTGCGGTGGGGTCGGGTGCGCCGGCCACGGGCGGGACGCCCAGGGCCGGGGCGATGCGCAGCGCGGTGGCGCGGCGCAGGGCGTCGGCGGCGCGGCCGCGGGCCTTGGCCCGGCGGTAGAGGCGGGCGCGGCCCTCGGTGGTCTCGGAGGCGCGGACCACGACGGGCAGCTGCTCGCTGACGACCGGGCCGAGTCGCCGGGCGCGCCAGAGCGCGGCGAGCACGACGGCGACGGCGAGCTGGTAGCCGGCCCAGGTCCAGCCCTCGGGGATGTAGTCCTGGAAGCTCTTCTGCCCGCCCTCGGCGACCGGGGCGGTGTAGTCGGGCAGGTGCCAGGTGACGTGCGGCCGGGAGCCGAGCAGGCCGAGGCCCAGGGCGGCGTTGCCGTCCTTCCCGAGCAGTTCGTTGGTGAGGAACTCGCCGCTGCCGAGGACCACGACGTCGGTGTTGCGGCCGGTGGCGACGGCGACCAGGGGGTAGCCGTGGCCGCGCTGGTAGCAGCCCTCGCCGCGGCTGCCGGCGGTGTAGAGCAGGCCGCCGAGGTGGGCGCTGCCGGCCCGGACGGCCTCCGGGAGGGAGCAGTCGGGGCCGGTGCTGCGGACGCCGGCGTAGGGGATGCCGCCGTTCTCCTCGGAGGTGCGGACGCCGGGGACGAGGGCGCTGAGGGCGGCGGGGCCGGGGGAGACCAGGACCAGTCGGCCGTACCCGGCGGCGGCGACGGCGGTCAGCTGTTCGGGGGTGAGCAGGTCGGGCTCGGGGAGGACCAGGGTGTCGGCGCCGGTGGGCCGGGCGGCCGGGTCGGCGGTGAGGTCGACCTTGAGGCCCTGGCGCTCCAGGAGGGCGACCGCGGCGTGGCCGCCGGCGGGTTCGTAGGAGCGCGGGTCGAGCGGCGGGTACTGGCGTTCCCGGTTGACCGCGGCGAGCAGGACGGCCGCGAGCAGGACGAGCGCGGCGGTGAGCAGGTACCAGCGGGCGCGCCGCCAGAGACCGCGGCCGGTGGGGGCGGTGCTGGTGGCGGGTGCCGGGACGGTCGGGGCGCCGGGGCCCGGGGTGGTCGGCGGGGCGGGGACGGCGCTGGTCATGCGGCTCCTCCGGCGGCCGGGGCGAGGACCGGGCGGGCGCGTTCGAGGGTCCGGTCGAGGTCGCGCAGCAGCTGGTAGGCGGCCTGGTCGGCGGTGCGTTCGCCGTAGGCGATGTCGTCGAAGGCGCGGGCGGCGGCGGCGAGCTCGGCGGCGTGTCCGGGCAGCGCGCGGCCGGCCTCGGCGGCGGCCTCGTCGGCGGTGCGGCCGGGGCGGGTGTCGAGCAGGGTGCGTTCCTCCAGGCCGCGGACCAGCGCGCGCATCTGTTCGCGGACGGCCTCGGTCCACCGGCCGGCGGCGGCGTGCCGTTCGGCGTCGGCCCGGTGCTCGGCGGCGCTGCGCGGGCCGATGTCGCCGAAGACGCCGAGGTCGGTGCGGGCGGCCCGCTTGGGGGCGCCGAGGCGCCACCAGAGGGCGGCGCCGACGACCGCGGCGACCAGCAGGAAGAGGACCAGGCCGGTGGCGCCGCTGGTGCCGTCGCCGGCGAGCGCGCTCAGCGCGTCGTCGATCCGGTCCATGATCCAGTCGATGACCCGCTCCTGGAGGCTCGGGTCGTGGCGGTGGTAGTCGGCCTTGAGCAGCTCGTCGCGGGCCGCGTCCCGGGCCGCGTCGCGCGGGGTCGTGACCGGGGCGCCGCCCGCGATCACGACGATCTCCCCCCGGATCGGCATCGCGCTCAGAGCCTTGCGGGGGCTGGGCCAGCCTGGTCGCCCCAGCCGGTGCCGCCGTACTCGGGCAGGCCGGCGGCGCGGGCGAGCTCGATGTCGAGGGCCTCGCGGCGGATCCGCTGGTCGACGTAGAGCAGCACGCCGATGGTGGCGGTGAAGGGGAGGGTGACGGTGGAGGAGAGCACGCCGCCGATCGCGATGGTGATCAGCATCGCGGCGGGCATGCTGCCGGTCTCACCGGAGTCGATCTGTCCGACGAAGTCGTCGAAGCCGATCACCATGCCGGCGATCGTGAACGGGGTGCTGATCACACCGGCGACGAAGGCGGCGATGACCTGGCTGAGCACGGTGATGCCGCAGATCCGCCACCAGGAGCGGCGGACCAGCCGGCGGGAGCGGGAGACGGCGGTGATCACGCCCTGCTTCTCCAGCATGAGCGCGGGCGCGGCCAGGCTGAGCTGGATCCCGAGCCAGAAGGCGACCGGGAGGCTGAGCAGGCCGACGATGACGAGCAGGGCGACGATGGCCGGTTCCTCGGCCCCGGTGACCAGGTAGCCGATCAGGGGGGCGAAGCCCAGCAGGACGATGCCGCCGACGATCAGACCGGTGAGCAGGGTGAGCCCGCCGAGCTGGAGCAGCCGCGGCCGGGCGTCGCGCCAGGCGTCCCCGATCGAGACGGCCTGCCCGAGGATGGCGCGGCTGACCACCATGGTCAGCAGGGCCGAGGCGACCACACCGAGCAGCAGCGAGAGCGGCAGGCTGATCAGGGTGGTCAGGACCGGGGTGAGCTCGCCGGTGTTCCCCTGGACGGCGAGCTGGGCGGCGAGCGAGCCGCCCTGCTGGACGACCGCGACGCCGAAGGCGAGACCGAGGGTGACCCGCCAGTGCTTGCGGACCGTGGAGACGGCGCCGTCGAGGATCTCGCCGAGGCCGAGCGGGCGCAGCGGGATCACCCCGGGCTTGGGGCTCTGCGGCACGGCCCAGCCGTACGGGCCGCCGGGCGGCCCGTAGGGGGGCTGCTGGCCGTAGCCGGCCTGCGGGCCGGGGTACGGGGGCTGGGGGGCGTGCGGGGCGCCGGGGGCGGTCCCCCAGGCGGGCGGGGCGTCCTGGGGCGGTACCGACTGGCCGGGCACGGGGGCGGGAGCGTCGGCCGTGGGCCGGGCGCCGTCGCGGGGCGGCTCGGACGAGCCGGGCGAGGCCCAGCCCGGAGTGTCGGTCATCACTGCTCCTCGGAGGGCATCGGGGTTCGCGGCGCCGGGTGGATCTTCGCCCGGGCGCAGCGCCCATCGTGCCATGGTGCTCGGACGCACCCCAGGGGGATCCGGTTGCTGAACGGCAACGGGCGGGCGGCGGGCGGCCCGTGGGTCTTCCCGGGGGCCCGAGGGGCGGGTGGGGGCAGGATATTCGCCCGGTATGGCCGGAATTCGTCGGATCGCCAGTTGGCCGTTCTGGAGCAAGGGGACTGCTGTGCGGCAGGTCACAATCCGGTAATGAGAAGATGGACGCATGAAGGGACGCGTCCTCGTCGTTGATGACGACTCCGCACTGGCCGAGATGCTCGGCATTGTGCTGCGTGGTGAGGGTTTTGAGCCGTTTTTCGTCGCGGATGGGGACAAGGCGCTAGCCGCGTTCCGGGAGACCAAGCCCGACCTGGTCCTGCTGGACCTGATGCTGCCCGGACGGGACGGCATCGACGTCTGCCGGCAGATCCGGGCGGAGTCGGGCATCCCGATCGTCATGCTCACCGCCAAGACCGACACGGTGGACGTGGTGGTGGGCCTGGAGTCGGGCGCCGACGACTACGTCACCAAGCCGTTCAAGCCCAAGGAACTGGTGGCCCGGGTGCGTGCCCGGCTCCGCCGTGCCGAGGAGCCGACTCCGGAGCAGCTGACCATCGGCGATCTGGTGATCGACGTGGCCGGCCACTCGGTGAAGCGGGACGGCCGGGGCATCCCGCTGACCCCGCTGGAGTTCGACCTGCTGGTCGCGCTGGCCCGCAAGCCCTGGCAGGTGTTCACCCGCGAGGTGCTGCTGGAGCAGGTCTGGGGCTACCGGCACGCGGCGGACACCCGCCTGGTCAACGTCCATGTGCAGCGGCTGCGCTCCAAGATCGAGAAGGACCCGGAGCGTCCCGAGATCGTGGTGACCGTCCGCGGCGTCGGCTACAAGGCCGGGCCCAGCTGACGTGATGTACCGGGCCGACGAGACTCCCGCGGGTACCGCGACCGACGGGGGTGGCGGCGCCGTGCGCGGAGACGTCCTGAGTTCGACCGTGCGCAGCCGTCGCCGACGGCGGCCGACCGCCCTGCTCGCGCTGGTGAACCGTCAGCTGCGCCGACCCCTGAACCGGGTGGCGGCGCTGTACCGGCGGTCGATCCAGCTGCGGGTGGTGGCGGCGACCCTGCTGCTGTCGGTCCTGGTGGTGATGGTGCTGGGCGTCGTCGTGGTGGCCCAGGTGCGCACCGGGCTGCTGGAGACCAAGCGGTCGGCGGCGCGGGACCAGGCGCTCGCGGGCTTCCAGACCGAGCTCAAGAAGATCGACGAGGCCAAGGACCTGCGGCTGCGGGGCGGCGGCTCGGCCACCGACCCGGCCACCGGGGAGCTGGGCCTGGGCACCTGGCTGCTCCAGCAGGTCGGCGACCTGGCGGCGAGCGGGCAGAACGTCTACTCGGTGATCGCGATGCTGCCCGGCACCGGGCAGACCGTCCAGCCGGAGAAGGCCGGTCTCGGCCCGCGCTACTCCGCCGACATCCTGCCGAGCAGCATCCCCGACAGCCTCAAGATCAAGGTCGCCCAGGAGCCCGGTCAGACCTTCAGCCAGCCCACCCGGGTGCAGCGCTCCCCGGAGAGCGATCCCGCGTCCGAGCCCGGGCTGGTCTTCGGCCAGCAGTTCGTCGGCCCGGACAACATCAGCAGCTACCAGCTGTACTACGTCTTCTCCTTCGGCCAGGAGACCAAGACCCTGGGCCTGGTCACCGGCACCCTGGCGACCGCCGGCGTGTTCGTGGTGATCATGATGGGCGGCATCGCCTGGCTGGTGGTGCGCCAGGTGGTGACCCCGGTCCGGATGGCCGCCGGGATCTCCGAGCGGCTGGCCGCCGGGCACCTGGAAGAGCGGATGAAGGTCACCGGTACGGACGACATCGCCCGGCTCGGCGAATCGTTCAACCGGATGGCCAACGCGCTGCAGGCGCAGATCCGCCAGCTGGAGGAGCTCTCCCGGGTGCAGCGGCGCTTCGTCTCGGACGTCTCGCACGAGCTGCGCACCCCGCTGACCACGGTCCGGATGGCCGCCGACCTCATCTACGACAGCCGCGAGGACCTGGACCCGATGGCGGCCCGGTCCGCCGAGCTGCTCCAGGGCCAGCTGGACCGCTTCGAGTCGCTGCTCGCCGACCTGCTGGAGATCAGCCGGTTCGACGCGGGCGCGGCCGTCCTGGACGCCGAGCCGGTCGACCTGCGCGAGATCGTCGGCCGGGTGGTCGAGGCCGCCGACCCGCTGGCGGAGGCCAAGGGCAGCGCGGTGGTGATCCGCGGCGACGGCGAGCCGGTGGTGGCCGAGGTCGACTCCCGGCGGATCGAGCGCATCCTGCGCAACCTGGTCGTCAACGCGCTGGAGCACGGCGAGGGCCGGGACGTCGTGGTCCGGCTGGGCTCCCAGGACGGCGCGGTCGCCGTCGGCGTGCGCGACTACGGCATCGGCCTCAAGCCGGGCGAGGCGTCCCGGGTGTTCCACCGCTTCTGGCGGGCCGACCCGTCCCGGGTGCGGACCACCGGCGGCACCGGTCTCGGCCTGTCCATCGCGGTCGAGGACGCCCACCTGCACGGCGGCTGGCTCCAGGCCTGGGGCGAGCCCGGCGGTGGCTCGCACTTCCGGCTCACCCTGCCGCGCACCCGCGGCGGCGAGATCAACCGGGCGCCGTTCCGGCTGGAGCCGGAGGACTCGCGCAACAACCGCGGCCTGGGCACCTACGGGGCGCCGTACCGGCGGGCGGCCCGTCCGGCCGGGGCGACCGCGCTCACCGCGACCGAGGAACAGACCGTCCCGGAGACTCCGGAGGCCTTCGGCAGCGGCTTCGGCAGCGGGCTCGGCGGCGTGCTGAGCATCGGCCCCGGCCTCGGCCGACGGGCGCAGGAGGGGCCGCGCGCGGATCCGTCGGACGTGCTGCCGGCCGGCGCCGGGTACGGTGCGACCGGGGCCCAGGTCATGGTGGACCCGACGCCCGGCCGGCCGTCGGTGGCGCAGCGGACCGCGGGGCCGGACGGCGCCGGCGGGGCGGACGGCACGGGTGGAACGGACACGGAGGGGACGCGGCGTGCGAAGGACCAGCGGCAGGACTGAGTTGCGGCCGGCCGGGGTGGTCGGCGGCCTGCTGGTCGCCCTGCTGGCCGGCGGCTGCGCGGCGATGCCGGATTCCGGGGGCGTCACCAAGGTCGAGTTGTCGAAGAGCTCGGCGGAGAAGAACCTCCAGGTCAGGGTCTTCCCGGTGGAGCCCGCCAAGGGCGCCGTCCCGCAGGACCTGCTGGCCGGGTTCCTCGACGCGCTGACCGCCGACGACAGCTATGTGACGGCGCGCAAGTACCTGACGCCGGGTGCGCGGGCGAACTGGAACCCGGAGGCGG
The DNA here is from genome assembly GCF_042656005.1 of Kitasatospora misakiensis. Taxonomy (NCBI): domain Bacteria; kingdom Bacillati; phylum Actinomycetota; class Actinomycetes; order Kitasatosporales; family Streptomycetaceae; genus Kitasatospora; species Kitasatospora misakiensis. Next base: position 22,046 of record NZ_JBHSOF010000073.1, on the reverse strand, counting down.
GCATCAAGGTGCTCGCCGCCAACCCCGGGCACCTCAAGGTCGGCGTGACCGACGCCGACACCGATGTGTCCATCCCGGTCGACGGGCAACTGGTCTCCCAGGTGGACGACCGGCACTCGTTCTCGATCGAGTCGCCGCGCATGATCCAGTTCAACTTCTCCTTCGTACGGGAGAAAGCCGGCGAGTGGCGGATCGACAAGCTGCCCGACGGACTGATCCTCAACGAGGTCAACTTCCGCAACAGCTACCGCCAGGTCGACCGCTTCTTCTACGCCGCGCCCGACCCGTCCGCGCCGACCGCGGCCTCGGTGACCAACCAGGACGTGCTGATCGCCGACCCGATCTACCTGCGGCGCCGAATAGACCCGCTGGGTTCGGCGGTGCGCGCGCTGGTCTCGGGTCCGTCGAACTGGCTCGCGCCGGTGGCCCGCTCGGCCTTCCCGGCCGGGGTGTCGGCCGACTCGGTCGAGTCGGTGAGCCTGGACGACAACCGCACCGGGCACGTGACGCTCGCCGGGGTCGACCTCGGCAGCGCCACCGCCTGCCGGCGGATGGCCACCCAGCTCCTCTACACCCTCGCCGACCAGGGCACCGGGCAGGTGGACCGGCTGGAGCTCAAGGCGCAGCACGGCGGACCGGCCTGTCTGGCGAGCCGCGCCGACGAGCCGCAGATCGGGCCCGGCTCGCTGGCCGGGCAGATGTCCACCCGGCAGTTCTACCAGCGGGCCGACGACGGCGTGCTGCACGAGACCCGCGGGGAGGCGGTCGGCGAGCCCGTGCACGGGCCGCTGGGGCGCCCGCAGCCGAGCGGGCGGCCGCTGGGCGCGATCGCGGTGGCGCGGGACGGCGAGCGCGCCGCGGCGATCAGCGGGGACGGCCACCAGCTCTTCACGCTGCCGTTCCTGGACTCCCAGACGGCGATGCCGCAGCCGGTGCTCACCACCCCGAGCCGCCCGGGTTCGAAGGGGGACGACGGGCTGGTCTCGCCGACCTGGGACGGGCGCGGCGACCTGTACGTGGTCGACCGCGATCCGGTGGCCCCGAAGGTGATGCTGGTGCGCGACAAGCAGGCCGTCCCGGTGCCGGTCGACGACCTGGGCGGGCGGTCGGTGCAGGGCATCAAGGTGTCCTCGGACGGGGTCCGGGTCGCCCTGCTGCTCAAGGAGGGCAAGGACAGCAAGGACCAGCGGCTCTGGCTGGGGCTGGTCGTGCACGGCGGCACCAAGGACGCCCCGACCGCGGAGATCACCGGTCTGCGGCTGGCCAACCCGGCGTTCCAGGAGGTGCTCTCGGTCTCCTGGGCGGAGGCCGACCAGCTGCTGGTGCTGGGCAAGGAGAAGGACAAGGCCCAGCAGCTGCAGTACATCAGCACGGACGGGTCGCAGAACCGGGACGCGCGGCTGCAGGGCGGCGGGGAGATGGTCGCCGTCGCCGCGTCGGAGTCGCGGGGGACCACCGTGCTGCCGGTGCCGCCCGTGCTGGCGCTGGAGAAGGAGGCGGGCAAGCCGTACCGGCTGGTGAACAACCAGTGGCGGGAGCTGGTGCTGCCCTACAAGGCCTCCGCGTTCATCTACCCGGGCTGAGCATCGGGGCGGGACCGGGGTCGGGACCGTCCCTGGTGTGAGAGGGCCGTCGCGACCGTGGCGGCCGAGGTGATCGGCAGGCCCGCGGCGGACAGCGCCCGGGCCGCCTCGGTGAGGCTGGCACCGGTGGTCACCAGGTCGTCCACCAGGACCGGACGGTGCCCGTCGGGTGCCGGCCGGCGGAGGCGGCCGAGCGGCCGCACGGTGAGCGCGCCGTCCAGGTTGCGGTGGCGCTCGGCGGCGGAGAGTCCGGCCTGGTCGGCGACCGGGCGGGCGTGGCGCAGCAGCGGCACCGTCCGGGCGTCCAGGCCCTCCCGGCGCAGGGCCGCGGCGGCGGCGCCGGCCAGCCGCAGGGTCGGGTCGTGCCCCCGGGCGCGGACGGTCGCGCGGGCGGAGGGCACCGGGACGAGCAGCAGCGGGGCCGGTCCGGCGTACGGGCCGAGCGCGGAGCGCACCGCGCGGGCGAGCGCCTCGCCGAGCGGGCCGGCCAGGCGCAGCACGCCGCGCTCCTTGTGGGCGAGCAGCAGCCGGCGGACCGGACCCTCGTACGGCGCGGCGGCGTGCGCCCAGGACAGGGCCGTGGCGGGTGCGGGCCGGGCGGTGGCGAGGAGGTGCCGGCAGCCGGGGCAGAGCTGACCGAGGTCGGCGCCGCAGCCCGCGCAGGGGGCCGGGAGCAGCACGTCGAGCAGTCCGGTCAGGGTGTGGGCGAACGGTCCCCGGGTAGGCGGTCGACGGGGCGGTGCGGGGATCGGCGGCACGGCTGCTCCTCGCGGGTGAGACACGGAGAGTGAGCAAAGAATGCGCCGTACGGGGGGTGTTGTCCAGGTATTTACCTGTGTTTCACTCGCAGGAGGGTAGACAGGTGGGCACAGCTTGACCGCCAGCCCGTCACTCCGTCATACCCGAACTCTCCACCGGAGAGGCGGAAACCCCGCGTGAGGTGTTCGATAAGGCTCCAGGGGGTTTCAACCGTCCCTGGTGGGGAGGAAGTGAGGTGAGGGCCAGTCGTTCCCGCCGTTGCCGGTGGGGCGGAGGGCCGGCAGAAGGATTGGCTGGTCCGGCTGGTCTCAGCCCGGTCCGGTAGCACCCGGACCGGCGACAGAACGAGGGATCGGAGTTCTGCGTGGACATCGTCGTCAAGGGCCGCAAGACCGAGTTGCCCAAGAGGTTCCGCGATCACGTGGCCGAGAAGCTGGAGAAGGTCCAGAAGTTCGACACCAAGGCGATCAGCCTCGATGTCGAGGTGTCCAAGGAACACAACCCGCGGCAGGCCGACCGGTCCGACCGCGTGGAGATCACTCTCCGTACCCGTGGCCCGGTGATCCGGGCCGAGGCCGCCGCCGCGGACCCCTACGCGGCGCTCGATCTGGCCTCGGCGAAGCTCGACGCCCAGCTGCGCAAGTCCGCGGACCGGCGTCGGGTCCACAAGGGCGGCAACGGCCGCACCCCGATCAGCGTCGCCGAGGCGACCGCGTCCCTGGCCACGCTGCCCGAGGCGAAGCCGGCGGAGAGCAGCACCAACGGAGCCGTCCGCAAGACCATGATGGGATCCCTGGAAGTGGAGGGCGAAGGCCCGCTGGTGGTCCGGGAGAAGACCCACCCGGCCGCCCCGATGGCGCTCGACCAGGCGCTCTACGAGATGGAGCTGGTCGGCCACGACTTCTACCTCTTCGTGGAGAAGGACAGCGGCCTGCCGAGCGTCGTCTACCGCCGGCACGGTTACCACTACGGCGTGATCCACCTGAAGGCCGACGGCTCGACCGTCGAGGGTGGCGGCGCCGGCGGGGCGATCGGCGCGGGCGACGACGAGGACTGACCAGTCCTACACAGCATGAGAGGAGTGACCCCGGTGGCGTGTGCCGCCGGGGTCACCGGCGTTCCGGGGCACCCGTGGAGCCGCCGGGCCACCGGGCAGGTCACCCGATGCGGAGCGATCGGCGCCGGAGGGTGACCGCGGGGCCGTCCGGCCGTGGAATGATTGCCGGACGACGACCGGCGACGGGGGAGGAGCGGATGGGGGATCACTTCGGGCTGGGGCCCGCGAGGGGGCCGGTCGCGGGGGTGTCGCCCGGGCTCGGGGCGGAGCCCGAGTACGCCCCGCACCGGGGCGAGCCGATCCGCGTGCTGGTGGTGGACGACCACGCGCTCTTCCGCCGGGGCCTGGAGATCGTGCTGGCCGAGGAGGAGGACATCACGGTCGTCGGCGAGGCCGGCGACGGTGCCGAGGCGGTGCTCAAGGCGGCCGACCTGCTGCCGGACATCATCCTCATGGACGTCAGGATGCCGCGCCGCAGCGGGATCGAGGCCTGTACGGCGATCAAGGACGTCGCGCCCAGCACCAAGATCATCATGCTGACGATAAGCGACGAGGAGGCCGACCTCTACGAGGCGATCAAGGCGGGTGCCACCGGCTACCTGCTCAAGGAGATCTCCACCGACGAGGTCGCCACCGCGATCCGCGCGGTCGCCGACGGGCAGTCCCAGATCAGCCCGTCGATGGCGTCCAAGCTGCTCACCGAGTTCAAGTCGATGATCCAGCGCCGCTCCGACGAAAGGGAGTTGGTGCCCGCGCCGCGGCTGACGGACCGGGAGCTGGAGGTGCTGAAGCTGGTGGCCACCGGGATGAACAACCGGGAGATCGCCAAGGAGCTGTTCATCAGCGAGAACACCGTGAAGAACCACGTGCGCAACATCCTGGAGAAGCTCCAGCTGCACTCCCGGATGGAGGCCGTGGTGTACGCGATGCGGGAGAAGATCCTCGAAATAGGGTGATCGGCGATCGGTGAACCGTGACCGCGGGGGCCCACGGTCACCGATCAGCCTCGGCGGCGGCCTCAGGCCAGTAGCCGCTCCAGCGCCGGGCGCAGCGACTCGTCCTGCAGCGCCTCGACCCGGACGCTGTCGCAGCCCACCCAGCCCGCGGCCTCGCGCAGCGCGTCGGCCAGCGCCTCCACATGCCGGGGCGAGTCCAGCGAGATCTGACGCGCCACCAGGGTCCGCCCCTCGCGGGCCGGGTCGACCCGGCCGACGAGCCGGCCGCCGGTCAGCAGCGGCATCGCGAAGTAGCCGTGCACCCGCTTGTGCTTGGGGGTGTAGGCCTCCAGCCGGTGGAGCATGCCGAAGATCCGCTCGGTGCGCGGGCGGTCCCAGATCAGGGAGTCGAACGGCGAGAGCAGGGTGCTGCGGTGCCGGCCGCGCGGCGTCGCGGCGAGTGCCGCCGGGTCGGCCCAGGCCGCGCCCGGGGCGCCGTTCGGGCCCCAGCCGGCCACCTCGACCGGGACCAGGCCGGAGTCGGCCAGCACCGCGTCCAGCTGGTCGACGCGCAGCCGGTGGTAGTCGGCGAGATCGGCCCGGGTGGCCACACCGAGGGCCGCGCCGGACTGGGCGACCAGGGTGCGCAGGCACTCCGCGTCGTCCGGCTCGGCGGCGAAGAGATCGGCGGGGATGGCCTGTTCGGCCAGCGCGTAGACGCGCTTCCAGCTCCGGCGCTCGGTGCAGACCACGTCGCCGAAGGCCAGCGCGCGCTCCACGGCGATCTTGGTGTCCGACCAGTCCCACCAGTCGGCGGTCTTCTTGGCGCCGCCCAGCTCGGTGGAGGTGAGCGGGCCCTCGGCGCGCAGCTTGTCCAGCACCGAGCGGTACGTCGCCGCGTCCGCCTGCTTGCCCCAGACGTGCGCCTTGGCGCGGTAGCGGCGGCGCCGGAAGGCGAACAGCGGCCACTCCTCGACCGGCAGCACGCAGGCCGCGTGCGACCAGTACTCGAAGCTCGCGCCGGAGCCCCAGTACGCCGTCTCGATCGCCGGGCGGCCGACCGCGCCGAGCCGGGCGTACGGGACGAGTTCGTGGGAGCGGGCCAGCACCGAGATGGTGTCGAGCTGGACGGCGCCGAGCCGGCGCAGCACTCCGCGCACGCCGCCGCGGCGGTCCGGCGCGCCGAGCAGGCCCTGGGCGCGCAGGGCGATCCTGCGGGCGTCGTCGGCGCCGAGGGTGGCCACCGGTGCGGGAAGGGAAGACAAGGCGGTCATGCCGGCGAGCCTAGAGCCTGCCACTGACAACCCGCCCGCCCGGCCGGGGCTTTGGGCTCCGGGAGGGCGGGCGCGGTCGGTCGGCTGTGCTCAGGCGTCGGTGGGGCGGCCGGTGTCGGTGGGGCGGCCGGTGTCGGTGCGGTCGGCGAGGTCGCCGGGCAGCAGTGAGGCGATCCACGAGTCGTGGAACCGTCCGCGCTGCTCGGCGTACGCGCGCAGGGTGCCCTCGAACCGGAAGCCGACCTTCTCGGCCACCGCGCGGGAGCCGACGTTCCCCACGTAGGCGAGCCACTCCAGCCGGCGCAGGCGCAGTTCGGCCAGGCCGTAGCGGGCCACCGCGCCGGCCGCCTCCGCGGTGTAGCCGCGGCCGCGGAACTCCTTGGCCGCCCACCAGCCGATCTCGGCCGTGCCCGGCCGGCTCGTGGAGACCGTCAGCCCCTGGCTGCCGACCAGCGCGCCGGTTTCGCGCTCGAACACGCACCAGACCAGGTTCTCGCCGGTCCGCCAGCCGTTCGCCGCGAGGTCGCGCACGAAGTATTCGGCGTCCTCGCGACGGTACGGGCTCGGAACGATCGTCCAGCGCTGGATCTCCGGATCCTGGCAGGCGGCGAGGATCGCGTCGATGTCCGACTCGCACGGAGCGCGCAGGACCAGGCGCTCGGTGGTGAGGACGACCGGTTCCCGGACGGAGCCCGCGGTGGGCGTGCCGGCGGCGGCCCGCGGGCCGATCTGCGGGCCGATCTGCTCGTCGGCGCGTTCTTCGGGGCTTTCTTCCATGAACGAATTATTCCGCGCTGCGATGAATCCGAGCATCCGATTAACGGGTCGGCGCGTCCAACTCTCCGGACACCTGCCCGGTTTGTCCCGGTGGGGAAGGCTATCGGAGCATGTGCTCGGGGGGGTGACACGGGAATACCGTGCTGACGCACCTCCCGGGGCCTTGGGCTCCTCGCATACGATGGCCCGTGCGGTGGGGTGGATCCGCCGTGCAGTCGTCCAGTGCCAATACAGGCAAGGAGCCCGCTCACGTGTCCGTCTTCGACAAGATCCTGCGCGCCGGCGAAGGCAAGATCCTTCGTAAGCTGCAGCGGATTGCCGCCCAGGTCAACTCCATCGAAGAGGACTTCGTCAACCTCACCGACGCCGAGCTTCGCGCGCTGACCGACGAGTACAAGCAGCGGCTCGCCGACGGCGAGTCGCTGGACGACATCCTCCCCGAGGCGTTCGCCACCGTCCGTGAGGCCGCCAAGCGCGTGCTCGGCCAGCGGCACTACGACGTCCAGCTCATGGGCGGCGCCGCGCTGCACCACGGCTACGTCGCCGAGATGCGCACCGGTGAGGGCAAGACCCTCGTCGGCACCCTGCCCGCGTACCTGAACGCGCTGACCGGCAAGGGCGTGCACCTCATCACGGTCAACGACTACCTCGCCGAGCGCGACTCGGAGTGGATGGGCCGGGTGCACCGCTTCCTCGGCCTCGAGGTCGGCGTGATCCTCGGCAGCATGACGCCCGCCGAGCGCAAGCGTCAGTACGCGATGGACATCACGTACGGCACCAACAACGAGTTCGGCTTCGACTACCTGCGCGACAACATGGCCTGGTCGAAGGACGAACTCGTCCAGCGCGGCCACAACTTCGCCGTGGTCGACGAGGTCGACTCGATCCTCATCGACGAGGCCCGCACCCCGCTGATCATCTCCGGCCCGGCCGACCAGGCGACCAAGTGGTACGCCGACTTCGCCAAGCTGGTGCTGCGCCTGAAGATCGACCGCGACTACGAGGTCGACGAGAAGAAGCGCACCGTCGGCATCCTGGAGGAGGGCGTCACCCGGGTCGAGGACTACCTCGGCATCGACAACCTCTACGAGTCGGTGAACACCCCGCTCGTCGGCTTCCTGAACAACGCCATCAAGGCCAAGGAGCTCTACAAGAACGACAAGGACTACGTCGTCATGAACGGCGAAGTCATGATCGTCGACGAGCACACCGGTCGTATCCTGGCCGGCCGCCGCTACAACGAGGGCATGCACCAGGCGATCGAGGCCAAGGAAGGGGTGGAGGTCCAGAACGAGAACCAGACCCTGGCCACCATCACCCTCCAGAACTTCTTCCGCCTGTACGACAAGCTGGCCGGTATGACCGGTACCGGTACCACCGAGGCGGCCGAGTTCCACCAGATCTACAAGCTCGGTGTGGTGCCGATCCCCACCAACAAGACCCCGCTGCGCATCGACCAGCCCGACCTGATCTACAAGTCGGAGCCGGCCAAGTTCGCCGCCGTGGTCGAGGACATCGCCGAGAAGCACGAGAAGGGCCAGCCGGTGCTGGTCGGCACCGTGTCGGTCGAGAAGTCCGAGTACCTGTCGCAGGAGCTGCGCAAGCGCGGCATCCCGCACGAGGTGCTGAACGCCAAGCACCACGAGCGCGAGGCGCAGATCGTCGCCCAGGCGGGCCGCAAGGGCGCCGTCACGGTCGCCACCAACATGGCCGGCCGCGGGACCGACATCATGCTCGGCGGCAACGCCGACCACCTCGCGGCGGCCGAGCTGGCCCAGCGCGGGATCACCCCGGTCGACAACCCGGAGGAGTACGAGGCCGGGTTCCCGGCCGCGCTGGAGAAGGCCAAGGCGGCCGTGAAGGCGGAGCAGGACGAGGTCAAGGAGGCCGGCGGCCTCTACGTCCTCGGCACCGAGCGGCACGAGTCCCGCCGGATCGACAACCAGCTGCGCGGCCGCTCCGGCCGTCAGGGCGACCCGGGCGAGTCCCGCTTCTACCTGTCGCTCGGCGACGACCTGATGCGCCTGTTCAAGGCCGGCATGGTCGAGCGCGTGCTCTCGATGGCCAACGTGCCCGAGGACGTGCCGATCGAGTCGAAGATGGTCACCCGGGCCATCGCCTCCGCGCAGACCCAGGTCGAGCAGCAGAACTTCGAGATCCGCAAGAACGTCCTCAAGTACGACGAGGTGCTGAACCGCCAGCGCGAGGTCATCTACGGCGAGCGCCGCCGCGTCCTGGAGGGCGAGGACCTGCAGGAGCAGGTCGGCCACTTCATGGACGACACCGTCGAGGCGTACGTCCGGGCCGCCACCGGCGAGGGCTTCGAGGACGACTGGGACCTCGACAAGCTCTGGACCGCGCTCAAGCAGCTCTACCCGGTCACCCTGGACCTCGCGGAGCTGGAGGAGGAGGCCGGCGGCACCGCGGGCCTCACCCCGGAGTTCCTCACCAAGGTCATCCAGGAGGACGTCCAGGGCCAGTACGGCGCCCGTGAGGACCAGCTCGGCGAGGAGATCATGCGCGAGTTGGAGCGCCGCGTCGTCCTCTCGGTGCTGGACCGCCGCTGGCGCGAGCACCTCTACGAGATGGACTACCTCCAGGAGGGCATCGGCCTGCGGGCCATGGCGCAGCGCGACCCGCTGGTCGAGTACCAGCGCGAGGGCTTCGACATGTTCACCGCGATGATGGAGGGCATCAAGGAGGAGTCCGTCGGCTACCTGTTCAACCTGGAGGTCCAGGTCGAGCAGCAGGTCGAGGAGGTCCCGGTCGAGGACACCCAGGTGATGCTCGACAAGCTGGAGAAGGACTCCGCCCGTCCGGAGATCAAGGCCAAGGGCCTGGAGGCCCCCAAGCCCCAGCGGCTGCACTACACGGCCCCCTCGGAGGAGGTCGGCGGCGGTGTCGTCGAGGGCGACTTCGAGGACATCGGCGCCGAGGACGAGGGCGACGGTCTGACCCGCGCCGAGCGCCGCAAGGCCGCCAAGTCGGCCAAGGGCCGCCGCCGCAAGAGCTGAGGCGGGGCCGGCCGGTCCGCTCGTCGGACCGGCCCGCCGCCGGACCGGGCGCCGTTCCCTCGCGGGGGCGGCGCCCGGCGCCGTTCCCGGGCCCGCGCAGGGGAGCGGGGACGGCGGCGCGGACGGCTCTGCGGGGCCGCACGGCGGCGGGGACGGCCACGCCCACGGGCGGGGCACGGGGCGGCTCACCGGGCCTCCACGGCGGTGCACTGCCACTGGCCGGACGGTCCGCGCGGCTCCAGCCGGAACGCCACCATGTGGTGCCGGCTGCCGAGGTCGACCCGGACACAGGCCTCGACGGCGCCCGGCGCGGGCGAGCGGTCGTGCACCGGGCCGAGCCGCGGCCGCTCGCCGCCGCGCGTCCCGCGCAGCGTGCCGGCCCGGACCAGGGCGGAGAGCTGGCCGTAGCAGTCCAGGGTGGTGTGACGCAGCAGCTGGCCGGACGGCCGGGCGCCGGTCAGCACCTCCACCAGCCGGTGGGCGAACCGGGCACTCAGGCCGTCCCGCGGGTCGCGGCCCGGTCCGCCGGCGCAGCCGGCCCGGGGGCGGCGGGGGCGCCGCGGCTCGGTGGTCGGGTGGTGGTCCCGGGCGGTGCCGCGCGAGCGGTACGGGCGCGCCGACAGCACGGCGGGCGGGGCGAGGGGCGGAGCGGCGCGGTGCGGGCACGTGGTCATGGGCCTTCCTCGGAGCGGCGGTCGGCGCGGGGCCTGGACGGGGGCGGGCTGGACGGGCGGGGCCTGGACGAGGCGGACGATGCCGCCCAGGTGCTGGTGCGGGTACGGACGGAACCTTGTTAGCGGTCGCCCGCGCGGGGCGGCAACGGCTTTGCGGCGGGCTCCCGGACCGCCCGAAAGTTCACCTATCCGGGTGATCCACCCCGTGCGGCGGCGGGTCGGCCGCTACCCCCGTGGGCACGGGGTTGACGCGCCGGGGAGGGCGGGAAAGCCCGAAAGAGGACGGTCGGATTCGCCGGGACGGGCGTTGCGTCCCCGGCGGATGGACGCGCAGGATCGAAGATCGGAGCCGGGTCGGTCGCCACTGGCGCACCCGTCCCCGACCAGTACCGCCCCGACGACGACAGGCGGCCGGCATGACGACATGGGTATCCGGGGCGCGTCCGGCGCCGCCGCCGACCGGTGGCGCGCCCCGGCGCGGCCTGGTGCTGGGCGGCGGGGGCATGCTCGGCGCGGCCTGGACGATCGGCGCGCTCTGCGCGGTCGAGGAGGCCACCGGCCGCCCGGCGGGGGACGTGGAGGTGCTGCTCGGCACCTCCGCGGGCGCGATCCTCGGCGCGCTGCTGGCCGCCGGGGTCGGCGCGGACCAGCTCCGCGACCACCAGCGGGGCCTGCCGATCACCTCCGGCCCGCTGGCCGGGGTCGACTTCGACTACGACACGGCGGTCGGCGGCGCGCTGCCGCCGCGGCCCCGGGCGGGCATCGGCTCGCCGCGGCTGCTGCGGGACGCCGTGCGGCACCCGCGCGAGTACCCGCTGCTCACCATGGTCTCGGCGATGGCGCCGCACGGCCGCGGGTCGCTGGAGCCGGTCGGCGCCCTGGTGAGCGGCCTGTTCGACGGGGCCGTCCTGGCCGGGGACGGCCAGCCCGACGAGGACGGGCCGGACGGGGAAAGGCCGGACGGGGGCCGGGCGGCGGGCTCGGCGCTGCGGGTCGTCGCCGTGGACTACCGCAGCGGCCACCGGGTGGTCTTCGGGGACCTGGGCGCGCCACCCGCCCGCGTCGACGAGGCGGTGACGGCCTCCTGCGCGATCCCCGGCTGGTTCGCCCCCGTCCGGGTGGGCGGCGCGGACTACGTGGACGGCGGCTGCTGGTCGGCCACCAACGCCGACCTGCTGCTCGACCGGGGCCTCGACGAGGTCTACGTGCTGGCCCCGATGGCGCTGCGGCGCGATCCGCCGGGGCGGTCGGAGCCCGGCGCGGGCGCGTCCGGATCCACGCGCGCCCGGCGCCGGCGCGACCTTCCGCGCGGGGTGCTCGCCCAGCTGGTCGGCCGCTACCGCCGGGCGGTGACCAGGCAGCTGCTGCGCGAGGCCGGTCTGCTGCGGGCGAGCGGCGTCCGGGTGCACCTGCTCGCGCCCACCCCGGCGGACCTGGCGGTGATGGGGCCCAACATGATGGACCCGGCCCGCCGCGGCCCCGTCCTGGAGAGCGCGCTGGAGACCTGCCGCCGGGCCCTGGAAACCCCCGCCGAGCCTCGCTGAGCCCCCTGGAAGCGGCAGGCGGACGGGCCGTCGGTGCGCGGGTGATCACGGCGCCGCGTCCGGCGCTTATTCTTGGGGCGCTGGAAGCTGCGCCACTGGACGAACCGGAGAGTGCCACCGATGCGCGTGTACGTGCCCACCACCCTGACCGGCCTGGCGGCGGCGCACGCGGGCGGCGCGCTGGACCAGTCCGCGGCCTACGCCGTGACCCCCGCGCTGCGCGAGTGGTACGTCAGCGACGACCTGGAGGAGCTGGAGTACGCGGCGCTCAACCGGGCCGCCCAGTCCTCGCTCCGCCTGCTGGCCGCCGAGCCGGACGCCCCGCGCCGCCGCGTCGTGGTCGCGCTCGACATCGCCGACTCGGCCGTGCGGCCGTTCCCCGGTGACGAGTACCAGGACCAGGCCTCGCTCGGGCGCGTGGTGCTGGCCGGACCGGTCAAGCTGGCCAAGGCGGCCTCGGTGCACGCCGACGTCGCCGACCGCGACGTGGTGGCCGACGTGGCGGCGGCGGTCGAGGCGGTGACGGCGGCGGACGCGGGCGACCAGGACGCCCAGTTCACCGTGGACGGCGCCGAGGACCACGACCTGCTCTGGTTCGCCACCCAGGAGATCACCGCCCTGCTGGCCTGAGCCGCCCCGCCGCCCGCCGGAGGACGCCTGCCGGAGCCGTCCGCGCCGGTCCGCGCCGGTCCGTGCCGGTCCGCGCCGGTCCGTGCCGGTCCGCGCCGGTCCGCGCCGGTCCGTGCCGGTCCGCGCCGGTGCCCGCCGGGCCCGTGAGCCCCGTCCTACCGGTCCGGCCGCGCCCGGCGTTACCGTTCACCCGTGCGCACTCATATCGTCTGGGACTGGAACGGAACGCTCTTCCACGACATGGAAGCGGTGCTCGGGGCGAGCAACGCCGCGTTCGCGACCATCGGCGTCGGGCCGATGACGCTGCAGGAGTACCGCGAGCAGTACGAGATCCCGATCCCCCGGTTCTACCAGCGGCTGCTCGGCCGGATGCCCTCCGACGCCGAGTGGCTGCTCCTGGACGACGCGTTCCACGACCACTACCACCGGCTGAGCGTCGCCTGCGGCCTCACCGACGGCGTCCGTGAGCTGCTGGACGCCTGGCGGGCGGCCGGGCACAGCCAGTCGCTGCTGTCCATGTACGAGCACGACCGGCTGGTCCCGATCGTCGAGGGCTTCGGCCTGACCGGCCAGTTCCTGCGGGTGGACGGGCGCAGCGGCCCGGCCGGCGGGCAGAAGGCCGAGCACCTGGTCCGGCACCTCGCGGAGCTCGGCGAGTGGGTGGACCCGGCCCGCACCGTGCTGATCGGGGACGCGGCGGACGACGCGCTGGCCGCGCTGAACGCGGGCGCGCACGCCGTGCTGTACACCGGCGGCTCGCACACCCGGGAGAAGCTGGAGCCGGTCGGGGTGCCGGTGGTGGACACCCTGGCGGAGGCGGTGGAGCTGGCCGGCCGGCTCGCCGGCTGAGGCACGCCGAGACACCCCACACGATGTGGCGGGCGTGGCGCGCGCCACGTCCACCGTTGGCGTGTCCGGGAGGGCGGGGCGGCCCCGGGCCGCTCAGGCTGGACGGGTGCCGGGCCCGTCGTCGGAACGGGCCGGCCGCCGTGACGAGGAGCGGAGCCCGCCATGCCCATCGACGCAGTCACCGACGTCCCGGTCCCGGGCAACGAGCCGGTGCTCGGCTACGCGCCCGGCAGCCCGGAGCGGGAGCGTCTGGTGCGCCGGCTGGACGAGCTGGCGGCCGAGCCGATCCCGCTGCCGATGACCATCGGCGGCGAGCAGCGGTTCGGCGGCGGCGAGCGGATCGACGTCGTCCAGCCGCACCACCACGCGGCGAAGCTGGGGGTGCTGGGCAACGCCACCCGGGAGGACGCCCGGGCCGCCGTGGACGCCGCGCTGGCGGCCGGGCGGGAGTGGCGCGGGCTGTCCTTCGACGACCGGGCGGCGGTCTTCCTGCGCGCCGCCGACCTGCTGGCCGGGCCGTGGCGGGAGACCCTCAACGCGGCGACCATGCTCGGCCAGTCCAAGACCGTCCAGCAGGCGGAGATCGACTCGGCCTGCGAGCTGATCGACTTCTGGCGGTACAACGTCCACTTCGCCCGGCGGATCCTCGCGGAGCAGCCGGTCTCCTCGCCGGGGGTCTGGAACCGGACCGACCACCGCCCGTTGGAGGGCTTCGTCTACGCGGTCACGCCGTTCAACTTCACCGCGATCGCCGGGAACCTGCCGACCGCGCCCGCGCTGATGGGCAACACGGTGGTGTGGAAGCCGGCGCCGACCCAGACGCTGGCCGCGCACCACCTGATGCGGCTGCTGGAGGCGGCCGGACTGCCGCCCGGGGTGATCAACCTGGTCACCGGCGACGGGCAGCAGCTGTCCGCGGTGGCCCTGGCCGATCCGGCGCTGGCCGGACTGCACTTCACCGGCTCCACGGCGACCTTCCAGTCGCTCTGGCAGACGATCGGCGCCAACATCGCCGGCTACCGGACGTACCCGCGGATCGTCGGCGAGACCGGCGGCAAGGACTTCCTGCTGGCGCACCGCTCGGCCGACCCGGGGATCCTCAAGGCCGCCCTGATCCGCGGCGCCTTCGAGTACCAGGGCCAGAAGTGCTCGGCGCTCTCCCGCGCCTACCTGCCGCGCAGCGTCTGGCAGCGGATCAAGGACGACTTCCTCGCCGAGGTGGACGCGCTGGCCGTCGGCGACGTCACCGACCTGTCGAACTTCATGGGCGCGCTGATCGACCGGCGCGCGTTCGAGCGGAACCGGGACGCGATCGAGCGGGCCAAGGCCGACCCGACGGTGGAGCTGGCGGCCGGCGGCCAGTACGACGACGCGATCGGCTGGTTCGTCCGCCCCACCGTGCTGGTCTCCTCGGACCACCGCAACGAGATGTTCCGCACCGAGTACTTCGGCCCGATCCTTGCCGTCCACGTCTACGAGGACTCCCGCTGGGAGGACGTCCTCGGCCGGGTCGACCGGGGCGCGCCGTACGGGCTGACCGGCGCGGTGGTCGCCCAGGACCGCTACGCGATCGCGCAGGCCGTGGAGGCGCTGCGGTTCGCCGCCGGGAACTTCTACATCAACGACAAGCCGACCGGCGCGGTGGTCGGCCAGCAGCCGTTCGGCGGCGGCCGGGCGTCCGGCACCAACGACAAGGCGGGCGCGCCGCAGAACCTGCTGCGGTGGACCTCGGCCCGGTCGATCAAGGAGACGTTCGTGCCGCCGACCACCCACGTTCACCCGCACATGGGCTGAACGTCCACGCTCCGCACACGGTCTCCGCACGAAGTTTCGGCTTTCGGCGCAAACCGGCAGGGTGATTGGACAAGCTGTCCAGGACGGCCCGTTCTTCCTGCAAGTTTGCGCCTGCTTGTCCCCTGACACCTTCGATTGAGCCCGTTAGGCTGGCTGGCGTCGTCGGGTGGCTCCGCAGGCCGAACGTCTCGTCCTACCCGCTGCAGAGGTGTTCCATGCGTGCCATGGCTCCTTTTCGGCAGGATGGTGCGGCAGGATTGCGGAAGACCCGGCGGTGCACACCGAGACCACCACCGAGTCACGCAACGGCGCGCGACAGGAGCCAAGAAGTCATGCAGACCAAGCTGGACGCAGCCAAGGCCGAACTGCTCAGGAAGGCAGCAGCAGCCGCTGAGAACAGCCAGGTGGGGGGAGCGGCGCCGGGGGAGGGGCTGAGCAACGGCGCTCTGTCCGCGTACCTGCACCACTACTACCTCCACACGGCGCCCGACGACCTCGTCGACCGCGACCCGGTCGACGTCTACGGCGCGGCCGCCTCGCACTACCGCCTGGGCCTCAAGCGCCCGCAGGGCACCGCCGAGGTGCGGGTGCACACCCCCTCGGTCGAGGAGAACGGCTGGTCCTGCGGCCACACCGTGGTCGAGGTCGTCACCGACGACATGCCGTTCCTGGTCGACTCGGTCACCAACGAGCTGTCCCGCCAGGACCGCGCGATCCACGTCGTCATCCACCCCCAGCTGGTCGTCCGCCGTGACATCACCGGCAAGCTGCTGGAGATCCTCGACGTCGACGCCTGCGCCCGCAGCCAGGCGGCCGGCACCGAGTACCCGGCCGACGCGACCGTCGAGTCGTGGATGCACGTCGAGATCGACCGCGAGACCGACCGCGACGACCTGCGCGAGATCGAGACCGGCCTGCGCCGGGTGCTCGGCGACGTCCGCGAGGTCGTCGAGGACTGGGGCAAGATGCGCGACTCCGCGCTGCGCCTGGCCGACGAGCTCGCCGAGCAGCCCCCGGCCGGCCTGCCCGAGCAGGAGGTCGGCGAGGCCTGGGAGCTCATGCGCTGGCTCGCCGACGACCACTTCACCTTCCTCGGCTACCGCGAGTACGACCTGGTCGAGCACGAGG
The DNA here is from genome assembly GCF_042656005.1 of Kitasatospora misakiensis. Lineage (NCBI taxonomy): Bacteria > Bacillati > Actinomycetota > Actinomycetes > Kitasatosporales > Streptomycetaceae > Kitasatospora > Kitasatospora misakiensis. Next base: position 6,028 of record NZ_JBHSOF010000073.1, on the reverse strand, counting down.
GCGAGGAGGTCCTCAAGGCCGTCGCCGGGACCGGCCTCGGCATCCTGCGCTCCGACCCGATCGGCCACGACGACCAGCACCACGCCGTCAGCGAGGCCTTCGGCCGGCTCTCCGCGCCGGTGCGCGCCAAGGCCCACGAGAAGAAGCTGCTCGTCCTCACCAAGGCCAACAGCCGGGCGACCGTGCACCGCCCCTCCTACCTCGACTACGTCGGCGTGAAGAAGTTCGACGCCAACGGCGAGGTCGTCGGCGAGCGCCGCTTCCTCGGCCTGTTCTCGGCCGCCGCCTACACCGAGTCGGTCAGCCGGATCCCGGTCGTCCGCCGCAAGGTCCAGGACGTCATCGTCGACTCCGGCTTCTCCACCGAGAGCCACGACGGCCGCGACCTGCTGCAGATCATGGAGACCTTCCCGCGGGACGAGATCTTCCAGACCCCGGCCTCCGAACTGCTCTCCATCGCCACCAGCGTGCTCTACCTGCAGGAGCGCCGTAAGCTGCGCCTCTTCCTGCGCCAGGACGAGTACGGGCGCTACTTCTCCGCGTTCATCTACCTGCCGCGCGACCGCTACACCACGCGGATCCGGCTGCTGCTCACCGACATCCTCAAGGAGGAGCTGAACGGCGCCACCATCGACTACACGGTGTACGCCACCGAGTCGGTGCTGACCCGTCTGCACTTCGTCGTCCGGGTCACCCCCGGCAGCGAGCTGCCGCACCTCACCGACGCCGAGGTCGAGCGGATCGAGGCCAAGCTGGCCGAGGCCGCCCGGTTCTGGATGGACGGCTTCAACGACCAGCTGCACATCGAGCTGGGCGAGGAGAAGGCCGCCGAGCTGGCCCGCAAGTACGCCAACGCCTTCCCCGACGGCTACCGCGCCGACTTCACCGCGCGCACCGCCGTCGCCGACCTCAAGCAGATCGAGTCGCTGCACGGCGAGGGCGACTTCCGGCTGAACCTCTACCAGCCGGTCGGCGCCGGCGACGACGAGCGCCGCTTCAAGATCTACCGGGTGGGCGGCCCGATCTCGCTGACCGAGGTCCTGCCGGTCCTGCAGCGCCTGGGCGTCGAGGTGCTCGACGAGCACCCGTACGCGCTGACCCGCTCCGACCAGACCACCGCCTGGGTCTACGACTTCGGCCTGCGGCTGCGCGAGGCCGTCGAGCTGACCGACGAGGCCCGCGAGCGCTTCCAGGAGACCTTCGCCGCCACCTGGACCGGCAAGGCCGAGAACGACGGCTTCAACGAGCTGGTCCTGACCGCCGGGCTGACCTGGCGCCAGGCGATGATGCTGCGCACGTACGCCAAGTACCTGCGGCAGGCGGGCTCCACGTTCTCCCAGGACTACATGGAGGACGCGCTCCGCAACAACACCCACACCACCCGCCTGCTGGTGAACCTCTTCGAGGCCCGGCTCAGCCCCAGCCACCAGCAGGGCGCCGCCGAGCTGACCGAGGGGATCGTCGAGGAGCTGTCCGGCGCGCTGGACGAGGTCGTCTCGCTGGACGAGGACCGCATCCTGCGCTCCTTCCTGCACCTCATCAAGGCCACCCTGCGGACCAACTTCTTCCAGCACGACGGCTCCGGCGCGTGGCACTCCTACGTGTCGATGAAGTTCGACCCGAAGGCCATCCCGGACCTGCCGGCCCCGCGCCCGGCGTTCGAGATCTGGGTCTACTCGCCGCAGGTCGAGGGCGTGCACCTGCGCTTCGGCAAGGTCGCCCGCGGTGGTCTGCGCTGGTCCGACCGGCGCGAGGACTTCCGCACCGAGATCCTCGGCCTGGTCAAGGCGCAGATGGTGAAGAACACCGTCATCGTGCCGGTCGGCGCCAAGGGCGGCTTCGTCGCCAAGCAGCTGCCGGACCCGTCGGTGGACCGGGACGCCTGGCTGGCCGAGGGCATCTCGTCCTACAAGACGTTCATCTCGGCGCTGCTGGACATCACCGACAACCTGGTCGGCGGCGAGGTCGTCCACCCGGCCGACGTGGTCCGCCACGACGAGGACGACACCTACCTGGTGGTCGCCGCGGACAAGGGCACCGCGACCTTCTCCGACATCGCCAACGGGGTCGCCGAGTCCTACGGCTTCTGGCTGGGCGACGCCTTCGCCTCCGGCGGCTCGGCCGGCTACGACCACAAGGGGATGGGCATCACCGCCCGCGGCGCCTGGGAGTCCGTCAAGCGCAACTTCCGCGAGCTCGGCGTCGACACCCAGACCGAGGACTTCACCGTCGTCGGCATCGGCGACATGTCCGGCGACGTCTTCGGCAACGGCATGCTGCTCAGCGAGCACATCCGCCTGCTCGCCGCCTTCGACCACCGCCACATCTTCCTCGACCCGAACCCGGACGCGGCCGCCTCCTACGCCGAGCGCCGCCGCCTCTTCGAGCTGCCCCGCAGCTCCTGGGACGACTACGACAAGTCGCTGATCTCGGCCGGCGGCGGGGTCTTCCCGCGCAGTGCCAAGTCGATCCAGCTCACCCCGCAGGTCCGGGCCGCGCTCGGGGTCTCCGACTCCCGGCTCACCCCCGCCGAGCTGATGAAGGCGATCCTGCAGGCGCCCGTCGACCTGTTCTGGAACGGCGGCATCGGCACCTACGTCAAGGCCGCCACCGAGACCAACGCCGAGGTCGGCGACAAGGCCAACGACGCCATCCGGGTCAACGGCGAGCAGCTCCGCGCCCGCGTCGTCGGCGAGGGCGGCAACCTCGGCTGCACCCAGCTCGGGCGCATCGAGTACGCGGCCTCCGGCGGCCCGGACAGCACCGGCGGCTGGATCAACACCGACGCCATCGACAACTCGGCCGGCGTGGACACCTCGGACCACGAGGTCAACATCAAGATCCTGCTCAACCAGGTGGTCGCCGACGGCGACATGACGGTCAAGCAGCGCAACACCCTGCTCGCCGAGATGACCGACGAGGTCGGCCACCTCGTGCTGCGCAACAACTACGCGCAGAACGTGGTGCTGGCCAACGCCGTCGCCCAGGCGCACAGCATGGTCAACGTCCACTCCCGGATGATCAACCGCCTGGAGGCGCACGGCCAGCTCGACCGGGGCCTGGAGTTCCTGCCCACCGAGCGGCAGATCCGCGAGCGCCAGCAGAACGGCCGGGGCCTGTCCCAGCCCGAGCTGTCGGTGCTGCTCGCCTACACCAAGATCACCCTGGCCGACGAGCTGCTCGCCACCGACCTGCCCGACGACCCGTTCTTCCGCACCGCGCTGCACGAGTACTTCCCCAGCGCGCTGCGGGCCCGGTTCGCCGAGCAGATCGACCGGCACCCGCTGCGCCGCGAGATCATCACCACGCTGATCGTCAACGACACGATCAACCGCGGCGGCTGCACCTTCGCCTTCCGCCTGAAGGAGGAGACCGGCGCGACCTACGAGGAGGTCGCCCGCACCCACACCGCCGCCCGGGCCGTCTTCGGCCTGGAGGAGATCTGGTCCGAGATCGAGGGCCTGGACAACCGGGTGCCGGCCCGGGCGCAGACCAGGATGCGGCTGCACTCGCGCCGTCTGGTCGAGCGCGCCACCCGGTGGATGCTCAACAACCGGCGCCAGCCGCTGGACATCGCCGGCACCATCGAGTTCTTCCACGACCGGGTCAACCAGGTGTGGGGCTCGCTGCCCAAGCCGCTGCGCGGCGAGGACCTGGCCTGGTTCGAGCGCATCAACGAGGACCTCGCCGGCGCCGGCGTGCCGGAGGAGCTCGCCACCCGGATCGCGGGCCTCTCCTCGACCTTCCCGACCCTGGACATCACCGAGGTCGCGGACCGGTCCGGCAAGGACGTCGCCCAGGTCGCCGAGCTCTACTACGACCTCGCCGACCGCCTGCAGATCACCCACCTGCTCGACCGCATCATCGAGCTGCCCCGGGGCGACCGCTGGTCGTCGATGGCCCGCGCCGCCATCCGCGAGGACCTCTTCGCGGCCCACGCGGCGCTGACCGCCGACATCCTGGCCTGCGGCCCCGAGGGCGCCACCCCCGAGGAGCGGTACACCGCCTGGGCGGAGCTCAACGCCACCCTGCTGAACCGGGCGAAGAGCACCCTCGACGACATAAGGGGTTCGGACAACTACGAGCTGTCCAGCCTCTCGGTCGCGATGCGCGTCATCCGCACCCTGCTCCGCACGGGGTCGATGCGCTGACGAGGCCGGTACGGTGAACGGCGGGCCCGCGTCCTGGTGGACGCGGGCCCGCCGCGTTTTCTGGGGAACCCGGGAATCCCGGGAACCCGGGCGTGCGGTGCGGACAGGTGGGGGTGTGGAACTGTCGCAGCGGGGACGGATACGGGATGGCGATCAGTGGGCGTTCGGGGAGCTGTTCGACGAGGCGGCGGGTGATCTGTACCGGTACGCGGTGCGGGCCACCGGGGACTGGGCGGTGGCCGAGGACGTCGTCCAGCTGACCTTCCTGGAGGCCTGGCGGCTGCGGCGGACGCTGCGGGAGGGCGAGGAGTCGGTCCGGCCCTGGCTGTTCGGGGTCGCCGCCAACGTGCTGCGGAACACCGCCCGGGCGGCCCGGCGGCACAAGGCCGCGATGGAGCGGCTGCCGCCCCGGGACGTCGTGCCGGACTTCGCCGACGAACTCGTCGGGCGGCTGGACGACAGCGCCCAACTCGCCGCCGCGCGGCGGGCGCTGAACCGGTTGCGGAAGGCCGAGCGGGAGGTGTTCGGCCTCTGCGTCTGGGCCGGGCTCGACTACGCGAGTGCCGCCGAGGCGCTCGGGGTGCCGGTCGGGACGGTGCGTTCGCGACTCTCGCGCGCCCGTACCAAGCTCCGGGCGCTGGCCGAGGAGGAGTTGCGAAACGGGCGGGAACTCCGCACGGGGGCCGGACAGGTACGGTTCGGCCGCACCGATGCGGCCCGGTCGACACGGGAGACGAACCGATGAACGAGCACGAGCGTGCCGAGCTGGCCCGGCTGCTGCCGCCGCCGGCGCGGCCCGAACTCTCCTCCGACCGCCACCGGCTGTTGAGGGGACATCTGATGAGTGAGATCCGGGAGACGAAGCCCGCGCGGGGCCGGCGGGGGAAGCTCGGGTGGGTCGCGGTTCCGGCCCTGGCGGGCGGTCTGGCGCTGGCGATGGTCCTGTCGGGAGGCGGCGACGGCGCCGCGCCGAAGGCCCCGGGCGGCGGCAGCACTCTGAACGCCGCCCCGGTCGCGGCCGTCCAACTGCTGACCCAGGCCGCCGACACCGCGGCCGGCAAGCCCGACCCGAAGCCCGGCAAGAACCAGTTCGTCTACGTGGACAGCCTGGTGTCCTTCGCGGACACCAACCTGGCCACCGGCGAGACGACCGTCGACAAGCCGCACCGCCGCCAGATCTGGCTCTCGGTGGACGGCGGCCAGTGGGGTGTGCTGAAGGAGGAGGGCAAGTCCTACGGGGCCGACACCCGCAAGGAGGGGGGCACCCGCCCCACGCCGCGCCCCGACGGCGGCCTCTGGCTCGACCCGATCGGCAGGCCGGGCCTGGGCGCGCCCACCTACCAGTACCTGGCCGCGCTGCCGACCGACCCGGACGCGCTGCTGAAGAAGATCTACGCCGAGACCAAGGGCCAGGGCCACACCCCGGACCAGGAGGCCTTCACGACCATCGGGGACCTGCTGCGCGAGCAACTCGCCCCGCCGGCCGTCAGCGCCGCCCTCTACCGCGCCGCCGCCAAGATCCCCGGCGTCACCGCGGTCGACGACTCGGTGGACGCCTCGGGCCGCCACGGCGTGGCCGTGGCGCACGTGGACAGCGGCACCCGCACCGAGTGGATCTTCGACCCGAAGACCCACGACTTCCTCGGCGAGCGCGAGGTCATCGTCGAGCCTGGCGACCTGGGCAAGCCGGGCACGGTGATCGGCCACTCCGCCGTCCTGAACCGCACGGTCACCGACCAGCCGGGCGAGGAGCCGAAGCAGCAGAACGCCTGATCCACCTCACGACCTACGCCGTGGGGCCCGGTGCAAGCGGGCCCCACGGCCGTTGTGCGCCCAGCATGGGCGATTGCTTGAGGGTGAAAGTCCCTTGGGGGAAG
>NZ_JBHSOF010000072.1:0-32736 GCF_042656005.1 Kitasatospora misakiensis | reverse complement strand
GGGCTGTCGTCGGCGACGGAGACGCGGACGGTGCGGGTGGGCAGGAGGACGACCACGACGGTCGGCGCCTGGCAGCCCGCGTGGCGCCAGGCGTTGACGTACAGCTCGTGGAGGGCGAGTTCGGCGTCCGCGATGAGGTCGTCGGGCCAGGAGGCGAGGGCGAGCGCGGCGCGCAGCTCCTCGCGGGCGGTGGACCAGTCGGGCGGGCAGAAGGCACGCATGAGAAACCTCCGAGGGAGAGGCAAGGTGGGGAGGAGAGCGTCACCGTGAGCCAGGCCAGGCCGAAGCCGGTTGCTCTGCGGTGCAAAAGGGCAGCAGGCGCCTACTGCCCTGTGAACAGGCATTACTGACGCACCATCGGCACATCGATGAGATGACGCTACAGCAACCGAATCACCCGTGATACACAATCGGCCCAGGTTCACTCTTGGGTGCGCAGGTGGACCCGCCCGTGGGCCGCACTGCACACTTGGATCACCCAAGGCAAGGAAGGAACCCATGCCGCCCCGACGCAACCCAACCCTCCGTCAGCGCCGCATAGGTGCCGAGCTACGGAGAATGCGTGAGGCTGCCGGACTCACTGCTCCGCAACTCTGCAAAGCGCTGGGAATCGACAGGACTCAGGTCAGCCAGATGGAGTCCGGCAAAGTCGGCGTGAGCCCCGAACGGTTGAAGTCGTTCGCTGCGGCCTGCAAGTGCATGAATGCGCCTCTTGTCGACGCGCTTGAGGACATGCTCCAAGACCGGTCGAGAGGCTGGTGGGAGGAGTATCGGGGGACAATCCCGGACGGCTTCCTCGAAAACGCGGAACTGGAGAAGAGCTCGCGTGAGCTCATGATCTGGGTCCTCACTCACATCCCCGGACCGTGCCAGACCATCAGCTACGCGTCTTCTGTCTTCGGCCGCCTGATTCCGCCTCTGCCGCGACATGAACTGGAGGCCCGCATGGCCTTCAGAGTGCAACGCAAGAACGACCTCCGGCGCGACCAGAAGCCCCTGACCGCCTTCATCTACGAGTCGGCGCTGTGGACGAGGTTCGGCGGCTCCCAGATCCTGAAGGAGCAGCTTCAGTCGCTCCTTGAGGACTCCGAGCAACCGTGGATGACGATCAGAGTGGTGCCGTTCGATGTCAGCACGTTTCCCGGAGCGGTCGAAAACCTCACCTATGCGTTCGGTGCCGTATCAGAGCTGGACACCGTGGAGCTTGAGTCGTCCCGAGGATCCATCTACCTCGATGCTGTGAGCGAACTGACAAGCTACCGAACGATCTTCGGCCGCACCGAGGAGTCAGCACTGAGCGAGAGTGACTCGCGCGAGCTGATCCACAAGATTGCACGAACCCTGTGAGAGGCCGAGGATGCCTGATATCAACTGGCAGAAGTCGTCGTTCAGCGGCTCAGGTAATGACTGCGTCGAGGTGCGCTCCATGAACGGGCTGGTCGAACTCCGGGAGTCCGACGACGGCGACATCATCCTCCACACCACCGGGTCCGCCTTCGCCGACCTCCTCCGCACCATCAAAGTCGGCGAACTCGACCACCGCGCCTAACCGCCAGCGGCCCTCGCTCGTTTCGAGCGAGGCCCGCTGACAGTCATCCTGGTCAGTCCTCGGTGGGGCCGAGGACCCGTTCGAGGAAGTCCGGGAGTGCGCGCTTCACTCCTCCAAACGCCTCGTGGCCGGCTCGGTAGCGCTGCCAGCCCACCGGGTGCCCCCAGTCCGCCAGCACGTCCCGGACCTTCGCCCCACTCTTCTCCGGGATGATCCAGTCGAACGCACCATGGCCGATCCAGACCGGCAGGTCCACCGCGACGGCCGACCGTCGCGACGCCAGCAGCGGGACCGCCTCGTCCGGAAGGAACGGTGCGTACAGCGCCAGCCCCGCCAACCGCTGCGGATACCGCAGCGCCAGCACCAGCGCCATCAGCGCCCCCTGCGAGAACCCCGCGACCACCGTCCGTCCGGCCCCCACCCGCGCGGTCTCCTCGTCCAGCACCGCGCGCAGCCGCCGTTCGACGGCGAGCACGCCGGGGAGCGACGCCGGGCCCGGGTTCTCCAGGGAGAACACGTCCTGTTCGAACCAGGCCCGCACCGGGTCGCCGGAGACCCGGCCGATCGGCCGCAGCGGCGCCTGCGGGAAGACCCCCCGAATGCCCGCCCGATCCAACCCCAACCGGTCGGCCACCTCCACCAGGCTCTCCGGGCCCTGGCCGAGCCCGTGCAGCCAGAGGACCGTCGCCCGGTGCCGGCCGACCGGTTCGACCACCTCGACCGGCAGCCGCGCCGCGCCCACCGCGTTCGCGCCGCTCACCGGACCGGGGCCTGACGGGGCTGCGCCGGGCGCTTGAACACCATGGACGCGTACTGCCCGCCGAAGCCGAAGGAGTTCTTCAGCACCGTCGCCACCGGCCGCACCACCGGCGTCAGCGAGGTCTTCACCGCGCAGGCCGGATCCGGTTCGGTGCAGGTCACCACCGGCGGGACGACGCCCCGCGTGAGGGTGAGCGCCGCCGCCACCGTCTCCACCACCCCGGACGCGGCCGAGCCGTGCCCGGTCAGCGACTTCACCGCGCAGACGTCGAGCTCCGCCGTCCGCTCGCCGAACACCCGGTGCAGCGCCCGGGCCTCGGTGATGTCGTTGAGCTTGGTGGAGGTGCCGTGCGCGTTGACGGTGTCGATGTCGTCCGGCGTCAGCCCGGAGCCCGCGATCGCGGTACGCATCACCCGCTCGACCATGCCGACCTGCGGCGCGGTGATGTGGGTGGTGTCCACCGCCAGGCCCCAGCCGCCGACCACCGCGTGCGACCCCGCGCCGCGCCGGGCGGCGTGGCCCGCGGTCTCCAGGACCAGCGCCCCGGCGGACTCGTTGATCACCATGCCGGAGCGGCGCCGGTCGAACGGCATCGACGAGAGGGCCGGATCGCCCTTCCACCGGGACAACGCCATCAGCTGCCCGTACTGGGAGAGCACGTACTGGGTGTTGCGGGAGACCGAGACCGCGACCACGGCGACCTCCACCCGGCCGAGCCGCAGCAGCCGGACCGCCTCGGCGATCGAGCGCAGGCCGCCCGAGCAGGTGGCCTCCACCCGGGAGGCGATCAGCGGCACGCCCAGCCGTCCGGCCAGTTCGACCGGAAAGGCCGAGTGGTCCGAGGCCTCCGCCGACAGCCGCCGGCTCCGCAGGTTCTCCAGCACGGCGGCCGGCTCGTTCCCGATCCGCCGGTACCGCCGGCCGAGCTCCCCGAAGTGGACCGCGTAGTCCTGCGGAAAGGAGCCGCTCGGCCCCGGCCAGACCCGGGACCAGACCAGTCCGGCGGCCTCGCCGCCGACCGGGCCGGTGATGCCCGCGTCGGTGAGCGCCTGGTCCACGACGCTGTGCAGCAGGGTGTCGCCCCAGGTGCGGTCCGGGCCGCCCCAGCGTTCGGCCACCTCCTTCCTGATGTCCTCGGGGATCAGGCCGGCCGCCCAGCCGCAGGGCAGCCCGCCGAGGTCCATCCGGTCCTCGGCGACCACGCCCGACCGGCCGGCCAGGTTGGCCGCCCAGAAGTCCTCCACGGTCGCGCCGATCGGAGTGACCACACCCATCCCGGTGATCACGATGTCCTCGCCCGTCAAAGCGTCCGTCAAAGCGTCCGCCGCAGCTCCCGTCACGGTGTCCGTCACAGCTCCTCCTCCCCCCGTGCCCGCTGGTCGCCCGGCTCCCCGGTGACGCCGCCGAGCACCAGGGCGCCGGCCGAGGCGCTGCTCCGGCCGTGGTCGATCCCGGTGATCAGGGCGGTGCCCGACCCCGGCACCGGACGGGCCGCCCCGGTCACGGTGTCCGGGCCGCCGAGTCGCGGGTCGGGACGGCGCAGCAGGCCGACCGGTGGCAGCTGGCCGCGGCGCAGCGACTCGACCGCGAGGGCGGTGTCGATCAGTGCCGAGCACTCCAGGGCGAGGCCCAGGGTGCCCTTGCTGCTGGTCACCGGCACGGCGCCGACCTGGGGCAGGACGGCCGAGCACTCCTCCCGGTCGGCGGCCGGCGAGCCCGAGCCGTGCGCCCACCAGTGGTCCGGCCGGCTGCCGGCCCGGCGGAGCGCCGCCCGCACCGCCAGGCCGGTCGCGCTCGCCCGGTCGGCGGCGACCACCGTCTCGCAGGCGAGCAGCCGGGCCAGGGCCCGGGGCGCCGGGGCGTCCGCCGGGGCGGCCCGCTCCAGCAGGACGGCGGCGGCGCCCTGGCCGAGCAGCGGTCCGGCCCGTTCCTCGTCGAACGGGCCCCGCCCCGGGGCGGCCTCGGTGCCGATGGGTTCGTCCTGGTCGAAGGAGTGGAGCGCGGTGACGGAGGACGGCGGGGCCACGCCGACCACCAGCACCCGGTCCAGTTCACCGCTCTCCAGCAGCCGCAGCGCGAGCGCCAGCGCGCCCAGGCCGCCGGCCGCCACCTCGCCGTAGGCGGCGACGTTGGAGCCCCGGAAACCCGTCGCCATGCAGACGAACTGGCCGAGCTGGGAGGGGATGCCGCGGATGTAGGAGTAGTCCGGCACCTCCTCGTAGAGCAGGGTGGCGAGCGGGCGCGGGTCGTCCAGGGCCATCCCGGCGAGCCTGGGCATCACGTCGCCCAGTTCGTCGCCGGTGCTGCCGACGGCCATCACGGTGCCGCCGCGTTCCGGGTCGCCCCAGCCCGGGCTGTCCGGGTCGCGGCCGGCCTGCCGCAGGGCGAGCCGGGCCGCCCCGACCGCCCAGTGGGCGGCCAGGTTGGCGTACTTGCGGTTGTCCACCCAGGGCTTTCCGGGCGGCCACTCCACGGCGGCGCGGTCGACCGCGGCCACCGGCCAGGGCAGCGGCCCCGCCGGGCCGAAGAGCGACCGGCCGGCGGCCATCGCGGACCAGAGCGGTTCGGTGCCCAGACCGGCCGGGGAGACCACCCCGGTGCCGGTCACGATCACCTCGGACATGGCGCCGTCGCCCATCCCCGCGTCACTCGCCGACCCGGAGCGGGCTGTTCAGGTTGCCCCAGAGCGCGTAGCCGCCGTCCACCGTGATGGTCTGCCCGACGATCCAGGCGGCCTCGTCCAGGCAGAGCATGGCGACCACGTCGGCGCTGTTCTCGGGCGTGGTCATCTGTCCGTCCGTCCACGGGGTGACCGCCTGCTCGTGCCGCACCCCGTGGTTGAAGTCGGGCCGGACGCTGAAGACGCCGGTCTGCACCAGGCCCGGGCGGACGCAGTTGGCGACGATGCCGTGCGGGGCCAGCTCGTAGGAGAGGAAGCGGGTGAGGTTCTCCAGCGCGGCCTTGGCGGCGCCGAGCAGGCCGGCGCGCGGCACGATCCGGCTGGTGGTCGAGTTGGTGATGGTGATGAACCGGGCGCCGGGGCGGCCCTTCATCAGCGGCACCGCGTGCTTGGCCAGCAGCCAGGTGGCCCGGGCGTTGGTGTCCTGGACGAACTGCCACTGGCTGAGCGTGGCGTTCTCCAGCAGGGAGAACTTCGTGGCCGCCGCGTTCTGGACCAGGATGTGCAGGTCCCCGTGGGCCTCGCCGACCTCGGCGAGCAGCTCCTCGGCGGCCGCGGCCTCGGACAGGTCGGCCCGGTGCAGGGTCACCTTGGCGCCGGCGTCGGTGAGTTCGGCCGCGAGCTCCTTCGCGGGGCCCTCCCGGTCGACGTAGTTGATCGCCACGGTGGCGCCCCAGGCGGCGAGCTTGCGGCTGATGCCGGCGCCGATGCCGCGCGAGCCGCCGGTGACCAGGGCCACCCGGCCCTCCAGCGGGCGGGGTACGAGCGGGCCGGGCCGGGGGGCCGGCGGGTTGTGCGCGGTGTCCTCGGTCATCGTGCTGTCCTCTCGCTGGTCCGGGCGGGGGCGGTCGCCGCCCGCGCCGGGTCGGTGGCGGGTCCCGGGGCGGCCGGGTCCGGGGTGAGCGAGACGGCTGCGGCGCGGCGCAGCACCACCACGCTCATCCGGCCGATCGCGTACGTCCGGTCGTCCTCGTCGTGCACCCGCCGGGTGGACTCGACCAGCCCGAGCCGGTCGTCGATCTCGACGGACCGGCCGGTGCGGGTGGTGAACCAGAACGGGGTGTCGGGGTAGAGCGGGCGGACGAAGTCCCAGGCCAGGGTCCGCAGGCCGACGACGGCGGCCGGCGAGCCGTGCTGGACCACCCAGCCGGAGGTGATCGAGTGGATGAAGCCGCCGGGGACGATCCGCCGGGTGCGGTCGAGGGCCCGGGCGAAGGCGTCGTCGTCGTGGACGGGGTGCTTCTCGCCCATCAGGTCGAGCAGCTGGTCGAGCAGGTCGCCGCCGAAGACCAGCGGACCGAACCGGTGGTCGGGCGCGCCCACCAAGTCCTCCCAGTACTTCACGCCGGCACCCCCGTCCGGCGCGTCCGGGCCCCGGCGGCGGCCCGCATCACCAGTCGGCCGCCGTCCACCGTGAAGGTCTGGCCCTGGATGTAGTCGGCCTCCTCGCCGGCCAGGAAGGCGACCAGGCCGGAGATGTCCTCGGGCAGGCCCCAGCGGGTGCCGGCGCCGTCCGAGCCGAGCCGCTCGGCGACGGCGTCGGTCATCTCGGTGCGCACCTTGCCGGGGGCGACGGTGTTGATCCGGATGCCCTTGCGGCCGACCTCGACGGCCAGCGTCCGGGTGAGCGCCTCCAGCCCGCCCTTGGCGGCGGCGTAGGCGCTCTGGCCGGGGCCGGGGATCCGTACGGAGTTGGACGAGATGTTGACGATCCGGCCCCAGCCCTGGTCGAGCATCAGGGGCAGGACCTCGCGGCAGGCCAAGAAGGGGCCGGTCAGGTTGATCCGGAGCACCCGCTCCCAGTGCGCGGTCGGGGTCGCGGCGACCAGCCGGTCGTCGATCACGGCCGCGTTGTTGACCAGGACGTGCAGCGCGCCCTCCTGCTCGGCGATCCGCTCGACCAGCTCGACGACCTGCTTCTCCTCCGCGACGTCGGCGCGGTGGGCGACCGCCCGGCCGCCGGCCGCCGTGACGGCGGCGACGACGCTCCGGGCGGCCTCCTCGGCCTCGCGGTAGACCAGGTGCACGGTCAGCCCCTCGGCCGCCAGGCGGTGCACGACGGCCGCGCCGATCCCCCGCGAGCCGCCCGTCACCAGGGCGACCCGGCCGGCGCCGGGCGTGGTCCCGGGCGTGGTCCCGGGCGTGGTCCCGGGCTCGGACGCGCCGGGCCGCTCGGACACGCCGGGCCGCTCAGACACGCTGGGCCGCCTCGACCACGGCCAGGATCGAGCCGACCGTGCGGCGGTGCTCGGCCGCGGTCTCGTTCCAGTTGTCCAGGTCGAAGTCGACGCCGAGCCGGCGGTTGATTTTCCGGGCCAGCTGGAGAAGGTCCAGGGAATCCAGCCCGAGGTCCTCGACCACCGAGTCGGCCGGGGTGATGGACTGGCCTTCCAGGCCGGATTTGACGTCCTTGAGCAGCTCGACCAGGACGTTGAAATCGGTGTTTTCCGTGGGCGACATAATGTCTCCTCCGAGAGTTCCGAAATACCGCTGCGGACGCTGCCAATGCCAACAGACCGGTAAAGCCCGCCGCAAGGGCCACTCATCCCTCCGGCGCCGGACAATCGCCTCGGCGGAACGCCGCCCGGACCTCCCTTCGCCCTGGCCAGGACGGCGGAATACATCCCACCGCATTCCGGACGAATTGAATCAACCGCTCCCGACAAGCCCTCGTGGTGGCCACTTCGACAACGTCGTACCGTGCAAAGAAGAAGCAAAGGGGATTGACCTTGGGAGAAGTGGATGACTACCGTGGTCGCACCCTTACGTGTACCACCCGGAACGTCATTCGAGGCGATTCACGACATCGCACCGCAGTCGGCTGGTCGAACCGGTCGGACCGGGTTCCGGCCGTTACCGGGAACAACGGCCGACCGGGCGGCACGCCGTGGGGAGGGCGGCAATGGCGCGACGCAAGAAGGCGGTGCCCCCGGCGGCACCGCACTACGAACTGGCCCAGTGGCTGCGCGCCCTGCGCGCGGAGTCCGGCCTCACCTACCGGCAGATGGCCGACCGGATCGCCCGCTCGGGCTGCTCGCCGGCCACCCTGTCACGGGCCGACAGCGGCTCCGCCCTGCCCAGGCTGGGGGTGGTCGAGGCGTACGCGGCGGCCTGCGGGGCGTCGGTCCGCGAGGCGCGGCAGCGCTGGGAACGGGCCGCCACCGGCACGGGCACCGCGGCCGCCCGCGCCGAACGGCGGCCGGGCGCGGCACCGGCGGGCGGGCGGGCCCGAAGACTCGAACTCGTCTACGAGCCGGCCCACCTGCTGGAGGCGATGCACCGGCTGCGGCTGACGGCCGGGCAGCCCTCGCTGCGCGAACTCCAGGAGCGGGCCCGGCACGGCGGCTTCGGGGCGCTGCCGCGCAGCACCCTGGCGGACGTCCTGGCCGGGCTCCGGATGCCCTCGGAGCCGCTGCTGCTCACCTACGTCCGCTGCTGCGGCATCCCGGGGGACCGGATCGCCGCCTGGCGCGCGGCCTGGTTCCGGGCGGTCGGCAATTGCGGCGCGGTTCCGGCCGTCGTCCCCCGGGTGCGCTCCCTCCAACGGCACCGGCCCCGCTACGGCGGTCAGGAGGCCGCCGCGGCGACCGCCTCGGTGTAGAGCGCCGCGACGGTGTGGTCGAAGTAGGCGCTGTACGAGGTGTCGTCGGTGTCGCCGCCCTCCTGGTACCCGCCGATGGCGCCGACGACATGGCCGGTGGCGGTGGAGATCCAGGGCCCGCCGCTGGTGCCGCCGGGGTAGCCGGGGCAGTCGACGACCCGCTGGTAGGTGCTCTGCCGGCCGGTGGTGTTGGTGCACAGCAGCGGCTGCTCCCCGGCGGCGGCGTAGCCGTAGAGCCGGACGGCGGTGCCGAAGGGCTCGTCGGTGCCGAGCGTGTTGCCGCCGACCACGTCCTCGATCCGGCGGCCCTGGTCGTCGGCGGCGGTCTCCAGGATCGCGAAGTCCTCGTCCTGGTCGGCGCCGTGGGACCAGCCGGTGGTGGTGTGCACGGCGGTGACCCGCCAGGTGCCGTACGGGGCCCGGCCGTCGCGGTAGCCGGGGGCGAAGGTCACCCCGCTCGGGTCGTCGAGGCAGTGCGCGGCGGTGAGCAGCAGGTTCCCGGTGGTGCTGTGCAGCACGCTGGCCGTGCAGAAGTGGTTGCCGGGGCCGACGGCGCCGGTGAACAGGGCGCCGACGGTGGCCGCTTCGGGGGTGGCCGGGGCGGTGGCGGTGGTACCGGGCGGCGCGTCGGTGGGGGTCGCCGTGGCGGTGGGGGTCGCGGTGGGCGTCGGCGAGGGCTCAGGCGTCGGCTCCGGTGTGGGCTCGGGCGTGGGCTCCGAGACGGGTTCCGGCGACGCGGTGGCGGTGGGCACCGCGGGGGTCGAGGGCGTCGAGGGCACCGCGGGCGTCGAGGGCGCGGCCGGGAGCGGGGTGCTCGGGGAGGCGACGGCGGTGGCGCGCGGGGTCACGCTGTGGGTGCCCACCACGACGGCCGCCACCGTCAGGACCGAGAGGGTCGTGGTGACCAGGGTCGGGGCCAGGAGGCGGCGGCGGGGGTTGCGGCGGCGATGCTGGCCCATGCGTGGTCGGCTCCTGCCCAGGTCGGCGGCGGTGGGGGACGGTCCGACTATGGTGTCCCGACCTGGGAGGTCAGTGATCCGCCCCTGTGAGCGGCATGAGAATTCAGCCGGTCGCCCCCGTCCGGGAGGTCGGCGGACGGGGGCGACGGACCGAGGGCGGCCGGTGCGGCCGGTGCGGCGGTCAGGCGGTCAGGTGGCCCGTGGCTGTCGGGCCGAGGACTGGCTCTGCGGCAGCTGCGCCCCGGCGCCCGCCGGGGCCTCGGCCGCGGTGCCCGGCGCGCCGCCGGTCGCCCCGGTGGCCTCCCCCGGGTCCGGCCGGTGGTCGATCATCACGAAGGCGATCAGCGCGGCCAGCAGCAGGATGCCCATCGCGACCCAGGTGGCCACCACGTAGCCGTGCACCGCGCCCTGGGCCTGGACGGCCGGATCCCCGGCGCTGGTGACCCGGGCGGCGAGCCAGCTCGCGGTGGCGCTGGCCGCGATGGTGTTGAGCAGCGCGGTGCCGAAGGAACCGCCGACCTGCTGGGCCGAGTTGATGGTGGCCGAGGCGGCGCCGGCCTCGTTCGGCGCGACGCCGAGGGTGGCGAGGCTCATCGAGGGCATGAAGATCAGGCCCATGCCGAAGCCGAGCAGCAGTTCGGCGGGCAGCACCATGCCGGCCCAGGGGCTGTCCACCTTCATCTGGGTCAGCCAGGCCATGCCGGCGGCGGCCAGCAGCAGCCCCGGTCCGATGAGGTTCCGGGACGGCACCCGGGTCATCAGCCGGGCCGCGAAGCCGGTCGAGCTGATGACGATGGCCGCGGTCATCGGCAGGAAGGAGACGCCGGACATCACCGGCGAGAAGTGTTTGATGACCTGGAGGTAGTAGGTCAGGAAGAGGAACAGGCCGAACATCCCGATCATCGCCAGGCCGACCGAGAGGGCGCCGCCGCCCCGGTTCCGCTCGGCGACGATGTGCAGCGGCAGCAGCGCGTGCGGGGTGCGCCGCTCGACCAGGACGAACACCGCGAGCAGCAGCACGCCGAGGCCCAGCGAGCCCAGCACCAGCCAGTCGCCCCAGCCCCGGGTGACGGCCTGGGACGTGCCGAACACGATGGCCAGCAGGCCGCCGCAGCCGAGCACCGCGCCGGGCAGGTCGAGCCGGATCCGGGTGCCCTTGCCGATGTGGTCGCGGGTGAGCACGGAGAACGCCGCGAAGGCGGTGCCGACCGCGATCGGGGTGTTCACGAAGAGGCACCAGCGCCAGTTGAGGTACTCGGTGAGCACGCCGCCGAGGAGGAGTCCGATCGCGGCGCCGCCGCCGGCGATCGCGCCGAAGATGCCGAAGGCGGTGCTCCGCTCCTTCGGATCGGAGAAGGTCGTGGAGAGCAGCCCCAGCGCGGACGGGGCGAGCAGCGCGCCGAAGGCGCCCTGGAGGGCGCGGGCGGCGAAGAGCATGGTGGGGCCACTGGCGGCGCCGCCGATCGCGGAGGCGAGGGCGAAGCCGAGCAGGCCGACGGTGAAGACCCGCTTGCGGCCGAAGAGGTCGCCGAGCCGGCCGCCGAGGAGCAGGAGTCCGCCGAAGGCCAGCGTGTAGGCGGTGATCACCCACTGCCGGTCGGCGTCCGATATCCCGAGATCCTTCTGGGCCGACGGGAGGGCGATGTTCACGATGGTGATGTCGAGGACGATCATCAGCTGGGCGATGGCGATGACCGCCAGGGCCCACCAGCGGCGGGGGTCCGCCGTTCCATGACCGGTGGCAGCTTGGGCGTGGGAGGACACTGGGGGAGCCTTTCCGGACGGTTGCGGAGAGGTCACGCAGTCGCCTTCAAGCCAAACGCGCCGGGCGGCGAATGGCAAGGAAAAAGCTCACCAAATCGGTCGAAATGGGACCAAAGCACCAGGGGTGCCGGGACTGCGGCACGAGGTCCCGGGACCTCGTGCCGCAGTCCGGACCTCGCGCCCTACAGCGCCGACAGCTCCGCGACCAGGTCGTCCAGGCCCAGCGAGCCCTGCGACAGCGCCGCCATGTGCCAGGCCTTGAGGTCGAACACCTCGCCGCGCGCCTCGTGCGCCGCGCGGGCCGCCGCCCGGCCGCGCAGCCAGGCCCGCTCGCCCAGCTTGTAGCCGATCGCCTGGCCGGGCAGGCCCAGGTAACGGACCAGCTCGCTGTCCAGGAAGTCGGCGGACAGCCCGCAGTACCGGCCGAAGAACTCACGGGCGGCGTCCGGCGCGACCGGCTCCCCCGGGCGGTACGGCGAGTCGGCCGGGAAGTCCAGGCCGGCGTGCATGCCGATGTCGACGATCACCCGCAGCGCCCGCATCATCTGCGCGTTGAGGTAGCCGAGCCGGTGGCCGGGGTCGGTGAGGTAGCCGAGTTCGTCCATCAGGCGCTCGGCGTACAGCGCCCAGCCCTCCAGGTTGGCGCTGACGCCGCCGAGGCTGACCTGGTAGGTGGAGAGCCGGTCGGCGACGTAGTTCCACTGCGCGAGCTGGAGGTGGTGGCCGGGGACGCCCTCGTGGTACCAGGTCGAGACGAGGTCCCACTCCGGGAAGCGCTCGCGGCCGAGGGTCGGCAGCCACGTCCGGCCCGGGCGGCTGAAGTCCAGCGAGGGGGCGGTGTAGTACGGCGCGGCGGCGCTGCCGGCCGGGGCGATCCGCGACTCGACGCGGGTGATCGGCTCGGCGAGGTCGAAGTGGGTGCCCTGGAGGTCGGCGATCGCGCCGTCCATCAGGCCCTGGAGGAACTCACGCGCGGCCTCGGCGCCGTCCCGCGCGGGGCCGTCGGTCTCCAGCCACTTCATCGCCTCCATCGGCTCGGCGCCGGGCTTGACCTTCTCGGCCTCGGCCCGCATCTGGGCCAGCAGGTCGTGGAACTCCTGCCAGGCCCAGGCGTAGGCCTCGTCGACGTCGAGGTCGGCGCCGGTCCAGTAGCGCACCCAGCGGCCGTAGCGCTCGCGGCCGACGGTGTCGGGGGCGTCGGCGGCGGCCGGGCCGTAGACGTCGCGCAGCCAGTCGCGCAGGTCGGCCAGGCCCTCGGTGGCGGCCACCGCGTGGCCGGCCAGCTCCGCGCGCACCGCCTCGGGGGCCTCCTTGACCAGCTCGCCGAACCAGCCGCCCGGGGTGTCGCCGGCCAGCCACTCGCCGACCTGGCCGACCACCGTGGTCACCTGGCGGGGGCCGGAGAGCAGGCCGCGCTCGATGCCCTCGACGAGGGTCGCGCGGTACCCGGTGAGCGCCTCCGGCACCCGGGCGAGGCGGCGGCCGAGGAGGGCCCACTGCTCCTCGGTGTCGGTGGGCATGAGGGTGAAGACGTCACGGAGGTTGTGCAGCGGGGAGCCCAGGTTGTGGACGGCCCGGTAGCGCTCGCCCGCGTCGTGGACGGCGAGCTCGGCGACGAGCCGCTCGCGGAGCAGGCGGGCACAGCGCCGTTCGGCCTCGCCCCGGGCGGCGTCGGCCGGTCCGGCCGCGCCGAGGGCCGCCTCGGCCTCGCCGAGCCGGGCCAGGGTGGAGCGGCCGAGGTCCGCGATCGCCTCGGCGCCGGCCGGCGAGAGGTCGGGGAGGCGGTCGTCCTCCGGGTTCAGGCCCAGGTACACCGCGGTCAGCGGGTCGAGCTCGGCGAGGTCCCGCACATAGGCGTCGGCGACACGGCGGGGGGTGGTGCCGTCGGAGCTGATCAGTTCAACCATCCGGACATCATTTCGTGGCCCGCGCCGTTTGCAAGCCCCAATCCGATGGCATGGACCGGCCAGTTGGTGTCCGACCGGGCGGAATCACCCCCGGGAGCGCCGCGCCCACCACCGCCGCAGCGCGTGGCCCGGATCCCAGCGGGGTCGTCCGCGTGCGAATCGGAAGAAGCCGAGGCCGATCAGCACCGCGCTGAAGTGCCCGAGGTCCGTGAAGGTGTGCGAGACGAGCAGCGGCACCAGGTAGAAGACCACCACCCCGCCCCCGTACAGCCACCGCCAGCGGCCGGCGAACCGGTAGGTGAGCACCGCGACCACCCCCGCCAGCGCGTACGAGACCCCGACGTCCACCGTGTCGGCCATGCTCCGCCTCAGGGTGCCCCGGACGATCCCCCAGGCGACCACGCCCTCGCTCACCAGGGTCGCCAGCACGTGCGCGGTCGCGGCCACCGCGAACCAGCGCAGGGTGCCCAGCCAGCGCTCGGCGTTGGCGTGGAAGACGGTGAACAGGGCGGCGTACAGCGGCCAGTCGGAGGTCTCGGTCCACAGCGCGCTGGCCACCAGGGCGTGCACCGGGCGCGAGCGCAGCTGGTCCAGGTTGGTCGAGCGGGCGGCCAGGAACCAGTCCAGGGTGCGCGGATCCATCCGGGCCACCGCGAAGCTGGTGACCGCCAGGACGAGCAGCCACAGGTACGTCCCCGGCGCCGAGCGCACCCACGACCAGAGCGCCCGGGGCGCCCCGCGCAGGCGGCGCGCGCGGGGCGGCCGCTCCAGCGTGTGCGCCATCCGGCGGGCCTCCTCGGTAGGACGGCGTGCTGCCTCCCATCCTCGGCCGGGGACCGCCGGACCGCCTCCCGGACCGCCTCCCGGCGGGGCCGCCCTGGCCGTCCTGACCCGGAACGAAACGCCCGAACGGGTGCAAACACCCGTTCGGAAGATCGGTGCACACCCGGCTCCGATCCGGCCCGGGGCCGTTACGCTGACCGGCATGGAAGCCAGCTCAGCGCCCGTCCCGCCCGCTCCCGAACCGGCCTCCCGGCCGCGGCGCGCCGGGTACCGGCGGCTGCCGGTGGAGCAGCGGCGCGAGCAGCTGATCGCGGTGGCCCTGGAGCTGTTCGCGCACCGGGCGCCCGAGGAGGTCGGGCTGGACGACGTGGCGCAGGCCGCCGGCGCCTCCCGGCCGCTGGTGTACCGCTACTTCGCGGGCGGCAAGCAGCAGCTGTACGAGGCCGCGCTGCGCAGCGCGGCCGAGGAGCTCACCGGCCGGTTCGCGGTGCCGCTCGGCGGGACCCCGACCCAGCAGCTGTCCGCCGTCCTGGAGGGCTACTTCGCCTTCGTCGCCGAGCACGGCACCGGCTACTCGGCGCTGCTGCGCGGCGGTTCGGTGGTGGAGACGGCCCGCACCTCGGCGATCGTGGACGACGTCCGGCGGGCGGCGCTGAAGCGGACGCTGCGCCACCTCGGGGTGCGGCAGGCCGGGCCGCGGCTGACCCTGCTGGTGCGCTCGTGGATCGCGGTGGTCGAGGGGGCCTCGCTGAGCTGGCTCGACGAGGACCGGGCGGTGCCGGTGGACGAGCTGCGGGAGTGGCTGGTGGACCAGTTCGTGGCGATGGCGGCGGCGACCGCGCTGCACGACCGGCAGACCGCCGAGGTGCTGGCCGGGCTGCTGGCCCTGGAGGGCCCGGACTCGCCGCGGACGGCGCGGCTGCGGGCGGTGCTGGGCGCCCCGGCCGAGTAGCGGGCCGGCTGCGGATGCCCCGGTCCGACCCCCGTGCCAAGGGTCGGGACCGCGGCCCGTCAGGCCTTGCCGAGGACCTGCCGCTGCCGCCCGAGGCCGTCGATCTCGATCTCCACGATGTCGCCCGGCGTCAGGTACGGCGTGCCCGGGCGGCCGAGGGTGACGCCGGCCGGGGTGCCGGTGACGATCACGTCGCCCGGCTCCAGCACCATGAACTGGCTCGCGTAGCGGACCAGTTCCAGCACCGGGAAGATCATCCGCCCGGTGGAGCCGTCCTGCCGCAGCTCCCCGTTGACCCAGAGCCGCAGCGGCAGCCGCTGCGGATCGGCCACCTCGTCGGCGGTGACCAGCCAGGGCCCGAGCGGCGTGAAGGTCTCCGCCGACTTGCCCTTGTCCCACTGGCCGCCGCGCTCGAACTGGAAGGCCCGCTCGGTGACGTCGTTGGCGATGGTGTACCCGGCGATCGCCCCGGCCGCCGCCGCGCGGTCCGGCAGATAGCGGGCGGTCCGGCCGATCACCACGGCCAGCTCGGCCTCGTAGTCGGTCTTCTCCCCGCCGCGCGGCACCAGCACCTCGTCGTACGGGCCGACCACGGTGGAGCTCGGCTTGAGGAAGATCACCGGCTCGTCCGGGATCGGCGCGCCGGCCTCGGCCGCGTGGTCCCGGTAGTTGAGGCCGATGCCGACCACCTTGCCGGGCCCGGCCACCGGCGGGCCGATCCGCCGGCCGCCGATCTCGGCCACCGGCAGCCGGCCGGCCGCGACCCGCGCGGCCAGCCCGGCCAGACCGCCGTCGGCCAGCCCGGCGAGGAAGCCGCCGTCGATGTCCGCGGTCACCCCGGAGAGGTCGTACGCGGTGCCGTCCTGACCCAGCGCGACCGGGCGCTCGGCGCCCGGCGGGCCGACACGAAGGAGTTTCATCCGATCCCCACCTCCTAGTTCGTCGAGTACGTCGCAGGCTCGCCGGGGCGGTGCGGACCGCGCCCGGCGCCTTGTGCTGCGAGGTATATCAACGGCGCGGCGGGCCGGACCAGACGGTCCGGATCGGCGAAATCCTCCCGATCGTCCGGGCCCGGCGGGGGCCGCGCTGGGCGCCCGTACGGTTGACAGCCGGCCGCGAACCGTCCGGCTGGTCCTACCCGTCCGGCTCGTCACGCCCGGGGCGAACATCCGGTCGAGCGGCGGTGGAGCGGGGCAGGATCCGCCGCATGGAGATCACCCGGATACGCCCCGAACTGACCGTCATCACCCTGGACTTCGGCACCGCCCACCTCTGGCGCGACGAGGACGGCGCGCTCACCCTGATCGACACCGGCACCGCCGGACAGGCCGACGCGATCGAGGCGGCGATCCGCGCCGCCGGCGCCGACCCGGCCGCGCTGCGCACCATCGTGCTCACCCACCACCACGAGGACCACGCCGGATCGGCCGCCGAACTCTCCCGGCGGCTGGGCGCCGAGGTGGTGGCCCACCGGCTGGAGGCCCCGGTGCTCCGCGGCGAGCAGCAGCCCCGGCCGATGGTGCTGAGCCCCTTCGAGGAGGAGATCTGGAACTCCCTGCCCCCGCTGCCGCCCGCCCCGCCGTGCCGGGTCGACCGCGAGGTGCTGGACGGCGAGGTGCTCGGTTTCGGCGGCGGCGCCGTGGTGGTGCACGTACCCGGCCACACCGACGGGTCGATCGCGCTGCACCTGCCGGATCGGGGCGTGCTGTTCACCGGCGACCTCGCGGCCAACATGGAGGAACGGACCATGCCCGGCATCTTCAACGCCGATCCCGACCTGGCCGTCGCCTCCTTCCGCCGGCTGGCCGAACTGGAGGCCGACACCGTGCTGTTCGGACACGGCGTGCCGATCGCCGAGGGCGGTTCAGCCACCCTGCGCCGAGCCGTCGAGCAGCTCGGCCAGCGCTAGCGGACGGTCCGGCTCGGGCTCGGCGCCGGCGCTCTCGCGCTCCCAGCGCTCCAGGTCGCGCCCGACGTCCTCGCGGGCCCGCGGGTGGCCGTCCAGCGCGGGCAGCAGCTCGCGCAGCAGGGCGACGGCCGCCCGCGGCCGGCCCGAGCGGGCCAGCCAGAGCGCCAGGTCGTGGCAGGTGCGCAGGGTCCGCAGGTCGGCCGGCCCGAAGGCCCGGGCGAACCGCGGGATCAGCGCGACCAACTGCTCGACGGCCCGCTCGGGGGAGCCCGCCGCGCCGCGCCGCCAGGCGTCGTCGGCCCGCTGCCGCAGCGCCTCCGGGTCGCCGGCCCCCTTGAGCTCGCGCAGCACCCTGAGGTCGCGCAGCCGGTGGCGGACCTCCGCGGCGTCGGCGGGCCGGTCCTCCGGCCGCTTGGCGAGCAGCTGGAGGATCAGCCGGTCCAGCGCCGGGTCGGCGGTGTGCGGGGGCGGCGGCGGCTCGTGGAGGTGCGCGTACATCATGGTGACGGCCTGGTCGGCGTTGAACGGGCGGCGGCCGGTGCACAGTTGGTAGAGCACCACGCCGAGCGCGTAGAGGTCGGCCCGGCCGTCGATCCGCCCGCCCGCCCAGCACTCCGGCGCCAGGTAGACCGGCGTCCCGATGACCACGTCGGTGGAGGTGAGGCCGCCGGCGGCCGGCTGGGAGAGCAGGCGGGCGATGCCGAAGTCCAGCACCTTGGCCTCACCGCCCTCGGTGATCATGATGTTCTCGGGCTTGATGTCCCGGTGCACCACGCCGTTGCGGTGCGCGGCGTCCAGCGCCTTGCAGATCTGCCGCACCCACCGCAGGGCGACGGCCGGCTCCGGCCGCTCCTCCCGCATCACCTGGGCGAGCGACCGGCCCCGGACCAGCTCCATCACCAGGTAGTGGGTGGACCGGGCGCCGTCCTGCACCCGCCCGTAGTCGAACAGGGTGACGATGTGCGGGTTCGACAGGAGGCCGACGGTCCTGGCCTCGCGGATGAACCGGCCGACCGCCTCCTCGTCGCCCGCCTTCTCCTCGGAGAGCACCTTGAGCGCGACCGCCCGCCCGATGGTCTCGTCGTGGGCGGCCCAGACCACGCCGAACCCGCCCCGGCCGAGCTCCCGGTCCAGCCGGTAGCGGCCGCCCACGACATCGCCCGCCTGCATGCGTTCCCCCCAAGTCCACCGGAATCGAACACCGTTCATCCTGACCGGTCACGATAGCGGCGGGGAGGGGCCCGGAGGTGAACGGCTCCGGACTCTAGGCCTTGGGCTTGGGGAGGCCGACCGGGTTGACCTCGGAGGTGGGCACCGCCTCCGCGTCCAGGCCCCAGCGCTTCAGCACCTGGGCGTAGCTGCCGTTCCTGATCACCTCGTTGATCGCCCCGTTCAGCGCCTGGACCAGGCCGTTGTCCTTCTTCGTGGTGGCCGCGATCTTGCCGAGCACATCGGCGCCACCGCCCGAATAGGTACCGATCACCTCGGTCTCGCCGGTCTGCACGGCGTGGAAGGCGGCCACCGGGTTGGGGCCGACGTAGGCGTCGATCCGCCCGGAGGAGAGTGCCAGGTAGTAGTCCGAGGAGTTCTGGAAGTACTTGATGTCGGCCGGCTTCAGGCCGTTCTTCACGTTCTCCTCGTTCCAGGCGATCAGCAGCTTCTCCTGGTTGGTACCGGAGGCGACGGCGATGGTCTTCCCGGCGATGTCCTTGGGCCCGGTGACCTTCCAGCCGCTGCCCTTCTTCGCCTCGAAGCCGAGGATGTCGAGTCGGTAGGTGGCGAAGTCGTACTTCTCCTTCCGGGCCTCGGTGACGGTGATGTTGGAGATGCCGACGTCGTACTTGCCGCTGTCCAGGCCGACGAAGATGTTCTCCCAGGACACCGGGTTGAGCTCGACGTCGAGGCCGAGCACGTTGCCGATCAGGGCGGCGATGTCCGGCTCGACGCCGATGATCGTCTTGTCGTCGTTGGCGTAGAAGTCCAGCGGCGGCGTGGTGCCGAGCGAGTCGACCACGGTGAGTCTGCCGCGCTTTCTGATCTCCTCCGGGACGAGGGCGGCGATGGCGTCCACCTTGGGCGTGGTCACCCGGTTCTGCTGGGGCGTGAGGTTCACCGTGGTGCCGTTCGGCGCGGTGCTGCCCTTGGCGGGGGCGAGGTCCGCCGCGGCGTCCGAGGAGCTGCCGCAGGCGGCCAGGGTGACGGCGGCGGCGAGCGCGGCGGCGGTGACGAGGGCGCGACGGGGTAGGGACATGGCGGAACTCCTGCGGTTGTGCGGTCGAAAGGGGGACGGTGAAGCGGTGGGTCAGAGGACCTTGGCGAGGAAGGCCCTGGTCCGTTCGTGCCGCGGCGCGTCCAGGACCTCGGCCGGCGGGCCCTGCTCGACCACGACCCCGTCGTCCATGAAGACCACGGTGTCGGCCACCTCGCGGGCGAAGCCGATCTCATGGGTGACCACGATCATCGTGGTGCCGGCCCCGGCGAGGTCCCGGACGACGTCGAGCACCTCGCCGACCAGCTCCGGGTCGAGCGCCGAGGTCGGCTCGTCGAACAGCAGCACCTTGGGGTCCAGCGCCAGCGCCCGGGCGATCGCCACCCGCTGCTGCTGGCCACCGGAGAGCTGGCGCGGGTAGGCGTCCGCCTTCTCGGCCAGGCCGACCCGCTCCAGCAGCTCCAGCGCGCGGGCCCGGGCCTCGGCCTTCGGCCGGCGCAGGGCGCCGACCGGCGCCTCGACGAGGTTCTCCAGCACGGTGAGGTGCGGGAAGAGGTTGAAGTTCTGGAAGACGAAGCCGATGCCGGTCCGCTGCCGCAGGACCTCGCGCTCCTTCAGCTCGTGCAGCCGGTCCCCGACGCGGCGGTAGCCGATCAGCTCGCCGTCGATCGCCACGAAGCCGCGGTCCACCTTCTCCAGGTGGTTGATCGAGCGCAGCAGGGTGGACTTGCCGGAGCCGGACGGCCCGAGCACCACGGTCACCGAGCCGGCCGGCACGTCGAGGTCGACGCCGCGCAGCACCGCGTTCGGGCCGAAGCTCTTCCACAGGCCGCGGACCTGCACCATGGGCGGCGCGGCGGGCTCCCCGGCGGGGGTCCCGTCCACCGGCGATTCCTCGACGCGGGTTTCCTTGACGACGGTGGTCACGAGCGGCCTCCGAGGGCGACGGCGGTGGCGGTGCGGGCGCGCAGGCCCCGGGCGAGGGACCGGGCCCGCTGGAGCGGGGTGGGCGGCGGGGTGCGGTCGGCGCCGCGGGCGAAGTACCGCTCGACGTAGTACTGGCCGATCGACAGCACGGTGGTGAGCAGCACGTACCAGACGGTGGCCACCATCAGCAGCGGCACCACCCGGCCGGTGCGGCCGTACACCACCTGCACCTGGTAGAAGAGCTCGCCGATGGCCATCACGTAGACCACCGAGGTGCCCTTGAAGAGCGAGATCACCTCGTTCGCGGCGGACGGCAGGATGCCGCGCATGGCCTGCGGCAGGATGATCCGCCAGGCCTGGCGCCAGCGCGGCACGCCCAGCGCGGCGGCGGCCTCGCGCTGGCCGGGGTCGACGCCGAGGACCCCGCCGCGGATGATCTCGGCGGCGAACGCGGCCTGGTGCAGCCCGAGGCCGAGCACGGCCGCGCCGAGCGCGCCCAGCACGCCCATCGTCTCGAAGTCCCCGAAGGTCGGCCCGAACGGGATGCCGACGCCGAAGCGCTTGTAGAGGTAGGAGAGGTTGAACCAGAAGACCAGCTGGACGATCAGCGGGATCGAGCGGAACACCCAGACGTAGGCCCAGGCGACGGACTGCAGGATCGCGCTGCGGGAGAGCCGCATCGCGGCCACCCCGGCGCCGAGGACGAAGCCCAGCACGGTGCCGTAGGCGGTGAGTTCGACCGTGCGGCCGACCGCCTGCAGGATGGTGTCGGCGGAGAAGTAGAGCCGGAAGGTCGCCCAGTCCCAGGCGGGGTTGGTGGCCAGGCCGTGGGCGAACTGGGCCAGTACGACGAGGGTGGCGAGGCCGGCCGCCCAGCGCCAGGGGTGCCGGGCGGGGACGGTGCGCAGGCCGGTGAGTTCGCCGAGGTCGAGCGGGGCGGACGCGACGGGTCCGGCGGACTCGGCGGGTTCGGCGGCGGTTCTGCCACTGGGTTTTGCGACGGGTTGGGCGGTGGTGGCGATGGTCATGGGGGGACTCCTCCGAAGGGCCCTGGACAGGGAACGGGATCCGGCCGGCTCACGCGTGCTCGGGCGGGCTGATCTGGGACTCCTTGACGGCCGAGTCGGTCACTCCCCACTTCTTGAGGATCCGCTCGTAGGTGCCGTCCTTGATCAGCTCGTTGACGGCCGCCTGGAAGGCGGGGGTGAGCGCGGAGCCCTTCTTGAACGCGAAGCCGACGTCGAGCCGGTGGAACTCGCCGAGGAAGCGCGTGCCCGAGGCCTCCTGCGCGGCCTGGTAGCGCAGGCCGTTGATGGTGGACATCACGAGGTCCACCCGGCCCTGCTGGAGGCTGGTCAGTGTGGCCCCGTTGTCGCTGAACGCCTTGACGTCGTAGGGCTGCTTGCCGGCGTCGGTGCAGACGTTCTTCCGCGCGTTGAGCGTGGTCTCGAAGGTGGTGCCGGCGCCGGTGCCGATGGTCAGCCCGCAGAGCTGGACCAGGTCGGTCACCGGCTTGACCGCGGTGTTGTCCTTCTTGACCGAGAAGCCCTGGCCGTCGTCGATGTAGGTGACGAAGTCGATGGTCTTCAGCCGGGCCGCGGTCACCCCGAAGTTGCCGGTGCCGACGTCGTACTTGCCGCTGCCGAGCGCGGGCAGGATGGTCTCGAACGCCGCCTCCTCGCGCTGCACGTTCAGGCCGAGGACCTTGGCCACCGCGTCGGCGATGTCGATGTCCACGCCCGCGGCCTTCTTGGTGGCCTGGTCGGCGTAGAACGCGGAGGGCGGGGCGCCGATCGAGGAGCCGAACTTCACCGTCCCGGCGGTACGGACGTCGGCGGGCAGCAGGGCGGCGGCGGTGTCCGACTTCTTGAGCCCGGAGACGAGGTCCTCGGCGGCGGCGGAGGCGGCCGGCTGTCCGGGGCCGCCCGACCCGGTGGTCGTGCTCGGGTCCGAGCTGCACGCCGCCAGGGCCAGGACCGGCAGCAGGGCGGTGGCGGCGAGCAGCCGGCGGCGGGCGGTGGTGGTTCTCACGGGTGGGGGTGCCTTTCGGGAGGAACGGGTGCGGCGTGGGGGAACGGGTGCGGTGCGGGCCCGGGGGTGGGCCCTCAGGGGAGATGTTTCTCGAACGGCAGCGGGCCGACGGCCTCGGGGTCGGCGGTGAGGTCGAACAGCGGGGTGTAGCCGGCGGCCAGGTAGAGCGCCTTGGCCTCCGGCTGGCGCGGGCCGGTGGTGAGGTAGATCCGGCGGTAGCCGGCCGCGTCGGCGGCCCGCTCCAGCTCGGCCAGCACCCGGCTGGCCAGCCCGCGGCGGCGGTGCGCCGAGGACGTCCACATCCGCTTCAGCTCGGCCGTCCGCGCGTCGTACCGCCGGTACGCGCCGCCGGCCACCGGCTCGCCGTCCTCCAGCAGGAGCAGCAGCAGGCCGTGCGGCTCGGCCCAGCTGTCGGCCGGGTAGCGGGTCATCTCCTCGTACGCGCCGGGGCCGTAGCGGCGGACGTACTCCTCGGTGAGCTCGCGCACCAGCGGCTCGGCGAGCGGGTCGTCGATGCCGGTCCGGCGGACCTCGATGCCGAGCGCCGGCGCGCCGCTCAGGGCCGCTCCGCGCACGGCTGCTCCGCGCACGGCCGCACTGCTCACGCCTGCACCGCGATCAGCTGCCGCCGCTCGGACTCGGCGGCCTTCGCGGCGGCCTTCGCGGCGGCCTTCGCGGCGTCCCGCTTGGCGACCTCCTCGCGGACGATCGGGATGACGTACCGGCCGAAGTCGATCGCGTCGTCGACCAGGTGGTAGCCGCGCGCGGAGAGGATGTCCACGCCCAGGTCGTAGTAGTCGAGCAGCGCCTGGGCGACCGTCTCCGGGGTGCCGACCAGCGCGTTGGAGTTGCCCGCCCCGCCGGTGGCGGCGGCGGTCGGCGTCCACAGCGCCCGGTCGTACCGCTCGCCGGCCTCGGCGATCTCCAGCAGCCGCTGCGACCCGGCGTTCTCCGGCGCCGTACCGGCCGGACGGCCACGGCGGACGAGCTGGCCGCCCTCCCGGCGGGCCCGGATCGCGGCCACCGTCCGGTGCGCCTTCTCCCAGGCCAGTTCCTCGGTCGGCGCGATGATCGGCCGGAACGCCACCTGGATCCGCGGCAGGTCGCTCCGCCCGGCGGCCCGCGCCGCCTCCTTCACCCGCTCGATCTGCTCGGCGGTGCGGGCCAGCGGCTCGCCCCAGAGGCAGTAGATGTCCGCCTCGGCGCCGCCGGCCGCGTACGCCGCCTCCGAGGAGCCGCCGAAGGAGACGCCCGGCCGGGGCTCCTGCACCGGGAAGACGTCGGACACGAAGTCGTTGAACCGGTAGTACTCGCCCTCGTGGTCGAAGGGCTCCCGGCTGGTCCATGCCTTCTTGACGATCCCGATGTACTCGCGGGTGCGGGCGTAGCGCTCGTCCTTGGTGACGAAGTCGCCCTCGCGTTGCTGCTCGTGGTCGCTGCCGCCGGTGATGAAGTGGACGGTGAGCCGGCCCTCGCTGATCCGGTCCAGGGTGGCGAAGGTCTTGGCGGCGAAGGTCGGGTACGAGACGTTCGGGCGGTGGGCGAGCAGGATCTGCAGGGTGTCGAGGTGGGAGGCGAGGAACGCGGCGGCGGGCGCCGGGTCGGGCGAGCCGGAGCCGTAGGCGAACAGCACGCGGTCCCAGCCGTGGTCCTCGTGGGCGCGGGCCAGCCGCAGGGTGTAGTCGCGGTCGAACGCGGCGGTGGTGCTCGCGGTGGTCTCCGTACCGTCGGCGGTGGCGGCGATGCCGAGGAATTCGACGGGCATGGTGGCGGAACCTTTCGGGTCGTACGCGGTCCGGTGGACGCGGACGGCAGGGGGCGGCAGGGGGCGGCAGGGGCGGATGAGCCGGCGGGCAGGCAGGAGGGACCGCCGGACGGACGCCGGGGCGGGAACGGGAGCGGGAGCGGAGCGACGACGGGCCCGTGACGGCCCGCGGAACGGGTGGCGGAAGTGCGGAACTGCGGAACTGCCGGAGCGCAGCGGGCGACGAGGAGAAAGGGGGGTGGCGGCAGCGCGCGGTCGACGAGCCGTCAGGAAGTGACGGCCGTCCCGGCCCCGGACGGGGCACCGAGGGAGGTCCCTCCGGGGGAGGACGGGGCCGGACGGGCGGCCCGCTGCCGGGTCAGCCGCGACACGCCGCGGACCACACCCGACCGAAGTCGATGTGGTCGCGGGTGACCAGGGGCTGCTCGGCGTACATGGGCTCAAGTTGAACAGTGAACCGCGCACGGCGTCAACCACCCACCATTGCCGCAGTGTTGCGATCTCCTGTCGCCACGCGACGCGCCCCGCGCCCCCGGCCTCCCGCCCCTGACGGCCCCTGACGACCCTTGACACCCGCCGCTCGCGCACGCGTACGATCGACAGCGGAGCGCAGTGCATCGCCGGCCGTGTTGAGGGACGCGGGCCGGCCGCCACGGCCGTACGTGACCACGCCGTACCCCGTCCCCGTGCGCCCGCGCGCATCTCCACCCTCCCGCCTGGAGCCTCCGCATGGCCACCCCGCCGGACGTCCTGCCCGCCCCCGCCGCCCTCGTCCCGCCGCCCCGCGCCGCCACCACCGCTCCCGACGCCGCTGCCGCCACCGCCCGGATCGTCCCGCGCCGCCGCCCCGGGCAGTGGATCTCCGCCGCCGCCGCCCTGCTGCTGTTCGCCATGGTGGTCAACTCCCTGGTCCACAACCGGGCGTTCCAGTGGGGCGTGGTCGCCGACTGGTTCACCGCCACCTCCGTGATGAACGGCCTCACCCTGACCCTCTGGCTGACCGCCGTCACCCTCGGCCTCGGCTTCGTCCTCGGCACCGTGCTCGCCACCATGCGGCTGTCGGCCAACCCGGTGCTGCGCACGCTCAGTTGGATCTACATCTGGATCTTCCGCTCCACCCCGGCCCTGGTGCAGCTGCTGCTCTTCTTCAACATCGGCGCGCTCTACCCGACGCTCGGCCTGGGCATCCCGTTCGGCCCGGAGTTCCTCACCGTGCGGACGGTCAACCTGTTCGGCCCGACCCTCACCGCCGTCGTCGGACTGACCCTGCTGGAGGCCGCCTACGCCGCCGAGGTGGTGCGCGGCGGCATCCTCTCCGTCGACCGCGGCCAGCTGGAGGCCGCCGCCGCGCTCGGCCTCGGCCGGTGGCGGGTGCTGCGCCGGATCGTCGTCCCGCAGGCGATGCGCTCGATCGTGCCGACCGCTGGGAACATGCTGATCAGCGCGCTCAAGGGGACCAGCATCATCAGCGTGCTGGCCGTCTCCGACCTGCTCTACTCGGTGCAGCTGGTCTACCTGCAGTCGTACCAGGTCATCCCGATGCTGATGGTCGCCACCCTCTGGTACATCGTGATCACCACCGTGCTCTCGGTCGGGCAGTTCTACGTCGAACGGCACTTCGCGAAGGGCGCCACCCGCGAGGGGCTGCCGCCCGGCCCGCTGCACAAGGCCCGGGCCGCGTACCGCCGGCTGCGCGCCGCCACCGCAGCGCCCGCCCCGGGGGAGGCCGCCCGATGAGCGCCGTCCTGGTGATCGTCGGCGCCGGGCCGCGCGGCACCGGCCTGCTGGAGCGGATCGCCGCCAACGCGCCCGAACTGCTGCCCGCCGACCGGCCGTTGCACATCCACCTGGTCGACCCCCACCCGCCCGGCGGCGGCCGGATCTGGCGGCACGAGCAGTCCCCGCTGCTGCGGATGAACTCGATGGCCGAGGACGTCACGATGTTCACCGACGAGCGCTCCACCCTGGACGGACCGGTCCGCCCCGGGCCCTCGCTGGCCGAGTGGGCCGCGCGGCCCGAGGAGTTCGCCCCCTACCAGGCGACCGCCGACCCTCGGCTGCGGGCCGAACTGCGCGCCCTCGCGCCCACCGACTTCCCCACCCGGCGGGCCCAGAGCGCCTATCTGGACTGGGTGTTCCGGCGCGCCGTCGCCGACCTGCCGCCGCACGTCACGGTCACCGTCCACCGGGACACCGCGCGGCGCGTCGACGGCCCGGCGGACGGCCCGCAGCGCGTCCACCTCACCGACCGGGTGCTCACCGCCGACCACGTCGTCCTCGCCCTCGGCCACCTCGACTCCGCCCCCGACCCCCGGTACGCCGCCGACGCCGCCTTCGCCGCCCGGCACGGCCGCTTCCACCTGCCGCCCGCCTACTCCGCCGACGTCGCCGCCGAACTCGACCGCATCGCCCCCGGCGAGCACACCGTGCTGCGCGGCTTCGGGCTCGCCTTCGTCGACCTGGTCTCGCTGCTCACCGAGGGGCGCGGCGGCCGCTTCGAGGAGACCGCCGAGGGCGGCCTGGTCTACCGGCCCTCCGGCCGCGAACCGGTCGTCCACGTCGGCTCGCGGCGCGGCGTCCCGTACCACTCCAAGACCGGCTACCGCCTCCTCGGCCCGCGGCCACCGCTCCCCCGGGCCTTCGACGCCGCCGCCGTCGACGCCCTGCTCGACCGGCCCGGACCACTCGAACTGCGGCGCGACGCCTGGCCGTTGATGGCCAAGGACATCGCCTTCGGCCACTACCACGAGCTGTTCCACGCCCACCCGGAGCGCACCGCCCTGCCCTGGCCGGAGTTCCTCGCCGGCCACGACGCGCACCCCTGGGCCTCCCCAGAGCTGCGCGCCCTCGTCGAACGGGCCGTCCCCGACCCGGCCGACCGGCTCGACCTCGAACGCCTCGACCACCCGCTCGCCGGGCTGGAACTCGACTCCGCCGAGGAGCTCCAGCGGCACCTGCGCCGCTACATCGCCGAGGACGCCGACCGCCGCGCCGACCCCGCGCACAGCGCCGACCTCGGCGCCTTCCTCGCCCTGCTCTCGCTCTTCGGCCAGCTGCCCCGGCTGCTCGCCGCCGACCGGCTCACCGCCCGGTCGGTGGCCGAGGAGGTCGACGAGTGGTTCTTCGGCTACTTCAGCTACCTGGCCTCCGGCCCGCCCGGCTTCCGGCTGCGCCAGCTGCTCGCGCTCTCCGAGGCCGGGGTGGTCCGCTTCCTCGGCGCGGGCGTGCGGGTCGAGCGGGACGAGCCCAACGGCACCTGGCGGGCCTCCGGCACCACCGTGCCCGGCCACACCGTCACCGCCACCGCGCTGGTCGAGGCGTACCTGCCCCGGCACGCGCTGGCCCGCACCCGGGACCCGCTGCTGCGCGAGCTGCACCGCGACGGGCGGATCGTCGAGGAGGTGGTCAGCGACCGGGAGCACACCCATCGCTCGGGGCTGCTCACCGTCCGGCCCGGGGACGGCCGCGTCCTCGACCCGGCCCTCGGCGGCGAGCCGCACCCGCGCCGCACCGCGCTCGGCCCGCACACCAGCCTGCGGGCGGCGGCGGCCTTCGCCCGGCCGCGCACCGACTCGCCGGGCTTCCGGCAGAACGACGCGGCGGCCCGGGCGCTGCTGGGCGCGCTCGCCCGGGGGGCGGTCGCTGCGACGGAGCCGGCGGTGGCGGCCTGACCGACCGGGCGCGCGGTGTCAGGGCCCGTAGATCTCGTCCACGAGGTCCTCGGCCGTGACGTGGTCCGGCGCGGAGAGGATCCAGTCGCCGACCTGCTTGATCCCGGTGCCCCGCTCCAGCGCGGTCACGCAGGCGTCGGCCTCCCGGTCCGAGGCGAAGTCCCAGGTCAGCAGGCAGCGGATCAGCACCAGCGCCTCGGCCGGGTGCATCGGCAGCGGCCGGCGGGCGGCCCGTCCGGCCGGGGCCGCCGCCAGCCGCTGCTGGTAGCCGGCGAGGTCCTGCCAGGCCTGGACGGCGGCCGGGTGCTGCTCGCCGAGCACCCGGGCGAGGTCGGGCAGCAGGGCGCGCAGCTGGTGCACCGCGCCGTCCAGGTCGCCCCGGTTGGCCGTATAGACGGCGAGGTCGTGCCGGGCCTTGAGCACCCGCGGATCGTGACCGCCCCAGGCGGCGTGCAGGTCAGGCAGCAGCTGGGCGAGCCGGCGCATCGCGCTGACCGTCTCACCGCTCTCGCCGATGCACCAGACCAGGTGGTAGCGGGCGGCGAGGGTGTCCGGGTCGGACTGGCCGAGCGCGTGCCCCATGTCCTCGACCACGGTGGAGAGCAGCCCGATCGCCCCGGCGAGGTCGCCGGCCCAGCCGCTCGACCAGCTCGTACCGCCCGTCGAGCACGTCGCCGACCACCACCCGTCCCACCCCCGCACTCTCGCCGCCCCCGCACTCTATCCACGCCGCCGCCCGTCCCCACCTCCCCTTCTTCTCCCTCTACTCCTCACCCTCCGGCCGGGTCTCCCCTGCCGTTCGCGAGCCCCCGGGTGCGAGGATGGCAGCAGGCCGGCGAGGACGCGCCGGCCGCACGCACAGCCGAGGAGCGCAGTCATGGCCAAGCAGGCCCCGCAGAGCGATCCGGCGCAGGACGCCCCCCGGGTTTCCGCGCCCCAGCACGCGGCCGCCGGACTGCCCGCGGTCGGCCACAGCCTGCGGATGGCCGCCGAGCAGATGGGCGCCCGCCGCACCCTCAGCACCCTGCTCAAGGTCAACCAGCCCGACGGCTTCGACTGCCCCGGCTGCGCCTGGCCGGAGCCCGGGAAGACGCACACCGCCGAGTTCTGCGAGAACGGCGCCAAGGCCGTCGCCGAGGAGGCCACCGAGCGCCGGATCCGCGCCGAGTTCTTCGCCGCGCACCCGGTCGCCGAGCTGGCCGAGCGCTCCGGCTACTGGCTCGGCCAGCAGGGCCGGCTCACCGCGCCGATGTTCCTCGACGAGGGCGCCACCCACTACGCCCCGATCTCCTGGGACGACGCCTTCGCGCTGATCGCCGAGGAGCTGCGCGCCCTGGACACCCCGGACGGCGCCGCGTTCTACACCTCGGGCCGGACGAGCAACGAGGCCGCGTTCGCGTACCAGCTGTTCGCCCGCCGGCTCGGCACCAACAACCTGCCGGACTGCTCCAACATGTGCCACGAGTCCTCGGGCTCGGCGCTCACCGAGACGCTCGGCGTCGGCAAGGGCAGCGTCAGCCTCAACGACCTCTACCAGGCCGATCTGATCATCGTCGCGGGCCAGAACCCGGGCACCAACCACCCCCGGATGCTCTCCGCCCTGGAGCGGGCCAAGCGCGCCGGCGCCACGATCGTCAGCGTCAACCCGCTGCCCGAGGCCGGTCTGGAGCGGTTCAAGAACCCCCAGCAGGCCCGCGGCCTGGTCGGCCACGGCACCAAGCTGACCGACCTCTTCCTGCAGATCCGCCTGGGCGGCGACCTCGCGCTGTTCCGCGCCCTCAACCAGCTGATCCTGGAGAAGGACGCCGTCGACCACGCCGTCGACCACGCCTTCGTCGCCGAGCACTGCCACGGCTTCGAGGAGTTCGCCGCCGAGGCCCGGAGCACCTCCCGCGAGGAGGTGCTCGCCGCCACCGGCCTGCCGTGGGAGCAGATCGAGGAACTCGGCCGGATGGTCCTCGGCTCCCGGAAGGTCATCGTCTGCTGGGCGATGGGCCTCACCCAGCACAAGCACTCCGTGCCGACCATCCGCGAGGTGGTCAACTTCCTGCTGCTGCGCGGCAACGTGGGCCGCCCCGGCGCCGGCGTCTGCCCGGTGCGCGGCCACAGCAACGTCCAGGGCGACCGCACGATGGGCATCTTCGAACGGCCCGCCCCGGCCTTCCTGGACGCCCTCGGCCGCGAGTTCTCCTTCGAGCCGCCGCGCGAGCACGGCCTCGACGCCGTCGACACCATCCGGGCCATGCGCGACGGCCGGATCGGCGTCTTCTTCGCGATGGGCGGCAACTTCGTCGCCGCCACCCCGGACACCGAGGTCACCGAGGCGGCGATGCGCCGCTGCCGGCTGACCGTGCACGTCTCCACCAAGCTCAACCGCTCGCACGTGATCACCGGCGCCCGCGCCCTGATCCTGCCCACCCTCGGCCGCACCGACCGGGACGTCACCGCGCGCGGCGCCCAGTTCGTCAGCGTCGAGGACTCCATGGGCCAGGTGCACTCCTCGCGAGGCGGCCTGCGCCCGCCGGCCCCGGGCCTGCTCTCCGAGGTCGCCATCGTCTGCCGCCTCGCCCGAGCCACCCTCGGCCCGCAGGACACCGTGCCGTGGGAGGACTTCGCGGCCGACTACGACACCCTGCGCGACCGGATCGCCCGGGTCGTCCCCGGCTTCCAGAACTACAACGACAAGGTGCGCCGCCCGGGCGGCTTCACCCTCCCGCACGGCCCGCGCGACTCCCGCACCTTCCCGACGGCGACCGGCAAGGCCAACTTCACGGTCAACCCGCTCACCGCCCCCGAGGTGCCGGAGGGCCGCCTGCTCCTCCAGACGCTGCGCTCGCACGACCAGTACAACACCACCATCTACGGCCTGGACGACCGCTACCGCGGCATCCTGGGCGGCCGCCGCGTCGTCCTGGTCAACCCGGCGGACGCCGCCGAACTGTCGTTGACCGACGGCCAGTACGTCGACCTGGTGAGTGAGTGGAAGGACGGCGTGGAGCGCCGCGCCCCGCACTTCCGTGTCGTCCACTACCCGGTGGCGAGGGGCGGCGCCGCCGCGTACTACCCCGAGACGAACGTCCTGGTGCCCCTGGACTCCACCGCCGACATCAGCAACACCCCGACGTCCAAGGCCGTCGTCATCCGCTTCGAGCCCGACAGCGGCGCCGGTGCCTGACCCGACGGTCCCCGACCCGACGGTCCTCCACCCGATGCCGGAGCAGCCCCGCGTGGTGCTGCTCCGGCCGCTGGTGACGTCCCCGCTGATCGAGGTCGGGGAGTTCACCTACTACGACGACCCCGACGACCCGACCGCCTTCGAGACCCGGAACGTGCTGTACCACTACGGCCCGGAGCGGCTGGTCATCGGCAAGTACTGCGCCCTGGGCACCGGCGTGCGCTTCATCATGAACGGCGCCAACCACCGCACGGACGGCCCGTCGACGTACCCCTTCCCGATCATGGGCGGCTCCTGGGCGGCATGTTTCGACCTGCTCACCGACCTCCCGAACCGTGGCGACACGGTGGTGGGCAACGACGTCTGGCTCGGCCACGGCGTGACGGTCATGCCGGGCATCCACATCGGCCACGGCGCCATCGTGGCCACGGGTTCGGTGGTCACCGCCGACGTCCCGGCCTACGCGATCGCCGGCGGCAACCCCGCCCGCCTGATCCGCCACCGGTACGAGGAGGAGGACATCGCCCGCCTCCTGGCCATCGCCTGGTGGGACTGGCCTACAGAGCACATCACCGCCCATGTGCGCACGATCATGTCCGGAACGGTCGAGGAGTTGGCAGCCGCCGCCCCGGAGTAGGAAGTCGGCGAATCCGACTTCCCACTCCACTCCCGCCCCTGCCTCAGCGGGGGCAGCAGCGGCTTGTAGGTCGCTGGCCCCTCGCTCGGGTCGAGCGAGGGGCCAGCGAGATCACACGTGGTGGTCGAGTTCGCCGGCCTTGATGACGCGGAGGAGGGAAGCAAAAACGGCGGGGTCTGCTATGAGGACCACGCCAGGCGCATCGGATTCGCGAAGCTCGACTACCTCGATGCCCGCACGGACCTCGACACACTCGTTGTTCGCCGCACTGTAGCTGGACTTCTGCCATATGGCGTCAGGCATAACCGGCCTCTATTTCCTTCTTGATAGAACGGATGAAGTCGCGCGATCCGTCCTCGGAGAGCGCGGTGGAGTCCAGCCGGTCGAAGATGATCCGCTGCTTGGCCAGATCTGCCGGAGAGTCGAAGAAGAGCGTCCCCTGCGACACGTCCATCTGCACGGTGTCCAGCTCAGGCACCAGCCCCTTGGCGAAGGTGAGGTTCTCACCGAAGCCTGGGAAGGTGTCAAGCGCGAACGGCACCACCCTCACGGAGAGTCCCGGCTGAGCAGAATCCTCGATCAGCGCCTCAAGCTGCTGAGCGAGAACTCTCGGCCCTCCGAACTGCATACGCAGAGCCGCTTCGTGGATGTACGTCCGCAGCGGTGTCCTGCCGGAGCGCACGACCTGCTGTCGTTGCACACGAAAGGCAGTCCTGATGTCGATCTCAGTTCGGGACAACGGCGGGTAGATCCGAGTGAATACAGCCGACGCATAGGTGCCGGTCTGCAACAGCCCTGGGACGAATGTGGTGGTGCAGATGGCGATTTCCTGAGCCTGCGCCTCGACTTCCGCTACCTCAAGGAAGTCCGTCGTCAGCACCTCATGATAGCTCTCCCACCAGCCTCTTCCTCGCTCACCGATGATGCTGGCCAGTGCGTCGATCAGCGGTCGATTGGCACAGTTGCAGGCGGCAGCGATGGTGTGAAGCCGATCTGTGCTGATACCGATCCGCCCAGATTCCATCTGTGTGACCTGAGCGGGACTCATGCCGACAAGACGGCCGAGCTCGGATCCTCCAAGGCCTGCCTGCTCTCTCATCCTCCGTAGCTCCGTGCCGAGCCTGCGTTGACGGATGGTTGGGTTCGGGCGTGGAGGCATGGCTTCCTTCCGGGGGCGCGGTCGGGCCAAGTGTGCCGCGCCGCTCGGGTGACGGTCCACCGGAGAGTGATGCTCCGGCCGCCGTTAGCTCTCGCGAGTGAATGTCCCGCGATCGTAAAAAATAGATACCGCCGTGAGCTATGGTCTATCTCACGGCGATCCGACGGATCGTCAACAACGCCTGATCCCGGTGGCGGTAGGTGCCTGCTGCCCACTTTCGGCGTACTTTCCTCCCCCTCCCTGCCCTCCCCTGGAGGTTCGCCATGCGTGCCTGCAACCCGCCCGACTGCTCCGCCGT
>NZ_JBHSOF010000071.1:0-34153 GCF_042656005.1 Kitasatospora misakiensis | reverse complement strand
GATGGTACTGCAGGGGGGACCCTGTGGGAGAGTAGGACGCCGCCGAACAATCATTGTGAAGAACCCCCATCCGGGATCCGGATGGGGGTTCTTTGCGTTCACCGGCATTTACCCACGGGGCATTTCCCGCCACGGCAGCTCCCGACGTTTTCCGAGCTCGGGCAGGTACCCGGGCGGGGTGGACCTAGCACCACCTCGAATTCGGGTGGGACGGCCAGTGCCCGGGGCGGTCGGTCCGGGGACACTGGGTGAGGAGGATCGGCGCCGGGGTGCGGCATCGGCATCGGCAGGTATCAGAAGCGGGGGCGGGAGTGGTCGTGGCAGCAGAGAGTCGGATCAGTGGGGGCGGCACCGTGCGTGCCCAGACCGAGGCGGCGCTCACGGCGGGCGGCCGCGGGCTGGCCCGGCTGGCGCTGCTGCTGCTCGGTGCGGTGCCGATCGTGGTGGTGCCGGCCTTCGGCGCGTTCTCCGCCGGCGCGACCGCCAGCTGGATGCTCGACGGCTACTACCCGGCGGTGTTCGTCGCCCTGATCGCCGCCGTGGTCGCGGGCCTGGCGCTGGCCGGGATGTTCGTGCGGCCGTCGGCGCGCCGGACGCGGCGGCAGCTCGGACTCTGGTACGGCACCCGGCTGCCGGTGGAGTACACCCCCCGGCCGGAGCTGGAGGCGGACGCCCGCGGTCACTGGTGGACGGGGTACTCCTACCACCGCTCCCACAACGTCGCCCGGCTCGCGCAGTTGCTGCACTGGGCGGTGAGGGACCCGGCGACCCGGCGCGAGATGCTCTGGCTGGTGGTGAGCCCGCTGCTGGTGGCCGCGCTCGGGCTGGTGGTGTTCGGACTCGTGGGCGGCGGGCTGGTGTACCTGGTCGCGGTGGCGGACGGCTACGAGTCCTACGGGCCGGGGGCCGGGTCGGCGTTGTTCGCGGTCCTGGCGCTCGGGCTGGCAGGCCTGGGTGTGCTGCTGGCGCCGTACGCGGTGCGCGGGTACGCGGAGGTGGCGCGACGGGTGCTGGACCAGGACGGCCGGGCCTCGCACGCCCAGCTGACCCGGCGGGTGGCCGAGCTGACCGAGACCCGTGCCGACGCGGTGGGGAGCCAGGCGGCGGAGCTGCGGCGGATCGAGCGGGACCTGCACGACGGCGCGCAGGCGCGACTGGTCGCGATCGGGATGACGCTGGGCACGATCGAGCACCTCATGGAGACCGATCCGGTGGCGGCCCGCGAGCTGCTCTCCGAGGCGCGGCAGTCCTCGGCACGGGCGCTCCAGGAACTGCGTGACCTGGTCCGCGGCATCCACCCGCCGGTGCTGGCGGAGCGCGGGCTGGGGGACGCGGTCCGCGCGCTGGCGCTCGACTGCGCGCTGCCGACCGAGGTGTGCGTGAGCCTGCCGGACCGGCCGCCGGCGCCGGTCGAGGCCACGGCGTACTTCAGCATCTGCGAGCTGCTGGCCAACGCGGCCAAGCATTCGGGTGCGGAGCAGGTGTGGGTGGACATCATGTACCGGGCCGGCCGGCTGCGGGTCACGGTGACGGACGACGGGGTCGGAGTCGCGGACCCCACCAGGGGGACCGGGCTGCGCGGGATCGAGCGGCGATTGGGTACCTTCGACGGTGTCCTCGCCATCGACAGTACGTCGGGCGGTCCGACCACCATCACCCTGGAGCTGCCGTGCGAGTTGTCCTCGCCGAGGACCTTTACCTCCTTCGAGAAGGTCTGATCCGCCTGCTGGAGGCGCACGGCTTCACGATCGCCGCCGCGGTCGAGACTGGTCCGGACCTGCTGGACGCCCTGCTGACGCACCGTCCGGACGTCGCGGTGGTCGACGTCCGGCTGCCGCCGACGCTGACCGACGAAGGACTGCAGGCGGCGCTCAAGGCCCGCCAGGAGATTCCGGGCCTGCCGGTGCTGGTGCTGTCGCAGCACGTCCAGCAGCTCTACGCGCGGGAGTTGCTGGCGGACGGCACGGGCGGGATCGGGTACCTGCTGAAGGACCGGGTCTTCAACGCCGACCAGTTCATCGACGCCGTCCGCCGGGTGGCGGCCGGGGGCACGGCGATGGACCC
The DNA here is from genome assembly GCF_042656005.1 of Kitasatospora misakiensis. Taxonomy (NCBI): domain Bacteria; kingdom Bacillati; phylum Actinomycetota; class Actinomycetes; order Kitasatosporales; family Streptomycetaceae; genus Kitasatospora; species Kitasatospora misakiensis. The sequence continues at coordinate 32,089 of NZ_JBHSOF010000071.1, read as the reverse complement.
GGATGTGATCGCCAAGCTGATGCAGAGCACCGCGCGTCGGGCGGGGCCGCTGCAGCGGCTGTCGCCGCGCGAGCGGGAGGTGCTGGAGCTGATGGCGGAGGGCTGCTCGAACTCGGCGATCGCCGCCCGGCTGACGGTGAGCGACGGCGCGGTCGCCAAGCACATCGCCAATATCTTCACCAAGCTCGAACTCGCCCCGGCGGAGGACGCGAACCGTCGGGTCATGGCCGTGCTGGCCTACCTCAACGGCACGGCGGGGCAGGCGTCCTGACCTGGTGCCCGCTCGGCGGTGCCGTTCCGCGAGGGATCGGCCGGTGGCGGTGACGGTGTGGGCTGCGGAAACGCTGAGACAGGTGTACGAGTAAACTCCGGTGGGCCGAGCCCGGAGGTCGCTCGGCCGTCCGGCGCCCCGACAGGCGGGACCGGCAGCCGGGGGCAGCGTACGGCCGCAGCCGACATCCAGGGGTTGATAGACGTAATGGCACGCCCATCGCTCACCAAGGCCCACCGTGGCCTGCTCGGCCTGGTCGCCGCCGGCGCCTCCATCATCTCCGGAATCGGGTTCGCCGGCTCGTACAACGCGGTCAGGGAGCTGGCCGAGAAGAAGGGCTTCGGCGCCTTCTCCTACGCCTTTCCGATCGGTGTGGACGCGGGCATCGTGGTCCTGCTCGCGCTGGACCTGGTGCTGACCTGGCTGCGCATACCCTTCCCGTTGCTGCGGCAGACGGCCTGGCTGCTGACCGTCGCGACCATCGCCTTCAACGCCGCCGCCTCGTGGGGCGACCCGCTCGGGATGGGCATGCACGCGGTCATCCCGCTGCTGTTCGTCGTCGTGGTCGAGGCCTCCCGGCACGCGGTGGGCCGGATCGCGGCGATCACCGCGGACCGGCACATGGACTCGGTGCGGATGATGCGCTGGCTGCTCTCCCCGGTGCCGACCTTCCGGCTCTGGCGGCGGATGAAGCTCTGGGAGCTGCGCTCCTACGACGAGGTCGTGCGGCTGGAGCAGAACCGGCTGGTCTACCGGGCGCAGCTGCGCTTCCGCTACGGGCGCGGCTGGCGCCGCTCGGCGCCGATCCAGGCGCTGCTGCCGCTCAAGCTGGCCAAGTACGGCGTGCCGCTGGACCCGACGGTGTTCGACCGGATGGACGAGGACGCCCGGGTGGCCCGCGAGGAGAAGGAGGCCCGGGAGGTCGAGGCCGCGGCCCGCGCCGAGGCGGCCCTGGCCGCGCAGGAGGCCCGTGCCCTGCAGGAGAGCCGTGCGGCGGCCGCCCTGGTGCCGGCCGGGCAGGCCGCCCGTGCCGGGAACGGCGGGTCGGCGGATCCGGCCGGGGCGCCGGACCGTGCGCGCGGCGGGGCCGAGGGGTCGGTCAAGCCGGGGCCGCAGCAGCCGCCGGTCCGGGAGGACCGGCAGGCCGGACCGGCCGGGGCGCAGCTTCCGGGTCAGGCGCAGGGCCGGCCGCAGCCGCAGGCCAAGGTGCAGGCTCAGGCGCAGGCCCGCCCGGAGCAGCAGTCGCAGGCCGAGCCCGCCCCCGCCGAGGTGCTCGCCAGGCTCGCCGCTGTGCGGCTGCGTGACGCGCAGGAGCCGGCGGGCGGCGAGCAGCAGGCCCCGGCGGAGCCGCAGGAGGAGCTGAACGTCTGGACCGCGCGGGCCGTGCGGACCACCGGTCACCCGAGCGACGGCGCGCCGGGCGGCCGGGTTCCCGCCCAGGTCTCGCCATGGTTCAAGCCGCCGCGCCCGACCGAGTCCGAGCTCGACGGGGAGCCGGAGCAGGAGGCCGGGTACGCCGGGGAGGCGGACCTTCCGGCGGAGCCCGAGTTCGCGCAGTCGGCCGTCGCGCAGTCGGCCGTTGCACAGTCCTCGGTTGCGCAGGCGCCGTTCGCGGAGGAGCGGTTCGCGGACCAGGGGCACGCCGACCAGGGGCACGCCGAGCCCGAGGCCGTGGAGGAGGCGTCGGAGTTCGCGGAGCGCCCGCAGCGGCCGGCCGGCCCCGCGCCGCGCCCGGGCGCGTACCGGCTGGACCCGGAGCAGGCGTTCGAGGCGCTGGTGAGCTACATCGACACCTTCGAGCACGAGCCGGACCCGCAGCGGCTGGCCGCCTGGCTGACCAAGAAGTACGGGGTGACCGGCAGCCGTCCGGACGGGTCGGTCCACCCGAAGGACGTCGAGGCGCTCTACCCGGAGCTGCGCGACCGCTACGCGACCTCCGGGCGGGACTGACCGGGCCGGGAGGCTCCGCCCCCTCCGCCCCCGGTCCGCCCGGTGTGCCATTGACGCCCGTTCCCGGCCCGTCTACCTTCGCATCAACAAACTGTTGAAGCGCTGGCCTGGCACGGGCCCCGCGCGCATGCTTGCGTGAGGAGTGACGGATGTCGCAGGTCAAGATGGGCGGTACCGGGCCGACGGGCGCGGCGGGATTCTCCGCGGCCGCCCGGTCCGCCGTGGACGCGCTGCTGGCGCCGGTCGACGCCGACCTGGCCCATCGTTACCCGGGCGACGCGGGCACCCGCCAGCCGGTCCACACCGTCTACGTGCCGGCCGACGCCTTCGCCGCCGACACCGTCCGGACCTGGGGCCGGCAGGCCCTGGAGGCCTTCGACCGCCACGCCGGCACCCCGGCCGAGCTGGCCCGCGCGCTCGGCGTGGCGGACGACGCGCTGCTCGCCGAGGTGCACCGCCGGGTCCGGGCCAAGCTGGAGCGTGAGCCGGTCGAGGACCTGCGGATCGACTTCGAGGACGGCTACGGCCCGCGGCCCGACGCCGAGGAGGACGCGGCCGCCGTCCGGACCGCCGAGCTGCTCGCCGCCGCGGTCGCCGACGGCAGCGCGCCGCCGTACGTCGGCATCCGGATCAAGTGCATGGAGGCGGCCGTCCGGGCTCGCGGCATCCGCACCCTGGAGCTCTTCCTCACCACCCTGCTGGCGAACGGCGGCCTGCCCGCCGGGCTGGTGCTCACCCTGCCCAAGGTGACCTACGCCGAGCAGGTCACCGCGCTGGTCCGGCTGCTGGAGGACTTCGAGCGCACCGCCGGGCTGCCGGCCGGCCGGCTCGGTTTCGAGATCCAGATCGAGACCACCCAGGCGATCCTCGGCCCGGACGGGCGGGCCACCGTCGCCCGGATGATCGAGGCGGCTGAGGGGCGGGCCACCGGCCTGCACTACGGCACCTTCGACTACAGCGCCGCGTGCGGGGTCGCCGCCGCCTACCAGAGCATGGACCACCCGGTCGCCGACCACGCCAAGGCGGTGATGCAGGTGGCCGCCGCCGGGACCGGGGTGCGGCTCTCCGACGGTTCCACCAATGTGATCCCGACCGGGACCACCGCCCAGGTGCACGCCGGGTGGAAGCTCCACCACGACCTGGTCCGCCGCTCGCTCGCCCGCGCCTACTACCAGGGCTGGGACATGCACCCGGCGCACCTGCCGAGCCGCTACGTCGCCGTCTACGCCTTCTACCGGGAGGGCCTGGCCACCGCCGCGGCCCGGCTGGCGGCGTACGTGGCCAAGGCCGGCGGGGACGTCATGGACGAGCCGGCGACCGCCCGGGCGCTCAGCGGGTACCTGCTGCGCGGAGTGGACTGCGGCGCGGTCGACCTCGCCGAGGTACGGGCGGCGACCGGCCTGGACCGGGCCCGGCTGGACGCCCTCGCGGGCCGCGGCTGAGCGGACCCCCGCCGGCGGCACCCGGTGCCGATCGGCAACCGGTCGGGCGCCGGGCGACGGTTAGGCTGGCGGGGCGGTCCGCGGGCGAGCTGTCGCCCGGCGCGGGCCGTGCCGCCCGCCCCCTCGTCGCCGCCCGGGAGAAACGCCGCGCCATGTCCGCCACACCGGAGCCGACCCCCCGGCCGTACCTGACCGTCCGGAGCGCGGGCACGCACGAGCTGGAGATCAAGAAGTCCCGGTTCATCTGCCACCTCGCCCGGGTCGCCGACGAGGAGGAGGCCCAGGCGTTCATCGCGGGCATCCGCAAGCAGTACTGGGACGCCCGGCACAACTGCACCGCCTTCGTGGTCGGCGAGGAGCAGCGCCGCGAGCGCTCCAGCGACGACGGCGAGCCCGGTGGCACGGCCGGCGTACCGATGCTGGAGGTGCTGCGCCGCCGCGGGGTGACCGACACGGTGGCGGTGGTGACCCGCTACTTCGGCGGCATCAAGCTCGGCGCGGGCGGTCTGGTGCGGGCCTACGGGAGCGCGGTGTCGGAGGCGCTGGCCGAGGTCGGACTGCTGGAGCGGCGCCCCGTCGCGCTGCTCGCGGTGACGGTGGACCACGCCCGGGCCGGGCGGGTGGAGAACGACCTGCGGGCCGCCGGGTTCACGGTGAGCGATCTGGCGTACGAAGCGACCGGGGTGCGGATCGAGGTCGGGGTGCCGGAGCCGGAGGTCGCGGCGTTCCACACCTGGCTGGCCGAGGCGACCGGCGGGACGGCGGCCGGGGTGGCCGCCGGCCGCACCTACGTCGAGGTGCCGGTCTGAGAGGTGCCGGTCCGAACGGACGCCGCCCCGCGCTGTGCGGACGGGGAGTCCGGCGCGGGCCCCGGCGTGTGGCCGGGGGCCAAGCAGAATCTCGGCCCACGCGACAGTCGACTTGAGCAGATTCACCCGAATGTAGTGATGTGGCCCGGAGTTGGAACTTCCACTCCGGGCCATGGCGTTTCCTGGGCACAGGTCCGGCGAACCGGACCAATAACGCATCGATGGAGGACACGGGACCCCACCACCGCCCCACGGAGGTATGCGCATGACCTCGGAACGTTCCTCGTCGCCGTCCGCCCGTGCCGGTTTTCCCGGCCCCAGAGGCCCCGCGACGCCCTATCGGATGACCGTCACCACCGCCCTCCCGTACGCCGACGCCCTCGCCCTCGCCGACCAGCACCTCGCCGCCTGGCTGAAACAGGAGGGGTGCGAGGAACCACCACCCGACGCGATCGGCCCGTTCCCGCCCGCCTCGGCCGCCCCCTACACCGAGCGCTTCCGGCTCGGCGACCGCGTCCTGCTCGACCGGGACGGGGGTCCGCTGGACGGCGGCCGCTACGACCGCCGCCGGGTGCGCACCCCGGCCCCGCACGGCACCGACCACCTCACCCTCACGGTGGCGGCCGGGCCCACCGGTCCGGCCTGGGTCCGGCTGGAGGCCGGGACGCGCACCACCGACAGCGGCGTGCGGACACCCGCGCGGGTGCCGGTGCCCGAGCTGGTCCGCACCCTGCTGCCGCTGCTGGACGCCGCCGACGGTCCGGCCGCCGTCCTGGCCGCGCCCCGGGTGCTCACCGCGGCCGGGGTCGACGCCCTGGTCGACGAGCTCTGCGATCCGGACCGCCGGCTGCCCGCCGTGGTGGCCAGCGTCCCGGCCGGCCTCGACACCGGGCCGTGGCTCGCGGAGACGGTCGCCCCGCTCTGCGAGCACCTGCCCGGACTCGCCACCCTGTACGTCCTGGACCCGGACGCCCGGACCAGGTTCAACGTCGCACTGGAGTTCCACGCCGTCTACGGCGGCGCGGTCCGCACCTATCTGCCCGAGGTCGACCCGGCCTCGCGGCGGGACGGCCGCCGGCACCCGGTGCTGGCGCGCCACCGGATGGAGGAGGACCTGCGGCGCGCGGCCGTCCTGCTGTCCCGCGAACCGCGCCGGCTCGCCGCCGAACGGCCGCTGCCGGCGGTGCTGGCGGCCGTCCCGGCGCTGCGGGTGCCGGCGTCCGTGCCGGTGCTCGCGGCCCCGGTGGTCGCCCCCGCCGGTGTCCGCGAGGAGCCCGGCCGGGCGGCCGGGCGGACGGCCGGGCCCGAGGAGCACGAGCGGGGCGCGCACCCGGCATGCCACGAGGCTCTGCGGGAGCAGCGCCGTCGCGAGTGGCCGAAGCCGAAGGCGCTCCCGGCGGCCGGCGCGGTCACCGGTCGGACGGTCGGCACCGCTCCCGGGCGCGGACCCGTCGGCCGGCTCTGCGCCGGACCGGGCGGTACGCCCGGGCCGGCGGCTTCCGGACTCCTCGGCCCCGGGCCGGCGGCTCCCGTCCGCCGGGCCGGGCGGCGGCGCACCGGGCCGACCGGTGGCCGCGGCGAGGTCCCGCTCACCTTCACCGAGCTGATGGCCCGGCTCGGCGAGTTCCCGCTGGTCACCTTCACCGGCGACCAGAAGGCCGCGCTCGCCCTCGACGAGCTGCGTTGCGCCGGCGGGGGCTGGGCCCGGCTCACCTGGGACGGACTGACCGCGCTCCAGGAGTACGCCGAGGCGGCGGTCCGCGGCCAGGCGGGCGGCGACTTCAAACAGTGGTGCGAGCGGACCCCGGCCGGCTGCCACCGCTTCCCGCCCCGGAAGGCGGTGCGCGGGGAGTCGCGGACGGTGTTCAGCCACGCCAAGTGGAAACGCGAGCGGATGCTCCCGGTGCCGGAGTGCGTGGACGCGTCCCGACGTGCCTTCATGGGGGCGCACCTGCGGATCGGCGGCGGCCGTACCGCGCCCCGGCTGCACTACCTGGACGACTGCTCGGGCAGTGGCCGGATCTATGTCGGCTACATCGGCCTGCACCTGACCAACACCCGGACCAACTGAGAGGCTTGGCTGACCGGTGCGCCCGTTCGGTGGACAATGTCCGGAAGGGGGCGGACCCCGGGTCCGCCGAGGGGCTGCCGACCGCCCCGGGGCAGGCGCCGGACGAGCATGGGGGAACGACCACCGATGCAGTACTCAGCAGACGGCCAGTCCGACGGTGCTGTCGCGGCCCCCCAACCGGGCTTCCTGGCCTCGGTCTTCCGCGACCTCGGGGTCGACGAGCCGGAGGGCGGTGACCCGTCCGGCCGTCCCCCCGGCACCCCGGACGACGCGCCGGACGGCCCGTCACCCGCCGGTGAGGCAGCCGCCGATCCGCTCGGCACGGGCGGCGACGAGGCCGTCGCCGCCCACGCCCGGGCCGCCGCGCTCACCCACCACCGCACGCTCACCGTCCAGGCCGAGCACGAACGGCTGGCCGACCTGCTGCGGCGGGCCGCCCTGCCCGTCTCCGCGATGGACTTCGAGAGCCAGCTGCGCCACTACGAGCCGCGCCCCTACCCGGACGGCGCGCCGCCGCCGGCGGCGGCCGGTGAGGACCCGGAGCCGCGCTGGGACGACTACGCGCCCGCCGAACCCGCAGTCGCCGACCCCGACGGCACCCCGGCCCGACGGCTCCTCGACTCCGGCTACCAGCGCGAGCTGGCCCAGGCCCGGCTGGCCCACCAGCGGGCCCTGCGGGAGTGGCGCACCCGGCGGTCCGAGGCCGTCAGCCCCGCCGCCGACGAGTCCCGGCGCGCCCACGAGGAGGCCGAGCAGGCCCGGGCGCGCGCGGTGCGCGAGTACAACGACTTCCTGGAGGAGTGCCGCCGGGCCTACCGGCAGGCCGAGCCGGCCGCCGTCGAGTCCCTGCTGGAACGGGCCCTGGCCGCCGCCGAGACCAACACCCGGGACCTTCCGGCGCCCTGCCGCGCCGTCTACCGGCCGCTGACCCGCACCGCCGTGCTCGACCTCGACCTGCCGCCGCTGGACGTGGTGCCCTCGCTGACCGGCTACCGGCTCGGCCAGGACGGCGAGGCCCTCCCGGTGCCGCGCCCGCCGGCCGGCCGCGCCTCCGACTACCTACGGCTGGTCGCCCGGCTGGCCCTGCGCGCGCTCCAGGCCGCCGACGCCGTCGACACCGACGAGATCCTGGCCGGGGTGGTGCTCAACGGCTGGCTGCGCGAGCCCGGCGCCGAGCCGCTCTGCCTGGTGAGCGTGGACGCGGACCGCGACGCGCTGGCCCGCACCAGGCTGCTGCCGCCCGCCGACCCCGACGAACAGCCCGACGGCGAGGGCGTCTACGCGGACGCCGAGCAGGACGAGGCGCTGGTCCGGCTGCGCCGGCTCGACGCCGCCGTCAGCCCCGACCCGTACGCCCGGGCGGGCGTCGAACCGGCCGCGCAGGCCTCGGCCACCGTCCCGGCCGCGCCGGACCTGTCGGCGAACGAGTTCGCCCAGCTGGTCCGCGAACTGCTCACCCGGGGCGGGCTCGGCCAGTGGAGCGTGCGGCTGCGCGGCCCGGCCGGGCTGGTGGCCACCGGCGAGGGGCCGACCGGCAGCGCGCTGCCCGGCCGCTGGGTGGTCTGGGCCTCCCGGGGTGAGGAGCCGGTGGGCGAGGAGGAGATCAGGACGCTGGCGGAGGCGGTCCGGGAGGAGTCGGCCGAACGCGGCCTGCGGCTGACCACCGGCGGCTTCACCGACGGGGCCCTCGACCTCACCGGCGAGGACGGGCACCGGCACATCCACCTGGTCGACGGCGACGGCGTCCGCGAGCTGGCGCGCACCCACCTCGGGCTGCCGCTGGCCGCCGGACGCTGAGGCCGGGCGGGGCGGGGCCGTCCGGCCTCAGCCGCGCCCCGTACTGGCCCCGCGTCCAGGTCCGGCCGCCCGTCCCGGATCGGCCCCGCGCCCCGGGTGGGCCCGGCCGGCCGCCGATCCAGTACGGTGGTCGGCCCGGGGCGGGCGATATCGGCTCACCCCGACGGCCGGTCCGGCGGGCGACGGTGCGCGAGGTGCCCGACGCTGGGGGACACGGCCGGCCGCCACCGGTCGGAGGCCGGCCCGGGGACGGGCGGAACACGGGGGAGACGAGTGAACAGACGGTCCGTCACGGCGGAGCAGCGGTGACCGCGATCCTGGTCGCCGCGGGGGCGTTCCTGATGACGCTGATCGGCGGCTGGGTCGCCCAGCGGACCGGCGACCGCCGGCACCTGGTGCTCGGCTTCGCCGCCGGGCTGATGCTCGGGGTGGTCGCCTTCGACCTCCTCCCGGAGGCGCTGGACCAGGCGCCCGAGGAGGTCCACGGGGTGCCGCAGGCGCTGCTGATGTTCGCGGCCGGATTCCTGACCATCCACATCATCGAGCGGGCGGTCGCCATCCACCGGGGCCACGAGGAGGAGTACGCCGAGCACACCCACGGCCAGCGGCCCGCGCACGGCCACGCCCACGGGCACGCGCACGGCGGTCCGCAGCGCGGCGTCAACGGGCACCAGGGGGTGGGCCTGACGGCGGCCCTGGCACTGGTCGGCCACAGCCTCATGGACGGCTTCGCGATCGGCGCGGCCTTCCAGGCCGGCACCACGGTCGGGACGGTGGTGGCGATCGCCGTCGTCGCGCACGACTTCGCCGACGGCTTCAACACCTACACGATCACCCGGCTCTACGGGAACAACAAGCGGCGCGCGCTGGCCCTGCTGGTGGCGGACGCGCTCGCGCCCGTCACCGGGGCCGCGATCACCCTGCTGTTCACCATCTCCGAGCACCTGCTCGGGCTCTACCTGGGGTTCTTCGCCGGCTTCCTGCTCTACCTGGCGACCTCCGACATCCTCCCCGAGGCGCACAGCCCGCACCCCTCGCGCACCACCCTGCTCTGCACCCTCGGCGGGGTGGGCTTCATGTGGCTGGTGATCGGTTTCGCCGCCTGACCGGCCGCCGGAGGCGACCTCGGCCGGTCAGCCGCTCCGGGCGTCCCACCGGGCCCGCATGGCGTCCAGCGCCTCGGTGATCGCCGGACGGCGCGACGCCTGGGTGCGCCAGAGCGCGAACACCCGCCGCGCAGGCTCCGGCACCACCGGCCGGGCGACCACCCCCGGCGGCAGCGCGCCCCGGCCCAGCCGGGGCACCAGCCCGATGCCCAGCCCGGCCCCGATCAGCGCGATCTGGGTCTCGAACTCGCCGACCTGGTACCGCACGTCCGGCTCCTCGCCGGCCTCGCGCAGGGTCCGGACCAGCCAGTCGTGGCAGATGTTGCCCGGCGGCACGCTCGTCCAGCGCTGCCCGCGCAGCCGGCCCACCGGCACCACGGCGAGCTCCGCCAGTGGGTGGTCGGCCGGCAGCAGCAGGTCCACCGGGTCCGCCCCGAGCTCCAGCCGGGAGAGCCCCTCCTGCACCGGCAGCGGAACCGTCGGCCAGTCCTGGACGAGCGCCAGGTCGACCTCGCCGCGCGCCACCAGCTCGGCCGACGGGTACGGGTCGCTCTCCAGCAGCCGCACGTCCAGCTCCGGGCAGCGCTCGCGCAGCTCGGCGAGCACCCCCGGCATCAGCCCGCGCGCGCCGGTCGCGAACGCGGCCACCAGCAGCCGTCCGACCGCCTGCCCGCGCTGCTCCTCCAGCCGCACCTCGGCCCGCTCCACCAGCCCAAGGACCGCCTGCGCGGTGCCGGCCAGCTCCCGCGCCGCGTCCGTCAGCACCACCCCGCGGCCCTGGCGCTCCAGCAGGACCGTCCTGGTCTCCCGCTCCAGCTTGGCGATCTGCTGGGAGACGGCGGACGGGGTGAAGCCGAGGGCCGCGGCCGCCCCGCCCACCGAGCCGTGGACGGCCACCGCGTGCAGCGCCCGCAGGCGCCCCAGATCCATCATGCAGCAATGCTAAAGCGTGGGCTTCAGAATTCATCGCTGGTGCTACACGGTGTCCGGCGGCCATCCTCGTGCCATGAGCGCATCCCCGCAGGCCGCCCCGGGCGGCGGCACCATGAGCCCGCGTCACATCGGCCTGGCGGTCCTGGTGGCCGCCGTCTGGGGCCTCAACTTCGTCCTCATCCACGTCGGACTCCAGAACTTCCCACCGCTGCTGTTCTGCGCCCTGCGGTTCACGGTGGTCGCCGTCCCCGCGATCTTCTTCGTGGGCCCGCCGAAGGTCGCCCTGCGCTGGGTGCTCGCGGTCGGGACGGTGCTCGGCGTGGTCAAGTTCGGCCTGCTCTTCCTGGGCATGCACGCCGGGATGCCGGCCGGCCTCTCCTCCCTGGTGCTGCAGGGGCAGGCGGTCTTCACCGCGCTGTTCGCCGGTGTGTTGCTGGGCGAGCGGCCCGGCGCCCAGCGGCTGACCGGCCTGGCCGTCGCCTTCGCCGGAATCGGGCTGAGTGCCGTCGACCGCGGCCTCGGCGGGCCGCTCGGGGCGTTCGCCCTGGTCGTGCTGGCCGCGGCCGCCTGGGGGCTGTCCAACGTGCTGACCCGCAAGGCCGCCCCGCCGGACGCGCTGCGCTGGATGGTCTGGGTCAGCGCGGTGCCGCCGCTGCCGCTGCTCGGCCTCTCGCTGCTGGTCGAGGGCCCGGCGGCCGACCTGCGCGCGCTGCGCGGGATCGACCTCGCCGGCCTCGGCGCGATCGGCTACGTCGGGCTGGTCTCCACCCTGTTCGGGTTCGTCGCCTGGAGCTACCTGCTGCGCAGCTACGACGCCACCGCCGTGGCGCCCTACTCGCTGCTGGTCCCGGTGTTCGGGATGTCCTCGGCCTGGCTGCTGCTCGGCGAGTCGGTCGGCCCGCTGGCCGCCGTCGCCGCGCTGCTGGTGATCGCCGGGATCGGCATCACCGCGCTGCGCCCGGCGGCGCTGTCCGGCGTGGCGCGGCGGTGGGCGGGGTGGTCGCCGCGTAGGCGGTCTCGGCCGTCCGCAGCGCTCGCAGCAGCGCGTCCTGCTCGGCGGGGCTGACCGGGCCGAAGTACTCCTGGGCCACCTCGTGCCGGACCAGGCCGATCCGCTCCACCGCCGACCGGCCGGCCGCGGTCAGCAGGATCCGCACGGCCCGCCGGTCGGCCGGGTCCGGGGCGCGCTCGACCAGGCCGGCCTCCTCCAGGGCGTCGACCACGGTGGTGGCCGAGCGGGGGGCGATGTGCAGCCGGTCGGCCAGGTCGCTCAGCCGCATCGCGCGGTCCGGGAGCTCGCAGCCCGGGGCGTGCGCGAGGGTGCGCAGCGCGCGGCCCTGGCCGGGGGTGATGCCGTAGGGCTCCAGCCGCTCGCTGGTGCGGCGGCGGATCCGCTTGATCGCCCGGGTCATCGCGTCGGCCAGTTCGGCGGCGGTGTCCGGCGCGGCCTGCGGGTCCGCGTCGAAGCCCGTGTCGGGGCCCGCGTGGCAGCCTGCGGCGGGATCCGGAGCGGGGGAGGAGCTCGCCGCGTCGTCGGTCGGCGTGGTGGTCATGGGCGGCTCTCCTCGGCAGGTGTCCGACCAAGGGTATCGGCCGGTCCCGGGGGTGCCCGGAAATATGTTGAGCAAGACTCAGTATCTGCGTTAGCGTAGTCCGTAAGTGAGGGCACCCTAAGTTCCCTCCCGTGATCCTGGAGGCCCCGTGCCCCGCTCCGAAGCCCGTGTCGCCACCGACCGTTCCGCCCGCTACGCCAAGCAGCTCGCCGCCCACATGGGCCGCAAGATCCAGGCCGACTGGTCCGAGGAGACCGGCCACGGCACCCTCGTCTTCGGCGCCGGCACCGCCACGCTGGAGGCCGCCCCCGACGCGCTGCTGCTCGCGGTCGAGGGCGAGACCGAGAACCTGCCCGGACTGGAGGACGTCGTCGGCCGCCACCTGGTCCGCTTCGGCGCCCGCGACGAACTGGTCGTCGAATGGCGCCGCGACAACGGCGAGGCCGGCCTCGTCCACCGCAACGACGAGGCGCCGGCCGAGGGCTGACCTGTCGGTTGGCCTCCCGGCTGGTCTCCCGGGCGGCGCTCAGCGCTCCGGACGCGCCGGCTCAGCGCTCCGGACGCCGCCGGCGTGCGGCGGGCCGGCCGGTGAGCGGCCACCGGGCGAGTGTCCACAGGACCAGCCCGCCCAGGCACCAGCTGGCCACCACGTCCAGCAGCCAGTGGTAGTCGCTCCACACCAGCCCGAACCCGACGCCCGCCGCCAGGCCCGCCGCCGCGGCGGCGAGCACCCGCCGCTCCCGCGGACCGGCCGTCCGGGCCAGCAGCAGCGCCGCCACCCCGTAGCCCAGCGCGGCGGTCGCGGTGTGGCCGGAGGGGTACCAGCCCCACTGGTCCGCCGCCAGCGGCAGCCCGAACGGGCCGGGCCGGGCGAACCAGGCCTTGGCCGGCACCACCAGCAGCGGGATCAGTCCGGCCGTCAGCACCGCCACCGGCACCGGCAGCCACCACCGGGCAAAGCCCGCCCGGAACTCCCGCCAGGCCGCCACCGCCCCGCCCAGCAGCAGTACCGGTACCGCCACCGAGCCCCCGCCCAGGTCGGAGAACGCCTTGCCGAAGTGGTTGAGCAGGGTGCTGTGCAGCGTGTGCCGGGTCTCCCGGACGCCGTGCCGGACCCACCGGTCCAGGCCCAGCAGCGGCCCGTCCACGGCGACCTGCCAGGACACCAGCAGGAGCGCCACCGCGAGGACCACCGGCACCGCCGGGTGGGCGAGGACATGAGGCAGCCGCCCCGGAGCAGGGGGGAGAGCTCCGGGGCGGCCCTGATGATCGCCGTTCCGTGCGTCCCGGGGGGTGTGGGTCGGACGGCCGGTCGATCGGCTTGCGGTATGCACCGCCCCGTACGGGACGGCCTGGTTGTCCTCGCGGCCCTCGCGCGGAGCCGCCCCTGGAGGCGATGCCGCGGACGGATCCGCCCATGGCTGGGGCTCGCTGTCCATCTGTGATGACACTACGTCAAGGTCCCTGCGGGGCCGAGGAGCTTCAGCGATTCCGCACACCATCTTCACCGTCCGCGCCGGAGGCGTCACACCGGGTTCGAACCGAACGGCCGTGGGGACTGGGTCCCCACGGCCGCTCGGCGCTGTCCGGACATCCCTCCGGCGGGTCCTCGGGTGCCGCGTCACGGCCGCGGGCCGGCTCAGACGGCGGCGAAGGCGCTCTCGATGATGTCCAGGCCCTCGTTCAGCAGGTGCTCCGGCATGACCAGCGGCGGCAGGAAGCGCAGCACGTTGCCGTAGGTGCCGGCGGTCAGCACGACCAGGCCCTCGGCGTGGCAGGCCTTGGCGATGGCCGCGGTGACCTCCGCGTTCGGCTTCTTGCCGCCCGGCTTCACCAGCTCGACGGCGATCATCGCGCCGCGGCCGCGGACCTCGCCGATGATCTGGAACTTCTCCTGCATCGCCCGCAGGCGGCCCAGCATGATCTCGCCGATCCGCTGCGCCTTGCCGTTGAGGTCCAGCTCCTTCATGGTCTCGATGGAGCCCAGCGCGGCCGCGCAGGCCACCGGGTTGCCACCGTAGGTGCCGCCCAGGCCGCCCGCGTGCGCGGCGTCCATGATCTCGGCGCGACCGGTCACCGCGGCCAGCGGCAGACCGCCGGCGATGCCCTTGGCGGTGGTGATGAGGTCGGGGACGATGCCCTCGTCGTCGCAGGCGAACCACTGGCCGGTGCGGCAGAAGCCGGTCTGGATCTCGTCCGCGACGAACACGATGCCGTTGGCCTTCGCATACTCCACGATCGCCGGCAGGAAGCCCTTGGCCGGCTCGATGAAGCCGCCCTCGCCCTGGATCGGCTCGATGATGATCGCCGCGACGTTCTCGGCGCCGATCTGCTTGTTGATGATGTCGATCGCCTGGGCGGCGGCCTCGGCGGCGCAGTTCTCGGCACCGGTCAGCCAGCGGTAGGGGTAGGCCACCGGCACCCGGTGGATCTCCGGGGCGAACGGACCGAAGCCCTGCTTGTACGGCATGTTCTTCGCCGTCAGGCCCATGGTGAGGTTGGTGCGGCCGTGGTAGCCGTGGTCGAACACCACCACGGCGGTGCGCTTGGTGTAGGCGCGGGCGATCTTCACCGCGTTCTCGACCGCCTCGGCGCCCGAGTTGAACAGCGCGGTGCGCTTCTCGTGGTCGCCCGGGGTCAGCTCGTTGAGCTGCTCGGCCACGGCGACGTAGCCCTCGTACGGCGTCACCATGAAACAGGTGTGGGTGAAGGCGGCCAGCTGCTCGGAGGCCTTGGCCACGACGGCCTCGGCGCTGTTGCCGACGTTGGTCACGGCGATGCCGGAGCCGAAGTCGATCAGCGAGTTGCCGTCCACGTCCTCCAGCACGCCGCCGTTGGCGCGGGACACGTACACCGGCAGGGTGGTGCCGACGCCGGCCGCCACCGCACCCAGCTTGCGGGCCTGCAGCTCCTGCGACTTCGGACCGGGGATCGCGGTGACCAGGCGGCGCTCCTGCGGGAGCGGCGTTGCGGCGCTCATGGGTTTCTCCAGACTTCTCGGCTCGGTGGTTCGCAGGCTACGGGGGCGTTCACCGGCCGGGCATGCGCCACTCGGTAGCAGTGGGCCGTCCGACTTGTCCGGCGCGGCCAGCACGGACGGTGCCACTACCGGCAGCCTCCGCTCCACTACATTGAGCGCGGGCGTGTCGCCGGGGCGGCGGCATGGGTATGGGCGGCACCGACGGCGGTCGGGCCGGCGGGCGAGGGAACGGGGCCGTACATGGGACTGGACGGGGCGCGCAGCCACCACGAGCGGACCGCCGCCACCCCCCGCAGCCCGATGCCGCACCCGCGCCCCCCGGCCGGCGTGCCCTTCGACCTCGCCACCTGGGCCGCCGCCCCGCGGCCCGAGGCCGCCCCGGGCGTCTTCCGCCAGGGCCACCGGCAGCTCGACCCCGACCGCGCCGAGGCCGCCAAGGTCCCCACCTGGCCCCTCCTCCTCCGCGCGGGGCTGAACGCGGTGGTGGGGTGGCTGGCGTATCTCTACGGCACCCAGCTGCTGATGTACCTCTTGGTGTGGTTCGGCCGCCAGACCGGGATCGGCCCGCTCGCCGAGCCCTCCGAGGTGGGGGCGATGCTCACCCTGCTGATCGCCAATCTGGCGGTGCTCGCCGTCGTCATCAAGGTCTTCGGCCGGATGGGCCGGTGGGTGGAGGTGTGGCGGCGGTACGCGGTGCCGTTGCTGTCGCGGACGGTGACGGAGGAGGTGCCGGCCACCGAGGAGGAGCAGACGGAGGCGGCCCGGCAGCGGGATCCGTGGACGGTGCTGCGGCAGGGCGGGGCAGCGGCGGCGGCCGGGCGGCTGGACGGCGAGGCGGTCGGGGACGTCGACTACGTGCGGATCCAGCGGGCCTGGGAGTCGGCCCAGGCGGACCCGGCCTTCCTGCCCGCCTTCGTCGAGCAGGTGTCGCTGCGCGGCGCGGCGGCGTTCGCGCACCCCTCGGAGACGCGCGAGCTGCCGGGCCGGGCGGAGCGGCACGACCTGCTGCTGGGCCAGGTGCGGCTGGGTACCGCGCAGGACGTGCCGAAGAACCCGCTGACCCACCGGGCGGCCGGTTTCGCGCTGGACCCGGCGGTGCTGGGCACCTCGCTGCTGGCGGTGGGCCCGGCCGGGACCGGGAAGACGGCGCGGCTGGCCCGCCCGGTGGCCGAGGCGCTGTGCCTGCAGGCGCTGGCCGGGACGGCCTGCGCGGTGGTGATCGGGTCGGCGGACGCGGATCTGGGGCCGGACGCCTGGTACGACGTGGTGATCGCCCCGGGCGACGCCGCGTCCCGCTACGGCCTGGACCTGTACGGCGCGGCGCAGGACCCGGACGAGGCGGCGGCCCGGCTGGCCGAGGCGCTGCTGCCGGACGAACTGACGGCGCGCGCCGAGACGGCCCGGACGGCCCTGCAGCAGATGGTCGGCCCGTTCCACGCCGCGTTCGGCCGCTACCCGGGCGTGCGCGAGCTGCGGGCTCTGCTCGCCGGTGAGCCGGAGGCGCTGGAGGCCCTGGTGAAGGGGTTGCGGGCGGCGGGACGGCTGGGCTCGTTCGAGCGGGACCTGGAGCACCGGGAGCGCCAGCGTGGCCGGGCGGACGATCCGGGGGCGCTGCTGGCGGACCGGCTGGCGCTGCTGGACCGGCCGGCCTTCGAGGGGGCCTTCGCGACGGACGGCACGGGCCGTCCGCCGTTCGCGATGCGGGTGCTGGACCACCCGCTGCGAGTGCGGGTGAAGCTGCCGGAGCGCAGCCATCCGGAGGCGGCGCGGATGCTGTCGCGGCTGCTGGTGGGCCAGTTCGTGCAGGCGGCCGGGGCGCGGCAGGACCGGTCGCTGTTCGCGGGCCTGGTGGTGGACGACGCCTCGGCGGCCCTGGATTCCGGCATCGTGCGCGGGGTGCAGCGGCTGCGCGGGGCGAACGCCGGGGTGCTGCTGCTGCTGCGGTCCCTGGTGGACCTGCCGGAGGCGCTGCGGGCGCCGCTGTTCGGGGCGGTGGGCTGCCGGGCGGCGTTCCCGGGCATCGCGCCGTGGGACGGCCGGCTGTTCTCGGAGGCCTGGGGCACGCACCTGGTCCGCGAGACGGCGGTGACGCTGGCCCCGGACACCTCGGGCGGGATCGTGCGGCGGGCCGGGCGGCTGGGACGCAAGGCGCTGTCGGGGACGACGGCGCAGACGGAGTCGGTGACCACCCGGGAGGTGGAGCGGCTGCGGTGGTCGCCGTCGGACCTGGCGCACGCGCTGCCGGCGGGGCACGCGGTGGTGTCGCTGACGGCGGTGTCGGGGGAGCAGGTGCCTCCGCTGCTGGTGGACCTCCGGGGCTGACGCCCGCCCGCGAAGCCCACCCGAAGCCCCGAAGCCTGCCCGAAGCCCGCCCGAAGCCCGCCCGAAGCTCGCCTTCGAGGTGGATTCGGCAGTGCCGGTTGTCCGGGGCGTCCATAATGAGAAGAGGGATTCCCCCCAAGGACCCCCAGCCCTTTTCTCGCCCGGCCGCAACGGCGCGGTCGGGTCGCTCCCTCGAAGGTGCCATGCCCCCCACACTTGCCTCCGTCGTCCGCAACACCTCGCTCCATCTGACGGTCCTCGCCGGTGCGGACCACCTGGAGCGGCCGGTCCGCTGGGTGCACACCAGTGAGCTGGACGATCCGACGCCCTTCCTGGAGGGCGGCGAACTGCTGCTCACCACCGGCATCAAGCTGGGCCGCACCGCCGCCCAGTTGCAGGCGTACGTGCACCGGCTGGCCGACGCGGGGGTGGTCGGGCTGGGGCTCGGGGTGGGGCTCTCGCACACGGAGGTGCCGCAGCCGCTGGTGGACGCGGCGGCGCAGCGCGGGCTGCCGCTGCTGCGGGTGCCGGAGCCGACGCCGTTCATCGCGATCAGCAAGGTGGTGTCGGCGGCGCTGGCCGCCGAGCAGTACGAGGCGGTGACGACCAGCTTCGAGGCGCAGGAGGAGCTGACCCGGGCCGCGCTGGGCAAGGACGGCACGACGGCGGTGGTGCGCCGGCTGGCGGCCCGGCTGGGCGGCTGGGCGGCGCTGTACGACGGTTCGGGCGCCCTCTCGGTGGTGGCGCCGGACTGGGCGGCGCGCCGGGCCGGGCGGCTGGCCGCGGAGGTGGACCGGCTGCGGCGGCGTCCGGCGCCGTCGAGTGCCGCGCTGCAGGGCCGCGCGCCGGGGATAGACACGGCGGACGAGGACTACGTGGTGGTCCAGTCGCTGGGTGCGGACCGGCGGGCCCGCGGGTTCCTGGCGGTGGGGACCGAGGACCGGATCACGCCGACCGAGCGGTACGTGCTGAACGCGGCGGTGGCGCTGCTGACGCTGACCCTGGAGCGGTCGCGGGAGCTGCGGCAGGCCGAGGAGCGGATGGGCGCGGCGCTGCTGCGGATGGTGCTGGCCGGGGAGGTGGCGACCGCGCGACTGGTGGCGGCGGGCCTGTTCGGCGGGCTGCCGGAGGGGACCGTCCGGGTGCTGGTGGCCGGGGCCGGCCAGGGCGTGGACGCCGCGGAGCCGCTCGGCGAGCTGGGCGACCGGGCCGAGCAGGCCGGTGCGCGGGTCGGCGAGAAGCTGCTGGTGGCGCGGGAGGACGGCGCGCACGGGCCGCGGCTGATGGTGCTGGCGCTGGACAACGGCGCGGTGCACCGGGCCTGCCTGGGCGTGGTGGAGGAGCACGAGGGTCTGTCGCTGGGGGTCTCGGCGCCGGCCGCGCTGGAGGACGCCGGGACGGCGCACGCGCAGGCCGAGCGGGCCCTGGCGGTGGCGCTGCGCGGTGGCCGGCGGTCGGTGGACCACGAGGAGGTCGGCGCGGGTTCGCTGCTGCCGCTGCTCGGGGAGGACGCCGTGACGGCCTTCGCCGAGGGGCTGCTGCGGCCGCTGCGGGAGCACGACCGGACGGCGCGCGGCGATCTGGTGGCCTCGCTGCGGGCGTGGCTGTCCCGGCACGGGCAGTGGGACGCGGCGGCGGCCGACCTCGGTGTGCACCGGCACACCCTGCGGTACCGGATGCGGCGGGTGGAGGAGTTGCTGGGGCGGTCGCTGGACGACACGGACGTCCGGATGGAACTCTGGCTGGCGCTGCGCTCGGGCGAGGAGTAGCCGAACCCGCCCGGAGCCGCCTGGACCCCCGGCAGGAGTCGGCAGGAGTCGGCTGGACGCGGTGGAGTGACTGCGCGGGCGAACGCTACTCCGTGTCCAATCCGCTCGGCGCGCCGACCGCCCTACCCTCGGTTGCGGCTCCACGTCCGTGGGGTCGTGAGGACGACGAGGAGAGGGCCGGTACCACGGTGACCACCACGTACGATTTCTGGCTGGCCGGGCGCCGGGCGAGCGGCGACGCCGACTTCGAGGTGCACAACAGCTGGGACGGCCGCCTGGTCGGCAAGGTGAGCATCCCCACCGAGGCGCAGGTCGAGGAGGCCCTGGAGGCCGCCGTCGCCGCGCTGCCGGTGTTCGCCGCGACCCCGGCGCACGTGCGGTCCGCCGCCCTGGACCACGTGGCCCGGCGGCTGGCCGAGCGCACCGAGGAGATCGCCCAGCTGATCACCGCCGAGAACGGCAAGCCGATCAAGTGGGCCCGCGGCGAGGTCGGCCGTGCGGTCTCGGTGTTCCGCTGGGCCGCCGAGGAGGCCCGCCGGACCAACGGCGAGACCATGCGGCTGGACACCGACCCGGGCGGCGTGGGCCGCTTCGCGCTGGTGCGCCGCTTCCCGCGCGGCGTGGTGCTGGGGATCGCCCCGTTCAACTTCCCGCTGAACCTGGTCGCCCACAAGGTCGCCCCGGCGATCGCGGTCGGCGCGCCGATCATCCTCAAGCCGGCCCCGGCGACCCCGCTGTCGGCCATGGTGCTGGGCGAGATCCTGGCCGAGACCGAGCTGCCGGCCGGTTCCTGGAGCGTCCTGCCGGTCCCGAACGACCGGATGCCGGCCCTGGTGCAGGACCCGCGGCTGCCGGTGATCTCGTTCACCGGCTCGGACAAGGTCGGCTACCAGATCATGGACTCGGTGCCGCGCAAGCACACCACCCTGGAGCTGGGCGGCAACGCCGCGGCCGTGGTGCTCGCCGACTGGTCCTCCGAGGCGGACCTGGACTGGGCGGCCACCCGGATCGCGATGTTCGCCAACTACCAGGGCGGCCAGTCCTGCATCTCGGTGCAGCGGGTGATCGCCGACGCCTCGGTGTACGACGCGCTGGTGGAGAAGGTCGTCGCCAAGGTGCGGACCCAGGTCACCGGTGACCCGAAGGACGACGCGACGGACGTCGGCCCGCTGGTCGACGAGAACGCCGCCAAGCGCGTCGAGTCCTGGGTGGACGACGCGGTGGCCAAGGGCGCGAAGCTGCTCACCGGCGGCACCCGCGAGGGCGCGACCTACGCCCCGACGGTGCTGTCCGAGCTGCCGGCGGACGCGATCCTGGCGACCTGCGAGGTGTTCGGTCCGGTGCTGTCGCTGCACAAGGTGGACGGGGTGGACGAGGCCTTCGCCGCCGTCAACGACTCGCCGTTCGGCCTGCAGGCGGGCGTGTTCACGCACGACCTGCAGACCGCCTTCCGCGCCCACCGGGAGCTGGAGGTCGGCGGTGTGATCATCGGCGACGCGCCGTCCTACCGCGCCGACCAGATGCCGTACGGCGGCGTCAAGGACTCCGGCGTCGGCCGCGAGGGCGTCAAGTACGCGATGGACGACTACACCGTCGAGAAGGTCATGGTCCTCACCGGCCTGGACCTCTGAGCACGGGTGAGGAAGGGCCCGGCCGCCGCGTGCGGCCGGGCCTTTCCGCGTGCCTGAGCAGCGCCCGGGCTCAGCCGTGGCCGGCGGCGGCCGCGACGGCCTCGGCGACGGTGGCGTTGCCGGCGACCAGGTCCGGGGTCTGCCCGGCGGTGCCGGGTTCGTGCAGCAGCGCGGCGAGCACGGCGGCGACGTCCTGCCGGTCGACGGAGCCGCGCGGGAGGTCGGGGGCGAGCCGGACCAGGCCGGTGCCGGGGCCGTCGGTGAGGCGGCCGGGGCGCAGCACCGTCCAGTCCAGCGTCGAGCGGGCCCGGACGGCGTCGTCGGCGGCGCCCTTGGCCCGGAGATAGGTCTCGAAGGTCTCGTCGGCGGGGTACCTGGCCCCGGCGTCGGCGCCCATCGAGGAGACGATGAGGTAGCGGCGGACACCGGCGAGTTCGGCGGCGTCGGCGAGCAGTACGGCGGCGTCCCGGTCGACGGTGAGCTTGCGGGCTGCGCCGCTGCCCGCACCGGCGCCGGCCGCGAAGACCACGGCGTCGGCGCCGTCGAGCAGCCGGGCGAGCTCGGGCGGGGTGGCGGCCTCCAGGTCGAGCAGCAGCGGTTCGGCGCCGGCGGCGACCAGGTCCTCGGTCTGTTCGGGGCGGCGGATGATCCCGGCGGGCCGGTCGCCGCGGTCGGCGAGCAGCCGTTCGAGCCGGCGGGCGATCTGTCCGTGGCCCCCGGCGATGACGATGCGCATGGCTCCGACGGTAGCCCGCGGCGGGGGCGGCGTCCTGGGGAGCCGCCACAGCCGCCGGAGCCGCCGGATCGGGGGAGCCCGTGGTGCGGGGGAGGGTGCCGGGCAGGCCACAATGGGCGCATGACTTCGCTCGCCCACCCGCAGCTGCGGTTCACCCCCGAGGTGACCGACCCCTCCGGCCCCCGGGAGCTGGTGATCCTCGGCTCCACCGGATCGATCGGTACCCAGGCCATCGACGTGGTCCTCCGCCACCCGGACCGGTTCCGGGTGGTGGCCCTGTCGGCGGCCGGCGGCCGGGTGGAGCTGCTCGCCGAGCAGGCGGTGCGGCTGGGCGTGCACACCGTCGCGGTGGCCGATCCGGCGGCCGAGCCGGCGCTGCGCGAGGTGCTGGCGGCGAAGGCCGCCGGCGGCCCGCTGCCGACCGTGCTGGCCGGTCCGGACGCGGCGACCGAGCTGGCGGCGATGGAGTGCCACTCGGTGCTGAACGGCATCACCGGCTCGATCGGCCTGCGCCCGACGCTGGCCGCGCTGCGGGCCGGCCGGGTGCTGGTGCTGGCCAACAAGGAGTCGCTGATCGTCGGCGGCCCGCTGGTGAAGGCGCTCGCGCGGCCGGGGCAGATCGTCCCGGTGGACTCGGAGCACGCCGCGCTGTTCCAGGCGCTGGCCGGCGGCACCCGGGCCGAGGTCCGCAAGCTGGTGGTGACCGCGAGCGGCGGCCCGTTCCGCAACCGCGGGCGCGCCGAGCTGGCCGGGGTCACGCCGGCGGACGCGCTGGCGCACCCGACCTGGGCGATGGGCCCGGTCGTCACGATCAACTCGGCCACCCTGGTGAACAAGGGCCTGGAGGTGATCGAGGCGCACCTGCTCTACGACGTGCCGTTCGACCGGATCGAGGTCGTGGTCCATCCGCAGTCGGTCGTGCACTCGATGGTGGAGTTCACGGACGGTTCCACGCTGGCGCAGGCCAGCCCGCCGGACATGCGGATGCCGATCGCGCTCGGCCTGGGCTGGCCGGACCGGGTGCCGGACGCGGCCCCGGCCTGCGACTGGACGAAGGCGGCGACCTGGGAGTTCTTCCCGCTGGACGACGAGGCCTTCCCGGCGGTCGAGCTGGCCCGCGAGGTCGGCACCCTGGGCGGCACCGCCCCGGCGGTCTTCAACGCGGCCAATGAGGAGTGTGTGGAGGCCTTCCTGAACGGCCGCCTCGCCTTCACCGGGATCGTGGACACTGTGGCGAAGGTCGTCGCCGAGCACGGTACGCCGGCCCGGGGAACTTCCCTGACGGTGGAGGACGTCCTGCACGCGGAGGACTGGGCGCGCGCCCGGGCCCGCGAACTCGCGGCGGGCTGAGGGCACACCGTCGGGCGGCGTCGTCCAAACGGGGCGGCACAGCGTCGGACGGCGTCGTCCGGACGACCGGTACGACGACAGGATGAGCGGAGCGGCATGACGGAGGAGCAGCGGTGGCAACGGTGATGACGGTGGTCGGCATCCTGGTCTTCGTACTGGGACTGCTCTTCTCGATCGCCTGGCACGAGCTCGGCCACCTCTCCACGGCCAAGCTGTTCGGCATTCGGGTGCCGCAGTACATGGTCGGCTTCGGCCCGACCGTCTGGTCGCGGCAGAAGGGCGAGACCGAGTACGGCCTCAAGGCCGTCCCGCTGGGCGGGTACATCCGGATGATCGGGATGTTCCCGCCGGGCGCCGACGGGCGGATCACCCAGCGCTCCACCTCGCCCTGGCGGACCATGATCGAGGACGCCCGCGAGGCCTCCTACGAGGAGGTCAAGGAGGGCGACGAGACCCGGCTGTTCTACACGCGCAAGCCGTGGAAGCGCGTGATCGTCATGTTCGCCGGGCCGTTCATGAACCTCCTGCTCTCCTTCGGGCTCTTCCTCACCGTGATGATGGGCTTCGGCGTCTCGATGTCGGTGCCGACCATCGGCACCGTCTCGGAGTGCGTCGTCAAGGCCGGCCGGCCCACCGACACCTGCCCGGCGGACGCGCCCGCGGCGCCCGCCTTCCAGGCCGGGCTCAAGCCGGGCGACCGGGTGGTGTCCTTCGACGGCGACCGGATCGGCAGCTACGAGCAGCTCCAGAACGACATCCGGAAGTCGGCCGACAAGAAGGTCGACCTGGTGGTCGAGCGCGGCGGGCAGCAGCTCACCCTCACCCCGACCATCGCCGTGAACGACGTGCAGAAGTACGACGCCGACGGCCTGCCGGTGAAGGGCGAGACGGTGCGGGCCGGCTTCCTCGGCTTCACCCCGACCACGGGCGTGGTGCGGCTCGGCTTCGGCCAGTCCCTCGACCGGATGTACGACATGGCGGAGAACGGCGTGGAGTCGCTCGCCGCGCTGCCCGGCAAGATCCCCGGCCTGTGGCACTCGGTGGTCGACGGCGCCCCGCGCGAGGCCGACTCGCCGATCGGCATGGTCGGCGCGGCCCGGGTGAGCGGCGAGGTGTTCGCGCTCGACATCCCCGGCAGCCAGCGGGTCGCCTACTTCGTCAATCTGCTCGCCGGGATCAACCTGTCGCTGTTCCTCTTCAACATGCTGCCGCTGCTGCCGCTGGACGGCGGTCACATCGCGGGCGCGCTCTGGGAGTCGGCCCGCCGCCGGTTCGCCCGGCTGGTCCGCCGGCCCGACCCCGGCCCGTTCGACGTGGCCCGGCTGATGCCGCTCGCGTACGTCGTGGCCAGTGTGTTCATCGGCTTCACCCTGCTCGTCCTCGTCGCCGACCTGGTGAACCCCGTCAAGATCAGTTGAGCCGGTGGGCCGGTGGGTGCGCGGGCGCCCGATTCCGTGCCGTACCGTTGGAGCCCGGGCGTGCGATCGTCGGCGCGCCCGGGTTCGGCCGTCCCAGCGGTCGGGCCGACCACACCTCTACCCCGGGGAACCCTGCGCACATGACCGCGATCTCGCTCGGTATTCCGTCTCTGCCGCTCAAGCCGCTCGCCCAGCGCCGTGTCTCCCGCCAGATCATGGTCGGCAACGTGCCGGTCGGCGGCGACGCCCCGATCTCCGTGCAGTCCATGACGACCACGCTGACCTCGGACATCAACGCCACGCTGCAGCAGATCGCGGAGCTCACCGCCTCCGGCTGCCAGATCGTGCGGGTCGCCGTCCCCTCCCAGGACGACGCCGACGCGCTGCCGATCATCGCCAAGAAGTCGCAGATCCCGGTGATCGCCGATATCCACTTCCAGCCGAAGTACGTCTTCGCCGCGATCGACGCCGGCTGCGCCGCGGTCCGCGTCAACCCGGGCAACATCAAGGCGTTCGACGACAAGGTCGGCGAGATCGCCAAGGCCGCCAAGGACGCCGGTGTGCCGATCCGGATCGGCGTCAACGCCGGTTCGCTCGACAAGCGCCTGCTGGAGAAGTACGGCCGGGCCACCCCCGAGGCGCTGGTCGAGTCCGCGCTCTGGGAGTGCTCGCTCTTCGAGGAGCACGACTTCCGCGACATCAAGATCTCGGTCAAGCACAACGACCCGGTCGTGATGATCAACGCCTACCGCCAGCTCGCCGCCGCCTGCGACTACCCGCTGCACCTCGGCGTCACCGAGGCCGGCCCCGCCTTCCAGGGCACCATCAAGTCCGCGGTCGCCTTCGGCGCGCTGCTGGCCGAGGGCATCGGCGACACCATCCGGGTCTCGCTGAGCGCCCCGCCGGCCGAGGAGATCAAGGTCGGCAACCAGATCCTGGAGTCGCTCGGCCTGCGCCAGCGCGGTCTGGAGATCGTCTCCTGCCCGTCCTGCGGCCGCGCCCAGGTCGACGTCTACAAGCTCGCCGAGGAGGTCACGGCCGGCCTGGAGGGCATGAACGTGCCACTGCGCGTCGCGGTCATGGGCTGCGTCGTCAACGGCCCGGGCGAGGCCCGCGAGGCCGACCTCGGTGTCGCCTCCGGCAACGGCAAGGGCCAGATCTTCGTCAAGGGCGAGGTCGTCAAGACCGTCCCCGAGTCCAAGATCGTGGAGACCCTGATCGAGGAGGCGTTCAAGATCGCCGAGCAGATGGAGGCCGAGGGCGTCGAGTCCGGCGCCCCGACCGTCACCGCCGGCGAGTGACCCACCCCGGTGTCGGGTAGGTCTCCGCGGTTCTTCCGGAAGCGGGGCCGTCCGTGCGCGGACGGCCCCGCGGCCGTACCCGGGTGGGGCTCGGGAGTAGGGTGCGGCCAGAGTCGTCTCAGTAAGGTGCTGTCGCGATGCTCGATCGAGGTGTGATGCTCCCCAGCTCGTTCCAGGCCGCCCGCGCCCTGGCGACCACCCGCGTGCTGGAACCGCCCGACCTCGCCGACGCCCTCGCCGTCCTCCGCCGCGACCCGGTCGCCAACGCCTTCGTCGCCACCCGGGTGGAGGCCGTCGGCCTCGACCCCTGGCGCCTCGGCGGCGAGATGTGGGGCTGGTACGACGAGCACGGCGAACTCGACGCCCTCTGCTACGCCGGGGCCAACCTGGTCCTGGTCGGCGCCGGCCCGCAGGCCGTCCAGGCCTTCGCCGAACGCGCCCGCCGCCAGGGCCGCCGCTGCTCCTCCATCGTCGGGCCGGCCGGGCCCACCGCGGCCCTCTGGGCGCTGCTGGAGCGCAGCTGGGGGCCGGCCCGCGAGGTCCGCGCGCACCAGCCGCTGCTGGCCACCACCGCGCCCTCCGCGGAGATCGCGCCGGACCCGCTGGTGCGGCGGGTGCGGCGGGACGAGGTCGACACCCTGATGCCGGCCTGCGTGGCGATGTTCACCGAGGAGGTCGGCGTCTCGCCGCTGGCCGGCGACGGCGGGCTGCTCTACCAGGCCCGGGTCGCCGAACTCGTCACCACCGGGCGCTCGTTCGCCCGTTTCGGGGAGGACGGCGAGGTCGTCTTCAAGGCGGAGATCGGGGCCGTCACCGAGGGCGCCTGCCAGATCCAGGGGGTCTGGGTCGCTCCCGGGCACCGGGGGAAGGGGCTCTCCGAGACCGGGATGGCCGCGGTGCTGGAGTTCGCGCTCGGCGAGGTCGCGCCGGTGGTGTCGCTGTACGTCAACGACTACAACCTGCGGGCGCGGGCCTCCTACCGGCGGGTGGGCTTCCGGGAGGTCGGGGCGTTCATGAGCGTGCTGTTCTGACCCGGGGCGTCCGGCCGCGTGGCGAGTCCGGCGGCGACGGGGGCGGGGTTGTCCGTGTGGATCACGTGGTGGGCGAGTGGGGAGTAACGTCCGGGGCATGGAACGGCTGACCGGGGTGACGGTGGGGCGGGTGAGGGTGGGGTGACCGGGGTGACCGGGGTGCGGATCGAGGCCATCGACCTCGCGGCGTGGGCTCCGCAGGCGCTCGACGTCCAGGCGGTGGCGTTCGGGCTCACGCCCGAGGAGGTCATGGTCCGGCTCCACATCGTCGGGCGGCACGCGCAGCAGCCCGGAGTGATCGCGTTCGGTGCGTTCAGCGCTGGTCGGCTGGTCGGCTTCGGGTACGGGATGCCGAACCGGCGCGAGCACTGGTGGAGCACGGTGATCGAGCCCTACCTGGCCGCCCGCGGGTACGGGGGCTGGTTGGACGGGGTCTTCGCCGTCACCGAACTGCACGTGCTGCCGGAGTTCCAGGGGCGGGGCGTCGGCTCGGCCCTCATCAGGACGCTGACCGGGTGGTCCGGGCTGGACCGCAGCATCCTCTCCGCGATCGACGCCGAGACGCCGGCCCGGCGGCTCTACCGGTCGCTCGGGTACCAGGACCTCGCGCGGGCCGTGCACTTCCCGAACACGGAGCGGCGCTACGCGGTGATGGGCGCCCCGCTGCCGCTCCGCGGGGCGGGCGGCCCGGGCCGCGTTCAGAGCGCGCCCGCGAACTCCAGGTAGAGCTCGGCGTCGGAGCGGCGGTCCGCGGTGAGGGCGGCCAGGGCGAGGTCGACGGCGCGGACCAGGGTCCAGCCGCGGAGGCGCTCGCGGTCCACGTCCAGCGCCTCGGAGAGCTGGTGCAGGCGGCGGCGGACGGCGGCCGGGACACCGGGGGAGCCGACGAGGGTGTCGGCGCGGTCCAGGACGAGGCGGGCCAGGTCGTAGGCGCGTTCGCCGACCAGCGGGCGGGGATCGATCGCGAGCCAGGGCGCGCGGTCGGCCGCGAGGACGTTGCCGTGGTGGAAGTCGCCGTGCAGGAGGAACTCCTCGGCGGCGGAGGCGGCGAGGGCGTCGGCGGTCTCCCGCGCCTCGGTGAGGAGCGGCTCGGCCTCGACGGGCAGCGCCTCGGCCCCGGCGGGCAAGGGTCTGGCGAGCAGGGCGGTGGCGGTGAGGGCCGGGAACGGGTGGTCCGGCAGGGCGGGCACCCAGAGGCGGTGCAGCAGGCTGGTGGCCTCCAGCATGGCCTTGGGCTCGGCGAGCGAACGCAGCGGGATCTCGCCGTGCAGGCGCTCCAGGAGCAGGACGGTCGTCGCGGGGTCGGGGGTGGCCGCGTCGAGGAGCAGCACGGCGCCGCGGCCGGCCCAGGTGGTGAGGGCCTCGGGCTCGTGGGCGGTCCCGGGGGTGCGGAGCGAGACCTTGAGGACGGCCGGGCTGAGGTCGTCCTCGCGGTGGACGTAGACGACCAGGCTGAGCGAGCCGCCCGGGTCCAGGACGCGGTCCGGGGTGAGGCCGAGCCGGGTGAGCTGGCCGGCGACCAGGGCCGGGAGTCCGGCCAGCCAGCGGTCCGCCCCGTCGGGGTCGGCGGCCGTGATGCTCCGTGTGAGCCGGTCGGGGACGGTGATCTGCCCTGCTGCTGCCGACATGCTGGCCTTCCGGTAGCGGTTCCCCCGTGGTGGTACGGGTCCATTGTCGGTGATGGGGCGGCCGGGGCGGGGTGGGGACGCGGGCGGGTCGGTGCCCGTCAGGGGGTCGGCGTGGGGGTCGGCGTCGGGGCGGGGGCCGGGGTGTCGACGGGGGCGGGGAGGCCGGGGAAGGGGGTCGGGGCGGCGCCCCAGCGCTGGGCGCGGAGGGCGGATTCGCGGAGGGCGTCGGCGGCGAGGGGGCGCTGGGCGGGGGTGACGGCGGCGACCAGGCCGGCGTAGACGGTGGTGAGCCGGGTTTCCAGGTGGGCGGCGAGCCGGGCGGCGGAGGCCGCGTCGGTGACCGGGAAGGGGAGCTGGTACCCGGCGGCCGCGGCGGTGGGGGTGGCGCCGGTGCCGGCGAGGAGGCGCTGCCAGGCGTCGCGGCGGGCCTGGTGGGCGGCCAGGGCGGTGCGGGCGTCGGCGCGCTGCTGGTCGTCGGGGAGGCGGGCGCCGACCACGCCGTAGCCGTAGACGGCGGCGTGTTCGGCGCTCAGGGCGTCCTGGAAGGGGGTGGCCGGGCCGCCGGCGGAGGGCGACGGGGCCGGGGCGGCGGCGGGGGCGGCGGCGCCGAGCGCGACGGCGTGCAGGACGCCGGCCGCCGAGACCGAGGCCAGCAGGCGGGCCAGCGTCGGGGAGGCGGCGCCGAGGTCGGCGAGGCGGGCCTGGGCGGTCTGCCGTTCGAGGGAGGCCAGGGCGGCGGGGGTGGTGACGGGCGGGGCGGACGCGGTGGTGCCGGTGGTGGTGCCGCCGGGTGTGGGGGAGCCGCTGGCGGTGCCGCCGGGTGAGGAGCTACCGCCGGGGGTGCCGCTGGGGCTGCCGCCGGGGAGGTGCCCGGCGAGGGCGGCGCGGTGGCGGGCGACGTCCTCGCGCAGCGCCTGGAGCTGCGCGGACTGCGGGAGCACGGCGTCGTAGCCGGCCAGCAGGGTGTCGGTGGCGGCGACGGCGCGCAGCCGGACCGGCGCGTCGGGGTCGGGCCGGTCGTGGTCGCCGGCCGGGCTCGCCGGGCTCGGGTCGTGCGTGTCGGTACAGGCGGTGAGGGCTCCGCCGGCGGTGAGGAGCAGTCCGAGGGCCAGGAAGCTCCGTCGGCTGGGCGGTTGCATGGGGTGTCACTCCGGGGCGTGTGCGGGAGGACGGCCTGCCCGCCTGCCCTCGATGGCGTGAATGATTACAGAATCCTCACGCCGATGGGCGTGGATTGCCTCGTCGGCGGGGGCGGGCGGGCAGTGTGACCTTGCTCGCACCGGGTGGGGCGGGGGTGGCGGGGCCGGGGGCGGAATCGGTGGTTGGGGGGTTCACCGGCTAGGCTTTGGGCCGAGCTGCCGCGACCCGGCCGCGCCGCGACGGCGCCGGGGGGCGCGGTGCGACCTTCTGACAACAGCAGACGCGGCCGAGGAGTCCACCCGGATGAGCACCACCCACATCGACCGGCTGCGTGCGTTGCTGGAGCCGCTGGCCGCGCAGGCGGGCCTGGATCTGGAGGACGTCAAGGTCACCCAGACGGGCAGCCGCCGCCAGGTGCAGATCGACGTGGACGCCGACGGCGGCGTGGACCTGGACACCGTGGCCGAGTTCAGCCGGGTGGTCGGCGAGGCCCTGGACGAGTCGGACGTGATGGGTTCCGGCGCGTACGTGCTGGAGGTCGGTTCGCCGGGCGCCGAGCGTCCGCTGGACGCGCCTCGGCACTGGATCCGCGCCGAGGGCCGGCTGGCCAAGATCCACCTGGTCGACGGCGGGGAGATCGTCGCCCGGGTGCTGGAGGCCGACGAGGACGGCGCGCTGGTCGAGGTGCAGCCGGTGAAGGGCCGCGGCCGGCCCAAGGAGCGCCGTCTGGAGTACGGCGAGGTCGCCCGTGCGCGTGTCCAGGTGGAGTTCAACCGCAAGGACGACGAGCAGTTGGACGACGAGCAGCTGGACGACGAGCAGCTGCTCGACGAGGGGGACGACGACGGTGCGGAGTGACGACCTGCGCACCAACCGCACCATGATGAACGTGACGAAAGACGAGGAGGCGTAGCCGTGGACATCGACATGAGTGCCCTGCGCACGCTGGTCAGCGAGAAGAACATCCCCTTCGGCCTCGTGGTCGAGTCGATCGAGTCGGCCCTCCTCACCGCGTACCACCGCACCGAGGGCTCGCGCCGCCGCGCCCGGGTCGAGCTGGACCGCAAGTCCGGCCATGTGACGGTCTGGGCCACCGAGGACGCGTCGGAGCTGGACGAGGGCGTCGAGCCGAAGGAGTTCGACGACACCCCGAGCGGCTTCGGCCGGATCGCTTCCAGCATCGGCATGCAGGTCATGATGCAGCGGCTGCGTGACGCCGCCGACGACCAGACCTTCGGCGAGTACGCGGGCAAGGAGGGCGACATCGTCACCGGTGTCGTCCAGCAGGGCAACGACCCGAAGAACGTGCTGGTCGACATCGGCAAGCTGGAGGCCATCCTGCCCCCGCAGGAGCAGGTCCCGGGCGAGGACTACCGCCACGGCACCCGGCTGAAGTGCTACGCCGTGGCCGTGCGCCGGGGCGTCCGCGGGGCGTCGGTGACGCTCTCGCGCACGCACCCCAACCTGGTGCGCAAGCTGTTCGCGCTGGAGGTCCCGGAGATCGCGGACGGCAGCGTCGAGATCGCCGCGATCGCCCGTGAGGCCGGCCACCGGACGAAGATCGCGGTCTGGTCGCGCCGCCAGGGGCTGAACGCCAAGGGCGCCTGCATCGGCCCGATGGGCGCCCGGGTGCGCGCGGTGATGGGCGAGCTGCACGGCGAGAAGATCGACATCGTCGACTGGTCGGAGGACCCGCGCGAGATGGTCGCCGCCGCGCTGTCCCCCGCCCGGGTGACCAGTGTGGAGATCGTCGACCTGGCGCAGCGCTCCGCCCGGGTGATCGTGCCGGACTACCAGCTGTCGCTGGCGATCGGCAAGGAGGGGCAGAACGCCCGTCTCGCCGCCCGCCTGACGGGGTGGCGGATCGACATCCGGCCGGACACCGAGGGCGTCGAGCAGGAATCCGCGACCCCGTAGTCGTTGTCGTCCCACCGTCCCGCCGTCCCCTCCGGGATCGGCGGGGCGGCGCCATGTCCCTTCGGAGGGGTAGACTTGCCTTCGTCTGGCCGGACGCACGTCCGAGCACGCCCGGAACGCACCTGCGTGGGCTGCCGCAAGCGCGCGGCCAAGCACCAGCTGTTGCGTGTCACGGCGGTCGAGGGCGTCTGCGTCCCTGATCCCCGTGGCGCACTGCCGGGCCGGGGCGCGCATCTGCATCCCGATCCGGCCTGCCTCGACCTCGCGGTCCGCCGACGGGCGTTCCCCCGGGCCTTCCGGCTCCAGGGCGCGCTCGACACCGGGCGGCTCCGCGAGTACATCGAGGAGCGGGTGAGCGACAGCTCCCCGTGACGGCTCGCCGCTCGCGCGGCGGAGAACCACCGCACCAAGCACGACGCGCGGGCGACTGCACGTCGTGCCACCAGTCAGGTACCTCGCGATGTGGAAGTAGGTCGAGATTGCGATGAGCACTCGATGAGTACGCGATGAGTACGCGATGGGTACGCCCATGAAGTAGCGACAGTCCGGCGGACGAGACCCCCGGACTCATAGACAGGAGTGAAGTGGCTAAGGTCCGGGTTTACGAACTCGCCAAGGAGCTTGGTTTGGAGAGCAAGGCCGTGATGGCCAAGCTCACCGAGCTGGGCGAGTTCGTCCGTTCGGCGTCCTCGACCATCGAGGCGCCGGTCGTACGCAAGTTGACTGACGCGCTTGGCGTTGCCCCCACCGGTGGTGGCTCCGCTGCCAAGCCGGGCCCGCGGAAGCCCGCGGCGCCCCAGCCCGCGGCCGGTTCGGCCGCGGGTGCGCCCAAGCCGGGTGCCCCGACCCCGGGTCCGCGCCCCGCCGCGGCCCCCGGTCCCCGTCCGACCCCCGCGGCCGCCGCCCCGGCGGCGCCGGCGGCCTGGCCGGTCGG
>NZ_JBHSOF010000070.1:0-35438 GCF_042656005.1 Kitasatospora misakiensis | reverse complement strand
GCGCCCGGGCCGGCCCGGGCCAGAGCCGGCGCGGTCGGCCGTCCCGGCGGACCCCCCGGCGGCGCGGTGCGGCGGGCGCCCGGCCCCGGGCACGACAGCAGCCAGGCGGTCACCGCGCCGCTCCCCCGGCCCGACGCGGTCCAGGCCACCCGGCCGATGCGGGAGCGCCAGCAGACCCCGCCGCCCGGCCGCGAGCGGGGTCGGCGGCCGGGTCCGCCGCGCGGACGGGCCGGCGGACGGGCGGGTGACCGGCAGCACGCGACCGCACCCGGCGGACGTCCGGGGACAGCCCGGCAGCGGCTGCTGCGGCAGCGGCTCGTGGTGTTCGTGGTGGTGACGGTGGGTGTGGCGCTGGCCATCGCGGCGGCGCAGGGGTGCGAGAACCGCGACAACCAGGGGATGCGGCCCTCGGTGAGCAGCTCGGCGGTGGCCGGGGCTCCGGGTCCGGCCGGGGCGGGCGAGGAGCCGAACGGCGGCGCGCCGGCGGCTCCGGCCGGGGCGGTGACGCCGTCCGGGCCGGCGTCCTCCCCGGCGGCGGCGTCGCTGACGGGGGCGGGGCTCTCGGCGGACGGGATCGCGCCGTCGACCAGCCCGCCGGCGGCCGCGGCCCACGGCGGCGTCCCGGTGGCCGGCGACACCGCGCTGGCACCCGCGCAGGGCGCCGGCCCGACGGTCGACTGGCCGAACCGCTCCTACACCGATCCGGCGGGCGGTCCGGCGATCACCCTGCGGGACGGCCGCTCGGCGGGCTCGGGACCGCAGGTCGTGCTCAGCGCCGTCCTCCCGGCCCGGTACAAGGGCGGGCCGGCGGCGCTGGTCGTCCTGCGGCGCTCGGAGGGGTCGGTGCCCGTCGACCTGGTGCAGCTCTTCTCGTTCACCGGGGACACCCCGGTGGCGCTCGCCTCGCGGTCCTCGGCAGCGGATCCGCAGGCCACCGCGACCTGGCGGCTCGACAACGGCGCGCTGGTCCGGGAGGAGCGGGTCGCCCAGACCGGGGCCGCCACGTCCACCCGCTACGCGCCGCGCGCGGACGGCACACTGGACGAGTCCTGGCCCGGCTCGGCCACCACTCCCCCGGCCACCCCGCCGCCCGCCGCCGCCCCCGCGCCGCCCACCGCCCCGGCAGGCTGACGCCGGGCGGGCGCGGCGTCTCGCACGGGCCTGCGTGTGCGCCCTGTGCCGTACAGAAAGTCGGGCGGATCGACTTTCTGTGCGCGCCCCGTCATCACCGGCCGGAGCGACCGTGCGCTGCCCGCTACCGTCCGACCGCCGGGTGCCACCGCGCCGTGCGCCCTGCGCGGCGCGGGAAGTCGGGCGGGCCGACTTTCTGTGCGGGCCCGGTGCGGTCAGGAGGTGGCGGTGACGGCGTAGAAGGCGACGGCTGCGGCGGCGCCGACGTTGAGGGAGTCGACGCCGTGGGCCATCGGGATGCGGACGAGGTGGTCGGCGGCGGCCAGGGCGCGCCGGGTGCGGCCGTCGCCCTCGGCGCCGAGCATCAGGGCCGCCTTGGGCAGCCGGTGCGGGGCCAGGGCGGCGAGGTCGACGGCGGTCTCGGCCGGGGTCAGCGCGAGCAGGTCGAAGCCGGCCGCGCGCACCGTGTCCAGGGCCGCCGGCCAGGGGTCCAGACGGGCGTACGGGACGGCGAAGACGGCGCCCATCGAGACCTTCACCGCGCGCCGGTACAGCGGGTCGGCGCAGTCGGGCGAGAGCAGGACGGCGTCCATGCCGAGGGCGGCGGCGCTCCGGAAGATCGCGCCGAGGTTGGTGTGGTCGACCAGACCCTCCAGGACGGCCACCCGGCGGGCCCCGGCCAGCACCTCCGCGGCGTCCGGCAGCGGCTTGCGCTCCATCGAGGCGAGGGCGCCGCGGTGGACGTGGTAGCCGGTGACCGCCTCGGCCAGGGCCGGTTCGACCACGTGCACGGGGGCGTCGGCCTCGGCGATGACGTCCGCCATCACGTCCAGCCACTTGGGGGTCAGCAGCATCGACCGCATCCGGTAGCCGGCCGCGAGGGCGCGGCGGACGACCTTCTCGCCCTCGGCGATGAACAGGCCCTCGGCGGGCTCGCGGCGGCGGCGGAGTTCGACGTCGGTCAGGCCGGTGTAGTCGGCGAGGCGCGGGTCGGCGGGGTCGGTGATGGTGCTGGGTTCGGACACCCTGCGATCTTGCCAAGTCGGGCCGGGGAAGGCCAACCGGCCCAAGGGCCGTGACGGGTGGCCTTGGCCCGTCGGCTCGCGGAGTGCAAATATGACGTATGGCCCGTTTTCCGGGCCGATCATGGGCTCCGTCGGACCCTGGTGCGAACGGTTCCGCTTCCACCACCCGATCCACCGGTACCGCCGCCGGCTCCTCCCCCGGTGGGCGCCCACACGGTCGGCACCAGCACACACGAACGGCCCGGCCCGCACCGGTACGGGTGCGGTCGGTGGCCGGACAGGTCTTCGCGTTGCAGGTCGTGGTGGTGCTGTTGCTGGTGGTGGCCGCCGTGGTCGCGCTGGTGGTGCAGTCCCGCAACGACGCGCAGCAGGAGGCCACCAACCGGTCGGTGGCGGTCGCGCAGACCTACGCAAACTCGCCGGGCATCGTCGAGGCGCTGCGCTCCCCCGATCCGACCGCGATCCTCCAGCCCTCGGCCCAGGCCGCGCGGGTCAACGCGGGTGTGGACTTCATCGTCGTGCTCAACAACGACGGCATCCGCTACACGCACCCCAACCCGGCGCGGATCGGCCAGAAGTTCGTCGGCGACTACCAGCCCGCACTCCAGGGGCAGGTGGTGACCGAGCAGGTCACCGGCACGATCGGGCCGCTGGTGCAGGCCGTCGTGCCGGTGCGCGCGCCGGACGGGCAGGTGGTGGGGATGGTGTCGGCGGGCATCACGATCGCCAATGTGAGCAGTGCCAGCGAGCGGCAGCTCCCGGTGGTGCTGGGGGCGGCGGCGGTCGCGCTCGCACTGGCGACCGGCGGGACGGCGCTGATCAGCCGGCGGCTGCAACGGCAGACCCGCGGGCTGGGGCCGGCCGAGATGACCCGTATGTACGAGCACCACGCGGCGGTGCTGCACGCCGTGCGCGAGGGCGTGCTGATCGTCGGCGGTGACGGACGGCTGCTGCTCTGCAACGACGAGGCGCGTCGGCTGCTCGACCTGCCGGCGGACGCGGAGGGCCGTCCGCTCGCCGAGCTGGGCCTGGAGCCGGCCCCGCTGGAGCTGCTGGCGGACGGGCGGGTGGTCACCGACGAGGTCGTGCTGGCCGGCGAGCGGCTGCTGGCGGTGAACGTGCGCCCCACGGACCGGGACGGCGGCCCGCCCGGTTCGGTGGCGACGCTGCGGGACTCCACCGAGTTGCTGGCGCTGACCGGCCGGGCCGAGGTGGCGCAGCGGCGGCTGCGGCTGCTGTACGACGCCGGGGTGACGGTGGGCAGCACGCTGGACGTGACGCGGACGGCGGAGGAGCTGGCGCAGGTGACGGTCGGGCGGTTCGCCGACGTCGTCACGGTGGACCTCGCCGAGCAGGTACTGGAGGGGGACGAGCCGCCGTCCGGTCCGGCGCTGCTGCGGATGCGGCGGGCCGCGCTGGCGACGGTGCGGGGCGACGCGCCGTTCTATCCGGTGGGCACGGTGGTGGAGGTCGTGCCGTCGACGCCGCTGGCGGGCGCGCTCGACAGCGGGCTGCCGGGGGTGGAGCCCCGGCTGGCGGAGGCGCAGGCGTGGCGGGCGCAGGATCCGGAGGGTGCCGCGCGGGCGCTGGCGTACGGGGTGCACTCGCTGGTGCGGGTGCCGCTGAAGGCGCGGGGTGTGCTGCTCGGAGTGGTGCGGTTCTGGCGGACCGAGCGGGAGGAGCCGTTCGAGGACGACGACCTCGCGCTGGCGGAGGAGCTGGTCTCGCACGCCGCCGTCTGCATCGACAACGCGCGCCGCTACACCCGGGAGCACGCCATGGCGGTGACCCTGCAGCACAGCCTGCTGCCGCGCAACCTGCCGGCGCAGAACGCGCTGGAGGTCGCGCACCGGTACCTGCCGGCGCAGGCGGGGGTGGGCGGCGACTGGTTCGACGTGATCCCGCTGCCGGGCGCGCGGGTGGCGATGGTGGTCGGGGACGTGGTGGGGCACGGGCTGCACGCGGCGGCCACGATGGGGCGGCTGCGGACGGCGATCCACAACTTCTCGACGCTGGACCTGCCGCCGGACGAGTTGCTGGGGCACCTGGACGAGCTGGTGAACCGGATAGACCAGGAGGAGTCGGCGCTGGTCGGCGCGGCGGCGGCCGTGACGGGTGCGACCTGCCTGTACCTGATCTACGACCCGGTGTCGCGGCGGTGCACGCTGGCGAGTGCCGGGCACCCGCCGCCGGCGCTGGTGCGGCCGGACGGGTCGGTGGTGTTCCCGGAGCTGCCGACCGGGCCGCCGCTGGGGCTCGCGGTGCTGCCGTTCGAGACGGTCGAGCTGGAGGTCGAGGAGGGCAGCCGGCTGGTGCTGTACACGGACGGGCTGGTCGAGGACCGCGAGCGGGACATCGACGAGGGGCTGGAGCTGCTGCGGGCGGCGCTGACCGGGCCCGCGCGGACGCCGGAGCAGACCTGTGCCGACGTGCTGGGGGCGCTGC
The DNA here is from genome assembly GCF_042656005.1 of Kitasatospora misakiensis. Taxonomy (NCBI): domain Bacteria; kingdom Bacillati; phylum Actinomycetota; class Actinomycetes; order Kitasatosporales; family Streptomycetaceae; genus Kitasatospora; species Kitasatospora misakiensis. The sequence continues at coordinate 30,837 of NZ_JBHSOF010000070.1, read as the reverse complement.
TGCCGGCGCGGCCGCAGGACGACATCGCGCTGCTGGTCGCGCGGACCCGGGTGCTGCCCGCGGAGCGGGTGGCGCGGTGGGAGGTGCCGTCGGACCCGGCGGCGGTGGCCGGGGTGCGGGCCGCGGTGGCGGAGCGGCTGGAGCGGTGGGGGCTGGACGAGGTGGCGTTCGTCACCGAGCTGATCCTGAGCGAGCTGGTGACCAACGCGATCCGGTACGGCACGGGGCCGATCCGGGTCCGGCTGCTCCTCGACCGGGCGCTGATCTGCGAGGTGTCGGACGGGAGCAGTACCTCGCCGCACCTGAAGTACGCGGCCACCACCGACGAGGGCGGGCGCGGGCTCTTCCTCGTCGCGCAGTTCGCCGACCGCTGGGGGACGCGGTACACGTCCACGGGGAAGGTGATCTGGACGGAGCAGCCGCTGGAGTGATGCGGGGCGGGGCCTCTCTGCACTTTGCAAAGTCAAACTTTGCAAAGTGCAGAGCGCCGAGTTGTCGGGCATCAGGGCCGCTGAGCTGGGGGTATGCATCAGCACTTTGCAAATAGGAGCTATTTGCAAAGTGCTGATGGCGAAGGGAGGGAAGGGAAGGAGGCTCAGGTGCCGGGGGTGAGGACGTTGACGACGTCGCCGATGACGATGACGGCCGGGGGCTTGATCCGCTCGGCCTCGACGGTGGCGGCGACGGTCTCCAGGGTGGCGTCGACGCGGCGTTGCGCGGCGGTGGTGCCCTCCTGGACGACGGCGACCGGAGTGTCGCCGGCGCGCCCGTACTCGATCAGCCGGGCCGCGATCGCGCCGATCTTGTCGACGGCCATCAGCAGCACCAGGGTGCCGGTCATCCCCGCGAGCGCCTCCCAGTTGGTCAGCGAGCGCTCGTCGTCCGGTCCCACGTGGCCCGAGACCACGGTGAACTCGTGGGTCATCCCCCGGTGGGTGACCGGCACGCCGACCGCCGCCGGCACGCTGATCGAGCTGGAGATCCCCGGCACCACCGTGACCGGCAGCCCGGCCTCGACACAGGCCAGCAGCTCCTCGCCGCCGCGCCCGAACACGTACGGGTCGCCGCCCTTCAGCCGCACCACGAACTTGCCGGCCTTCGCGTGCTCGACCAGCGTCCGGTTGATCGCCTCCTGCGCCATGAAGCGCCCGTACGGGATCTTCGACGCGTCGATCACCTCGACGTGCTCCGGCAGCTCCGCGAGCAGCTCGCGCGGCGCCAGCCGGTCTGCGACCACCACGTCCGCGTCGGCGAGCAGCCGGCGACCGCGCACCGTGATGAGGTCCGGGTCGCCCGGACCGCCGCCGACCAGGGCCACCCCCGCCCCGCGCGCCCGGTACTGGCGGGCGGCGAGCGAACCGTCGCGCAGCCCCTCGACGATCGAGTCGCGCAGCGCGGCCGAGTGGCGCGGGTCCCCGGTGAGGACGGCCACGGTCGCCCCGGCGTCGCGGCCGCTGGCCGGCGTCCAGGCGGTGGCGGCGGAGGCGTCGTCGCTGCGGGCGCAGAACACCCGCTCGCGCTCCGCCTCGGCGCTGACCGCGGTGTTCACCGCAGGGTCGTCGGTGGCGACCAGCGCGTACCAGGTGTCGGCGAGGTCGCCCTCCCGGTAGCGGCGCTCGTGCCAGGTCAGCTCCCCGGCGTCGGCCATCGCCTGCACGGCCGGGGTGGTGACCGGCGATATGAGGTGCACCTCGGCGCCGGTGGCGAGCAGCGCGGGCAGTCGCCGCTGGGCGACGTGGCCGCCGCCGACCACCACGACGCGGCGGCCGGCCAGCAGCAGGCCGACCGGGTACGGGGTGCGGCCCTCGGTGCTGGGGTGAGGGGTGGGCGCGGTCATCGGCGGTGCTCCTGGATCGGGTGGGGATGTGCGGGGGTACGGCGCCGCTCCGTGCACCGGCGCGCCCTCGGGCCGGTGCACGGAGCGGCGCGGACGAGCGTCAGGCCTTCTCGGTGACCCCGGCGGAGTCGAAGGTGGCTACATCGTGCATCGCGCGGGCCGCACTCTGCACCAGCGGCAGGGCCAGCAGGGCACCGGTGCCCTCGCCGAGCCGCAGGTCGAGGTCGATCAGCGGACGCAGGCCCAGCTTGGCGAGCGCGGCCTGGTGGCCGGGCTCGGCCGAGCGGTGGCCGGCGATGCAGGCGGCCAGCACCTCGGGGGCGATCGCCTTGGCGACGAGCGCGGCCGAACCGGCGATCACGCCGTCCAGGATCACCGGGGTGCGCAGGCTGGCCGCGCCGAGCAGGAAGCCGGCGAGGGCCGCGTGCTCCAGGCCGCCGACGGCGGCGAGGACGCCGATCGGGTCGGCCGGGTCGGGCTGGTGGAGGGCCAGCGCGGCGCGGATCACCTCGATCTTGCGGGCGTGGGTCTCGTCGTCGATGCCGGTGCCGCGGCCGGTGACCTCGGCCGGGTCCAGGCCGGTGAAGACCGAGATCAGGGCGGCGGACGCGGTGGTGTTGGCGATGCCCATGTCGCCGGTGATCAGGGCCTTGTTGCCGGCCGCGACGAGGTCGCGGGCGGTCTCGATGCCGACTTCGAGGGCCTTGAGGGCCTCCTCGCGGGTCATCGCCGGGCCCTGGGTCATGTCGTCGGTGCCCGGCTTGACCTTGCGCGGCAGCAGGCCGGTGGTGCGGCCCTGCTGGATCGCGTCCGGCAGCTCGGAGGCCACGCCGACGTCGATCACGCAGACCTCGGTGCCGATCTGCTTGGCGAAGGCGTTGACCACCGCTCCCCCGGCGAGGAAGTTGCCCACCATCTGGGCGGTGACCTCCTGCGGCCAGGGGGTGACGCCCTGGGCGTGCACGCCGTGGTCGGCGGCGAAGACCGCGACGCAGGCGGGCTCCGGGATCGGCGGCGGGCACTTGCGGGACAGGCCGCAGAGCTGGGCGGAGATGATCTCCAGCATGCCGAGCGAGCCGGCGGGCTTGGTCATCCGCTTCTGCCGGTCCCAGGCCTCGCCGAGCGCCTTGGCGTCCAGCGGGCGGATGCCGCGCAGGGTCTCGGAGAGCACGCTGTGCGGCTCCTCGCCGGGCAGGGCGCGGTTGCCGTACTGCTCCTCGTGGACGACCCAGGACAGCGGGCGCTTCTTGGCCCAGCCCTGCTGCTGGAGCTCGGGCTCGTCCGGGAAGGCGTCGACGAAGCCGACGCACAGGTAGGCGACGACCTCCAGGTGCTCGGGCAGGCCGAGCTCGCGGACCAGCTCCTCCTCGTCGAAGAAGCTCACCCAGCCGACGCCGAGGCCCTCGGCGCGGGCGGCCAGCCAGAGGTTCTCGACGGCGAGGGCCGCCGAGTACGGGGCCATCTGCGGCTGGGTGTGCCGGCCCAGGGTGTGGCGGCCGCCGCGGGTGCGGTCGGCGGTCACCACGATGTTGACGGGCGTCTCGAGGATCGCCTCGATCTTGATTTCCTTGAACTGCTTCGCGCGGCCCTTGGGGAGCGAGTCGGCGTACGTCTCGCGCTGGCGCTCGGCGAGCTCGTGCATCTTGCGGCGGGTCTTGGCGGAGCGGATGACCACGAAGTCCCAGGGCTGCGAGTAGCCGACGCTGGGGGCGGTGTGGGCGGCCTCCAGGACCCGGATCAGCACCTCGTGCGGGATCGGGTCGGGGCGGAAGCCGTTGCGGATGTCGCGGCGCTCGCGGATGACCTGGTGGACGGCGTCGCGGCCGGCGTCGTCGTAGCCGGGGGCGGCGGGGCCGCGCGGCTCGGCGGGCTCCTCGGGCTCGACCGCTTCGGCGGGCTCGACGGCGTCGGTGACCTCGACGGCGTCGGTGACCTCCGCGGGCTCGGCGACCTCCGCGGGCTCGGGGGCCGCAGCGGCGTCGGTGTCGGCCGACTCGGCCGGGGTCGCGTCCTCGGTGGGCGGGGCCGCCTCGGTCGGGGCCTCGGCGGGCTCGGCAACGGGCTGCTCGGCGGCGGGCTGCTCCTCGGTGGCGGCCTCGACAACCTCGGCGGGAACGGCGGCCTCGGCGGCCTCCGGCTCGGCCGGGAGGTCCGCGGGGGCCGCGACGGGCTGGCCGGAGGGCATCTCGCCGGTGCCCGCGGCGGTCTCGGCGGCGGCCTCCGGGGCCACGGCCGTGGCCTCGGCAGGAGCATCGACGGCGGCCTCGGCGGCGGGCTGCTCGACGGCCGGGGTCTCCCCCGGCGCCGGCTCGACAGCGACCTGCCCGGCGACGACCGGCTCGACGGGGGCGACCGGCTTGGCGGGCGCGTCGGCCACGGGCTCGGCGGCCTCCACCGTCTCCACGGCCTGCTCGACCTGGACCGGCTGCTCAGCGACGACCTCGGCGACGACCTCGGGGGCGGGCGCGGCGGCCTCCGCCGCGGGCACGGCCTGGTCGGCGGCGGGCGCTATGGGGGCGGACTGCTCCGCCTCCGTCCCGACGGCGGCCGGGGCGGACTGCTCGACGAGGGACTCCGCGACGGGCTCGGCGACCGGCTCGACCTGCGGGAGGCCGTGCGGGGTCGGCGCGGCGAGGAAGGCGGAGATGCGGCGCGGCTGGCCGGCGCCGGCCTGCGCCTCGGCGCCGGGCTGGTCGGCACCGGCGAGCTCGGCGCCGGCGAACTCGGCGCCGGGGACCTCAGCGGCGGGGACCTCGGCAACGACGAACTCGCCGACCGGGGTCTCGGCCGGGGCCTCGGCAGCGGCCTCGGTGACCGGCTCGACGGGGAGGGCGGCCGGGTCGGTGCTCTCCGGCGCCACGGCGGGGGCAGTCGCCTGCACGGCGGCCTCGACGGCCTCCGGAGCCTCGACAGCGACCTCGACCGGAGCCTCGACGACAGCCTCAACGGCCACGACGGCGGGCTGCGGGACGGCCTGCTCGACCAGCTCAACCGGCACCGGCGCCACCTGGACGGCGACGGGCGCGACCGGCGGCTCCGGCTGGACACCGAGCGGCACCACCGGGATCCCGTGCGCCGGCGTGCCGCCCGTCGAGGGACCGCGGTCGGCGAGCGAGCGGACCGGGACCTGGCCGGTCATCAGGGACGGGTCCGGGATCGGCGGGCCGGCGTGCAGCGGGCGGCGCGGCGACTGAGCGGCCGTCACCGGCTCGGGGCCCTGGGCCTGGGCCGGGACGGTCTGGGCGCCGGGCACGCCCTGGTGGGGTGCCTGCGGGGCCTGGGCCGACGGGAAGCCCTGGGGGGCAGCGTGGCCGGGCTGGCCGGCGGCCGGATCGGCGCCGAGCGCGGGCGGCTCCAGCGGCGGCCAGGACGGCTCGACGGGGGTACCGGGCTGGGCCTGCGGGTCGGCGGCCGGGTCGGTGCCGGGCACCGTCGGCTCGCCCCAGGAGCCCTGCGGGCCGGGCATCAGGAGGACGTCCTCCTCCTCGTCGAGGCCGTCCGGCTGGTCGACGAAGTGGAAGGTGGGGCGCGGGGCGGCGGCCTGGTCGACGGGCCAGCCCTCACCGGCGGCGCCGGGCATGCCGGGCGCGGGTGCGGCAAATTCGGGTGCGGCAAATTCGGGTGCGGTGAACCCGGGGGCGGTGAATCCGGGAGGGGCGAATCCGGGCGCGCCGAGCGGGTCGCCCAGGACGGGCCCGGCCTGGGCGGGCACGCCATGGCCGGGGACCTGGCCGGGGAGGCCGCCGTGGGCGGGGACGCCCTGCGGCGGAAGGACGGCGGAGCCGTCCAGCGCGACGCCCGGTACGGGTACGGCGCCCTGCACGGGTGCGACGGCCGCGACGCCCTCCGGGCCGCCGAGCCGGTCGGGCCCGGCGAGCAGGTGCTCCGGCAGTCCCTCGTTCGGGACGTGGCCGCCATCGGTCATGTCAAAGCTCCTTCCAGGCCGCTGCCGCGCCCTCGGCGACACGATCACCGACCGCAGCGCCCATCCGCACGGGCCGGGCCTGCACCGACCCGCCCCTCAATCACACACGGCCGCCGCGCCGAGGCGCTGCGGCCGAAGTCCTTCCGGCGCGCTGCGGCACCCCGGCCCGCGCACCACCCGTGAGAGGTGGCGCGTCATCTGAAACAACGACAGGCCGGAGCAACCGGCACGACCGCACCGGACCCTACGGCATTCTCCCGGTCCGGCGGGCGGCCCGTCGAATTGCCCACGATCCGAACCGTTTCTGTCTGCGCCACGTCAGAAAGGCGACAAACCGACCGGATCGGGCGGACTGTCGGACGTCGCAGCCGTCCCGGACGCCACATTACCGGCCCGGCGCCGCCGCCTCCCGAATCAGTGTCCGGATGCGACCTGGATCACCGTCCGGCGCGGCCGTGCGCGCCGGGTCGGGGCGGCCGCGCGGGGCGGACGCGGGGGCGCGAATCGGCACCGGCTCCCACCATGATCACCACCCGGCGGCACCGGGCCTTCACGGTTTCTGCGCACCCCAGAGCAGGAAGGTGCCCGGGTCACCGACGCCGAGGCGCAGCCCGTGCCCGCCGTCGGCGCCGGCAGCAGCCCCACCGCCAGCGGGCGCGAGCAGCGGCGCGGACTGGAGCAGCGCGCCGTCCGCGCGGTAGCCGGCGCCGGCGATGACGCGGCGGACCTCCTCGGCCTCGGCGAGGGTGCGGGCGACGGCGACGACCCGTTCGGGGCGGCGGGAGAGCACGGCGCGCACCGCCTCCGGGCCGCCGGTCTCGACGACGGCCGCGTCGGGTTCGGGGAGTCCGCCGAGGACGTCGGGGCCGTGGCCGTGCACGATCTCGACCTCGACGCCGTAGCGGCGGGCGTTGACGGCGATCCGGGCGCAGGCGGCGCGGTCGGCCTCGACGGCGACGACGGCCGCGCCGAAGCGGGCGGCCTCGACGGCGAGCGCGCCGCTGCCGGCGCCGACGGTCCAGACGAGGTCGCCGGGGCGGGCCCCCAGGCGGGCGAGCACGAGCGCGCGGACGTGCGCCGGGAGCGTGTCGGACGCGCCGGGCGTGCGTCCGGTGCCCGTGTAGGTGTCGGAGGGCAGGGCCCAGCCGCGATCGGGGCCGGGGTAGCCGACGGGGCGTCCGGCGAGCCAGCCCGCGGCCTCGCCGTCGGCGCCGTTCCGCGGTCCGCCGCCGGGGCCGCCGGCGCTGCTGCCGCCGATGACCAGGACGACGCTGGGGTCGCGCCAGACGTGGTCGGCGACCCGGTCGGAGGTGAGGACGGTGATGTCCTCGTCGGGGGTGCCGAGGGCTTCGCAGACGACGAAGGTGCGGTGGACGCCGCGGAGCATGAGGGCGAGTTCGCTCGGGCCGGCGCCGGGGGCGGTGAGGACGGCGACCTTGGGGTGGGCGCGGCAGATGTTGGCGGCGCGGCGCAGGCGGCCGCCGTGCGCGCTGACCACCTGGGCGTCCTCCCAGGGCATGCCGGCCCGGGCGAAGGCGGCGGCGACGGAGGAGACGGCGGGCAGGACTTCGAGTTCGAGGCCGTATTCGGGGCGGCGCAGGGTGCGGACGACGCCGAAGAAGCCGGGGTCGCCCTCGGCGACGACGACGGCGGCGCCGCGGTGGGCGGCGATCCGGCGGGCGGCGAGCTGGATGCTGCCGAGGGCGAGGCGTTCGGCGGAGGGCGGCACCGGGAGGGCCTTGAGCCGGTAGGGGGCGCCGGCCACCAGGGTGGCCGCGGCGAGGGCCGCGGCGGCGGCCTCGGTGAGCGGTGTGCCGTCCCATCCGATGACCGTGATCCGGTCAGCCATGTGTGGCTGTTCTCCCTCGCCATCCGTGCGCCGACAGGCGGCGCCCGCGTGCGGCGCCGCTGGAGAGGCTACCGGGTGTGATCCCCTCGGCGCGGACATCTCGCACACCTGTCCGTGATGGTGGGCCCCGTGGGACAGGCGGGGGCGCGGTTCAGTCGCGCAGGACGTAGCGGTGGTCGCCGGCCCAGGCGGGGGCGGGGGCGTCGGGGACCTCCATGTCCTCGGGGAGCAGGCTCCACAGGATGAGGTCGCTGCGGCTCTCCCCCTCGGCCGGGAGGGCGGCGGGTGCCCCCGCCACAGCATGACCGACCTCACCGACCTCGCCGCGCACTATCCAGGCGCTGCGCAGGACGCCCTCGCTGATGCCGCCGATCTTGTGGGCGACCTGCTGGGCGGCGGTGTTGCCGGCGGCGGTGCGCAGTTCCAGCCGCAGGAAGCCGCGGTCCTCGAAGAGCCACTGGGCGACGCCGAGGACGGCCTCGGGGGCGTAGCCCTCGCCGCGGGCCCAGGCAGCGGTGACGAAGGAGATCTCGGTGGTGCGCAGCCGCCAGTCGGTGTGGCGCAGTTCGACGAGGCCGACCAGGCGCTGGGTGAGGTTCTCGGTGACGGCGAGGACGATGCCGCGGCCGGCGGCGCGGTGGGCGGGGGCGAGGGTGCGGGCCAGGTCGAGGGCGTGGGCCTCGGTGTAGGGGTGCGGGTGGTCGGTCCAGGCCAGGACGAGTTCGTCGGCCATCATGGCGACCAGGCCGGGGGCGTCGTCCTCCGCAAGCGGGCGCAGCAGCAGCCGTTCGGTGCTGATGGCGGTCTCGGGGAAGCTCGCTGCCATGCCGTCTCTCCTCGCCGGGTCGTGGACACACCGTACGCCTCGCCGGTGCCGGGTTGTCACGCGGTGCACGGACCGGACGACGGTACGTCAGAAATGGGTCTGTCGGACCGTCACTGGTGCATACTGCCCGACCGGGCCCCCGCCTTGGTGAGGCGGGGGCCCGATCGGGGTCCGGCGGGGCGGGTCGGGAGCCGGCGGCTCCGCGGATCAGAACGCCGGGATGACGGAGCCCTGGAAGGTGTCGTCGATGAACTTCTTGACCTCGGGCGAGTGCAGCAGTTCGGCGAGCTTCTTCACGCGCGGGTCGTTCTCCTTGCCCTTCTTCACGGCGAGGATGTTGGCGTAGGGGTTGCCGTCGGCCTTTTCGAGTACCACCGCGTCGGTGGCGGGCTTGAGGCCGGAGTCGAGCGCGTAGTTGCCGTTGATGACGGCGGCGTCGAGGTCGGCGATGGAGCGGGGCAGCTGGGCGGCCTCCAGCTCCTTCCACTTGAAGTTCTTCGGGTTGCCCGTCACGTCGGCGGGGGTGGCGGCGGTGCCGGCACCGTCCTTGAGGGTGATGAGCTTGTTGTCGGCGAGCAGCTTGAGCGCGCGGCCCTCGTTGGTGGCGTCGTTGGGCAGGCCGATGGTGGCGCCGTCGGCCAGTTCGGCGATCGCCTTGACCTTCTTGGAGTAGACGCCCAGCGGCTCCAGGTGCACGGTCTCGACGGAGACGATGTCGGTGCCGCGCTTCTTGTTGAAGTCCTCCAGGTACGGCACGTGCTGGAAGTAGTTGGCGTCGGCCGAGCCGTCCTGCACCGCCGTGTTGGGGGTCACGTAGTCGGTGACCTCCTTGACGTTGAGCTTGAGGCCGGCCTTGTCCGCGAGGTTGTCCTTGACGTACTTGAGGATCTGGCCGTGCGGGGTGGGGCTGGCGACGACGGTGAGCGGCGCGTTCGGGTCCGAGGACGCCGAGTCGCTGTTGCTGCCGCAGGCGGCCAGCGAGAGGGCGATGCCGGCGGTGGCGAGGACGCTGGTGAACTTCAGGGCGTTGCGCACGAAAAGTGCCTTTCTGCGTGGTGCGGGGAGCCGCGTCCGAGGATCGGACGGGGAGGTCTGGGGGCGACGAGATCCAGGAGCAACGACGTCCAGGGGGCGACGAGGCCCGGGAAGTGACGAGGCCCAGGAGGCGACGAGGCCTAGGAGGCGACGAGGTCCGTGTCGGCGCGCGGGCGCAGCAGCCGGGTCCGGCCGCCGCCGCGGCCCCGGTTGGCCAGGCGCCGCACGGCGTAGTCGCCGGCCAGCTGGATCACGGTGACGATGATCGCGATCTCCGCGACGATGACCCACATGAAGGCGGTCTCGAAGCGCAGGTAGCCGTAGCGGTAGGCGAGGTCGCCGAGGCCGCCGCCGCCGACGGTGCCGGCCATCGCGGAGTAGCCGATCAGCGCGATGACGGTGGTGGTGACGGAGGCGAGGATGCCGGGCAGGGCCTCGGGGACGAGCGTCTTGCGGACGAGGGTCCAGGTGGTGCCGCCCATGGCCTGGACGGCCTCGACGAGGCCGCGGTCGACCTCGCGGACGTTGGTCTCCACGAGCCGGGCGAAGAAGGGGATGGCGCCGACGGTCAGCGGGACGGTGGCGGCCTGCCAGCCGAGCGAGCTGCCGACCAGCCAGCGGGTGAAGGAGAACAGCGCGATCATCAGGATGATGAACGGCAGCGAGCGGGCGAGGTTCACGATCGCGCCGAGCACCTTGTTGACGGGCTGGTTCTGCAGGGCGCCGCCCTTGGCGGTGAGCACGAGCAGCACGCCGAGCGGCAGTCCGAGCAGGACGGTGCAGACGGTCGCCACTCCGACCATCTGGAGGGTCTCCCAGGTGGCCGGCCACATCAGTTCCTGCATCTGGTCCCAGGTCATGCCGCCGCTCCGTTCGCCGTCCCGATCACGTCCACCTGCAGGCCCTGTTCGCGCAGGAAGCCGATGGGCACCACGTTGTCGTGCCGCGAGCCGGGCAGTTCGACGCGCATCCGGCCGACCATCCGGCCGGCGATGGTCTCGACGGCGGCGCCGAGGATGTTGATGTCGATCTGGTAGGTGCGGGCGAGCTGGGAGACGAAGGGCTGCGCGGGGGCGTCGCCCTGGAAGGTGATCTCCAGCACGGTGGCGCCGGGGTGGCCGGTGCCGAACTCGCTGAGCGGGAAGAGTTCGCGGGCGAGTTCGGAGCCCGGTTCGGCGAGCAGGTCGGTGAGGACGCCGGACTCGACCACCCGGCCGCCGCGCATCAGGGCGGCGGAGTCGCAGACGGACTTGATGACGTCCATCTCGTGGGTGATGAGCAGGACGGTGAGGCCGAGCTGCTGGTTGAGGTCGCGCAGCAGTTTGAGGATGGAGCGGGTGGTCTCGGGGTCGAGCGCGGAGGTCGCTTCGTCGGAGAGCAGCACCTTGGGGTCGCCGGCGAGGGCGCGGGCGATGCCGACGCGCTGCTTCTGGCCGCCGGAGAGCTGGCCGGGGTAGCTGCGGGCCTTGTCGGCGAGGCCGACGAGGTCGAGCAGTTCGGCGGCCTTGCGGCGGCGCTGGGTGCGGTCCAGGCCGATGATCTCCAGCGGGAGTTCGACGTTCTGCTGGACGGTGCGCGAGGAGAGCAGGTTGAAGTGCTGGAAGACCATGCCGATCCGGCGGCGGGCTTCGCGCAGGTCCTTGCCGGCCCGGTTCTCGCCGCCGGTGAGGGCGGTGAGGTCGACGCCGTCCACGGTGACGGTCCCTGAGGTGGGCCGTTCCAGCATGTTGACGCAGCGGATGAGGGTGGACTTGCCGGCGCCACTGGTGCCGACGACTCCGTAGACCTCGCCGGGGCGGACGTGGAGGTCGACGCCCGCGAGGGCGGTCACCTCGCGGCCGCGGGAGCGGTAGACCTTGGTGAGGTCCGTGGTGGTGATCACAGCTGCTTCCGTGGGTCGGGGGCGGGCGGCGCGTGCGATGGCCGCAGCGCCGTGCGGACGGCGACGTGTACGGCGTCGCGCCGGGGGGGATCCGGGCCTGCCACCCCTTGATCGTCGCCGCTGGGCGGCCGGGCCGCGCGACGGCGTGGCCCTTACGAGTCAGCGGTGCGCGCGGGTGGGCGGGCAGGCCGAAGAAGGGGGTGCGACAGGATGGGCGGGTTCGCACAGGCGGGAACGACGCCGGGTTCTCGCTTCGGGGCGCGAGGAGGAGGCACTCTCAGCGGGGTGCCGGGGGCGGTGGCCCTCAGCGGTGACACATTCGACGGCACATGGCACGCTCACCTGCCGGCAGGGTGCCGGTGGGGGTCCATTTCGTCGTCGCAGTCATGTGAGCCAGTAAATCAGATGGGCGCAGGTCGTCCCAATTATTTGGACACGTCGTCCGCAATGCGGACACGCACGGCGCTGACCTGCGTAAACGTCGAACGGCGCCGCCTTCGGAGGTCCGAATGATGGCGGCGCCGCGGTCGACGGGGCTCGGGAGGATCCGGCCGGGCGGCTCAGCTGGTGGGGCTCAGGCGGTGGGGTTCAGGCGGTGGCGGCGAGCGGGGTCGCGGCGGACTTCTCCAGGTACACCAGGGTGAGCCGGCCGCTGACCTGCTCGACGGTGGTCTGCCGGTAGCCCTGACGGGCGTAGAGGCGCAGGTTGCCGAGACTGCGGTGGCCGGTGAAGAGCCGGTAGGAGGTCACCGCGCCGTCCTCGGCGAGGAGCTGCTCCAGCGCCTCCAGCAGCCGGCCGCCGAGGCCGTGGCGCTGCATCCGGGGGTGGACGACCAGACGCCCTATCCGGCCGACGCCGTCGAGGCCGACGTGGCCGCGGACGGTGCCGACGATCTCGTCGCCGAGGCGGGCGACCAGGACGTGCTGCTCGGTCAGCTCGGCGCGCAGGCTCTCCAGGGTCTGGGTCAGCGGCTCGATGGCCCAGTCGCCGTAGAGCTCGGCCTCGCTCTGGTAGCCGAGGTACTGGAGCTTGAGGATCTGCTCCGCGTCGTCGGTCCCGGCGGTCGTAATGTTCACGCTCATGCCCATGTGCGGGGGCCTCCCCATCGTTGTGCCCGGCGCGCGAGGTGAGGGTGTCGCACCGGTTGCCTGCCGGAGGTGTCCGGCCGGGGATCTGCCCAGGCCGGGGTGGCGCACGAACGTACCAGCCCGTACGGCCCTGGTGGGGCCGGGTCGGCGGTGGCGCGCGCACGGTCGGTCTCCGAACGGGCGCGCCGCCGTCGAGAGCCGCGTTCGCCAGCGCCTTACCCGGGTGTCAGCTGCTCTCAACCTCGCGGACGCCGGACGTGGCGAGGGTCACGCCCGACGGGGTGACGGCGCGGGGGCCGGAAACGGGCGGGCCGCGGGCGGGGCGGTGCACGGCGCGGGGCGCTCAGGCGTAGCGCTCGCCGTGCAGCAGGGTGCGCAGGCAGGCGAGGCAGCGGGCGCGGGTGGGGCCGATGGAGCCGCGCGGCATGCCGAGGCGGCGGGAGAGCTCGCGGTAGGTCGGCGGTGGGTCCTCGACGAGGGCGGCGACCAGTTGCGGGCAGCGGCCGGGCAGGGCGGCGACGGCCTCGCGGACCAGGCGGCGGCGCAGTTCGGCGAGGACCTCATCCTCGGCGGAGGGGACGGACGGGAGGTCGGTGCACATACCGTGCTTGACCTGGTGGGGGCCGTCCGGGTTACGGGCGCCCGGTCGCATACGGACAGGAGGGGCGCGGCGGGTGATCCGCCGCGCCCCTCCTGTCCGTACTGAAGGGGCCCCGTCAGCCCGTCACCCACTCCTGCTGGGTGGCGAGGTCGGCCTTGACCTCGCCGAGCTGGACGGCGACGGCGGAGGGCGCGGTGCCGCCGCGGCCGTTGCGGGAGGCGATCGCGCCGTGGACGCTGAGCACCGACCGCACCTCGGGGGTGAGGTGCTCGGAGATGGCGGCGAACTGCGCGTCCGTCAGGTCGGCGAGTTCGATGCCCTGCGCCTCGCACTCCTTGACGCAGGCGCCGGCGACCTCGTGCGCGACCCGGAACGGCACGCCCTGCTTGACGAGCCACTCGGCGATGTCGGTGGCGAGGGAGAAGCCGGCGGGGGCGAGCTCTTCCAGGCGCTCACGGTGCACGGTGAGGGTGGCCATCATGCCGGTGAAGGCGGGCAGCAGGACTTCGAGGGTGTCGCAGGAGTCGAAGACCGGCTCCTTGTCCTCCTGGAGGTCGCGGTTGTAGGCGAGCGGGAGGGCCTTGAGGGTGGCGAGCAGGCCGGTGAGGTTGCCGATGAGCCGGCCGGACTTGCCGCGGGCGAGTTCGGCGATGTCGGGGTTCTTCTTCTGCGGCATGATCGACGAGCCGGTGGAGAAGGCGTCGTGCAGCGTGATGAAGCCGAACTCCTTGGTGTTCCAGATGATCACCTCCTCCGCGATCCGGGAGAGGTTGATCCCGATCATCGCGGTGACGAAGGCGAATTCGGCGACGAAGTCGCGCGAGGCGGTGCCGTCGATGGAGTTGCCGACCGAGCCGCCCTCGAAGCCGAGGTCGGCGGCGACGGCCTGCGGGTCGAGGCCGAGCGAGGAGCCGGCCAGCGCCCCGGAGCCGTACGGGGAGACGGCGGTGCGGGCGTCCCACTGGCGCAGCCGCTCGGCGTCGCGGCCGAGGGCCTGCACGTGCGCGAGGACGTGGTGGGCGAAGAGCACGGGCTGGGCGTGCTGGAGGTGGGTGCGGCCCGGCATGGCGGTGTCCGGGTGGGCCTCGGCGAGGCCGACCAGGGCGTGCTGGAGGTCGAGCAGCAGGGTGCCGATGGTCTTCGCGTGGTCCCGCAGGTACATCCGGAAGAGCGTGGCGATCTGGTCGTTGCGGGAGCGGCCGGCCCGCAGCTTGCCGCCGAGGTCGGGGCCGAGGCGCTCCAGCAGGCCGCGCTCCAGGGCGGTGTGCACGTCCTCGTCGGCGATGGTGCCGGTGAAGGTGCCGGCCTCGACGTCGGCGAGCAGCCGGTCGAGTCCGTCGTGCATGGCGGCGAGTTCGCCGTCGGTGAGCAGGCCGGCCGCGTGCAGGACGCGGGCGTGGGCCTTGGATCCGGCGATGTCGTAGGGGGCGAGGCGCCAGTCGAAGTGCACCGAGGCGGAGAGCCTGGCCAGGGCCTCGGAGGGGCCGTCGGCGAAGCGGGCGCCCCAGAGGCGGACGTCGCCACCGGAGGCGGTCTGGTCGGCGGACATCGCTGGCTCCTTGCTCAGGTGCGGAAAGACAGGTGCGGAAGGAAGGGGGTGGGGGGCGGGCCCGGCCGGGTGCGGCCGGGCCCGGCGGCGGGCTCAGCCCAGGTCGCGGCGGGCGGCGATCTTCGAGGAGAGGCCGAAGATCTCGATGAAGCCCTTGGACATCGACTGGTCGAAGGTGTCGCCGGTGTCGTAGGTCGCGAGGTTGAAGTCGTACAGCGACTGGTCGGACTTGCGGCCGTTGACGACGGCCCGGCCGCCGTGCAGGACCATCCGGATGTCGCCGGAGACGTGCTGGTTGGCCTCGTTGACGAAGCCGTCGAGGGCGCGCTTGAGCGGGGAGAACCACAGGCCGTCGTAGACGAGTTCGGCCCACCGCTGCTCGACCTGCCGCTTGTAGCGGGCGAGTTCGCGCTCGACGGTGACGTTCTCCAGCGCCTGGTGGGCGGTGATCAGGGCGATCGCGCCGGGAGCCTCGTAGATCTCCCGGGACTTGATGCCGACGAGGCGGTCCTCGACCATGTCGAGCCGGCCGACGCCGTGGGCACCGGCCCGGCGGTTGAGCTCCTCGATGGCCTGGAGCACGGTGACCTTGCGGCCGTCGATCGCGACCGGGACGCCGGCGTCGAAGGTGATGACGACCTCGTCGGCCGCACGCTCGACGGCGGGGTTCTGGGTGTACTCGTAGACGTCCTCGATCGGGGCGTTCCAGATGTCCTCCAGGAAGCCGGTCTCGACGGCCCGCCCGAAGACGTTCTGGTCGATCGAGTACGGGGACTTCTTGGTGGTGGCGATCGGCAGGCCCTTGGCCTCGGCGAAGGCGATGGCCTTGTCCCGGGTCATCGCGTAGTCGCGGACCGGGGCGATGCACTTGAGGCCCGGGGCGAGGGAGTTGATGCCGACCTCGAAACGGACCTGGTCGTTGCCCTTGCCGGTGCAGCCGTGGGCGACGGTGGTGGCGCCGTGCTTCTGCGCGGCGGCCACCAGGTGCTTGACGATGGCCGGCCGGGAGAGGGCGGACACCAGGGGGTACTGGCCCTGGTAGAGGGCGTTGGCCTTGAGGGCGGGGAGGCAGTACTCGTCCGCGAACTCCTCGCGGGCGTCGGCCACCTCGGCCTCGACGGCGCCGCAGTCCAGCGCCCGCTGGCGGATGGCGTCCAGGTCCTCGCCGCCCTGGCCGACGTCGACGGCGACGGCGATGACCTCGGCGCCCGTCTCCTCGGCGATCCAGCCGATGCAGACGGACGTGTCCAGACCGCCCGAGTAGGCGAGTACGACGCGCTCGGTCACGGCTTTCTCCTTCACAACTGTGCGAACAGGCTTACGGCGATAGGCATAAGTATGCACTACTCCGTATGAAACTCAAAACCCGCCGGCCGGGTCGGCCCCGGATACGCGTGTGGGCCCGGTCGGAACCGGGCCCACACGGACGAGCCGGGGCTACTGCGCCTTCGCCTGGGCCAGCTGCATGAGGTGGTCGGCGAGGGCCTGGCCGCCGGCCGGGTCGCGGCTGATCAGCAGGACGGTGTCGTCACCGGCGATGGTGCCGATGATCTCGAAGACCTCCGCCTGGTCGATCGCCGAGGCCAGGAACTGCGCCGCGCCCGGCGGGGTGCGCAGCACCACCAGGTTGCCGGAGGCGGTGGCGGAGACCATGAGTTCGCCGGCCAGCCGGGCCATCCGGCCCTCGGTGGCGGACTCCCCCATCGGCGCGCGCGGGGTGCGGTCGCCGCCCTCGGCCGGGACGGCGTAGATGAGCGCGCCGTCCCGGTTGCGGATCTTCACCGCGCCCAGCTCGTCCAGGTCCCGGGAGAGGGTGGCCTGGGTGACCACGAGTCCGTCGTCGGCGAGCAGCTTGGCGAGCTGGCTCTGCGAACGCACGGGCTGGCGGGTGAGCAGGTCCACGATCCGCCGGTGGCGCGCGGTGCGGGTCTGCGGGACCTGCGGCGTCGGGCCGGCGGCGGGTTGGCCGGAGTGGGGAACGGTCATGTGATGATTCTCCCGGACTACGCGCGGTTCGCATCGTCCGGGGCGGTCTCGCGCACCGTCCGCAGGACGGCCGGCAGCGCGGCGAGGAAGGCGTCGGCCTCCTGCTCGGTGAGCACCAGCGGCGGCGCGAGCCGTACGGCGTCCGGGACGGCGGCGTTCACCAGGAAGCCGGCCTCCTGGAGTCCGGCCTGGATCTTCGCGGACACCGGCTCGGTGAGCACGATGCCCAGCAGCAGCCCGGCGCCGCGCACGTGCGAGACCAGCGGGTCGCCGATCGCCTCGACGCCGTGCCGCAGCCGCTCGCCGATCTTGCGGGTGTGCTCCAGCAGGCCCTCGGCTTCGATGGTGTCCAGCACCGCGAGACCGGCCGCCGCGGCCACCGGGTTGCCGCCGAAGGTGGTGCCGTGCTGGCCCGGGGTGAGCAGCTCGGCGGCCTCGCCGAAGGCCAGCACGGCGCCCATCGGCAGGCCGCCGCCGAGGGCCTTGGCGAGCGTGACGACGTCCGGCTCGACGCCCTCGAAGGCCTGGTGGGCGAACCAGTGGCCGGTGCGGCCGACGCCGGTCTGGATCTCGTCGAGGACGAGCAGGGTGCCGGTGGCACGGGTGATCTCGCGGGCGGCCCGCAGATAGCCGTCGGGCAGCGGGATGGCGCCGTTCTCGCCCTGGATCGGCTCCAGGAAGACGGCGGCGGTCTCCGTGGTGACCGCCGCGCGCAGCGCCTCCACGTCGCCGAACGGGACGTGCGTGACGTCTCCGGGCAGCGGGCGGAACGGGTCCTGCTTGGCGGGCTGGCCGGTGAGCGCGAGCGCGCCCATGGTGCGGCCGTGGAAGGCGCCCTGCAGGGCGACCAGGTGGGTGCGGCCGGTCCGGCGGCTGATCTTGAAGGCGGCCTCGTTGGCCTCGGCGCCGGAGTTGCAGAAGAACACCCGGCCGGGGCGGCCGTCGAGCTCCAGCAGCCGCTCGGCGAGGGCGACGGTGGGCTCGGCGATGAACAGGTTGGAGACGTGGCCGAGGGTGGCGATCTGGCGGCCGACCGCCTCGACGACCGCCGGGTGGGCGGTGCCGAGGGCGTTGACCGCGATGCCGCCGAGCAGGTCGGTGTAGGCCTTGCCGTCGGCGTCCCAGAGGGTGCTGCCCTCGCCGCGGACCAGCGGGATCCGGGGGGTGCCGTAGTTGTCGGTGAAGGAGTGCCGCCACCGGTCGGTGAGCTTGGCGTTGGAAGTCATGCGAGTCCCCCGGTCACGGTCGGTTCGTCGTCGGGCACGACCATCGTGCCGATGCCCTCGTCGGTGAAGATCTCCAGCAGCAGGCTGTGCGGCACCCGGCCGTCCAGGACGCGGGCGGTGCCGACGCCGGAGCGGACGGCGTGCAGGCAGCCCTCCATCTTGGGCAGCATCCCGGAGGCCAGGGTCGGCAGCAGCTCGTCGAGTTCGGTGGCGTCGAGCTGGCTGATCACGTCGTCGGAGTGCGGCCAGTCCTTGTAGAGGCCCTCGACGTCGGTCAGCACGACGAGCATCTCGGCGCCGAGGGCGACCGCGAGGGCGGCGGCGGCGGTGTCGGCGTTGATGTTGTAGACGTGGCCGTCGGTGCCGCGGGCGATCGAGGAGATCACCGGGATGCGGCCGTCGCCGATGAGCGCCTTCACCGCGCCGGCCTCGATGTTGACGATGTCGCCGACCAGGCCGATGTCGACCGGCTCGCCGTCGACGACCGCGTACCGCTTGACGGCGGTCATGGTGTGGGCGTCCTCGCCGGTCATGCCGACGGCGAACGGGCCGTGCTGGTTGAGCAGGCCGACCAGCTCGCGCTGCACCTGGCCGGCGAGCACCATCCGGACCACGTCCATGGTCTCCGGGGTGGTGACCCGCAGGCCGTTGGTGAAGGACGACTCCAGGCCGAGCTTGTCGAGCTGGGCGCTGATCTGCGGGCCGCCGCCGTGCACCACCACGGGGTGCAGGCCGGCGAAGCGCAGGAAGACGACGTCCTGGGCGAAGGCGGCCTTGAGCTCCTCGTCGACCATGGCGTTGCCGCCGAACTTGATGACGACGGTCTTGCCGTGGAAGCGCTCCAGCCACGGCAGGGCCTCGATGAGCGTCATGGCCTTGGGCAACGCGGTGTTGTTGCGGGCCTGTTCGCCCTTGGGTGCGATCTGCACTTCTTCTGGTCCCCGGCTCTGGTGGCGACGGTCAGGTGGAGTAGGCGCTGTTCTCGTGCACGTAGTCGGCGGTGAGGTCGTTGGTCCACAGGGTGGCCTCGGCCCCGCCGGCGTTGAGGTTCGCGGTGATGATCACCTCGCGGCCGGTCATGTCGACGAGGTCGCGGTCCTCCCCCACGCTGCCGTCGCGGCAGACCCAGACGCCGTTGATGGCGACGTCGAGGCGGTTCGGGTCGAAGGCGGCGTCGGTGGTGCCGATCGCGGCCAGCACCCGGCCCCAGTTGGGGTCCTCGCCGTGCAGGGCGCACTTGAGGAGGTTGTTGCGGCCGATCACCCGGGCGACCCCGACGGCCTCGTCCTCGGTGGCGGCGCCGGTGACGTCGATCCGGATGTCCTTGCTCGCGCCCTCGGCGTCGCCGATCAGCTGCCGGGCGAGGTCGGCGCAGACGGTGCGCACGGCCTCGTCGAACTCGGCCTGCTCGGGGGCGATGCCGGAGGCGCCGGAGGCGAGCAGCAGCACGGTGTCGTTGGTCGACATGCAGCCGTCGGAGTCGATCCGGTCGAAGGTGGTGCGGGTGGCGCCGCGCAGCGCGGTGTCCAGGGCGGCCGCGTCGAGGTCGGCGTCGGTGGTGAGCACGACCAGCATGGTGGCGAGGCTCGGGGCGAGCATGCCGGCGCCCTTGGCCATGCCGCCGACCGTCCAGCCGGCCGGGCTGGTGACCTGCGCGGTCTTGTGGACGGTGTCGGTGGTCTTGATGGCGATCGCGGCGGCCTTGCCGCCGGTGGGGGCGAGTTCGGCGGCCGCGGTGGCGATCCCGGGCAGCAGGATGTCCATCGGCAGCCGGACGCCGATCAGGCCGGTGGAGGCGACGGCGACCTCGCCGGCGTTGAGCCCCAGCTCCTCGGCGACCCGCTCGGCGGTGGCGTGGGTGTCCTGGAAGCCCAGCGGGCCGGTGCAGGCGTTGGCGCCACCGGAGTTGAGGACGACGGCGGAGACCGCGCCGCCCTTGAGGATCTGCTCGGACCAGAGCACGGGGGCGGCCTTGACCCGGTTGGCGGTGAAGACGCCGGCGGCGGCGAGCGAGGGGCCGTCGTTGACGACCAGCGCGAGGTCGGGGGTGCCGGAGGCCTTGATCCCGGCGGTGACGCCGGCGGCCCGGAAGCCCCGGGCGGCGGTCACGCCGACGTTCTGGTGGTCGGTCACGGTGCGACTCCGTTCACGGGAAGGCCCAGCTCCTCGGGCAGTCCGAGGGCGATGTTCATGCTCTGCACCGCGCCGCCGGCGGTGCCCTTGACCAGGTTGTCGATCGCGCTGATCGCCACGATCCGCCCGGCGGCGGGGTCCAGGGCGACCTGCACCAGGGCGGCGTTGGAGCCGTAGACGCTGCTGGTCTGCGGCCACTGCCCCGCGGGCAGCAGGTGGACGAACGGCTCGTCGGCGTACGCCTCGGCGTAGGCGGCGCGCAGCTCCTCGGCGTCGACGCCCGGCTTCGCCTTGGCGGAGCAGGTGGCGAGGATGCCGCGGGGCATCGGAACGAGGGTGGGGGTGAAGGAGACGGTGACCGGCTCGCCCGCGAGCGGGGTGAGGTTCTGGGCCATCTCCGGGGTGTGCCGGTGGACGCCGCCGACGCCGTAGGCGCTGACGTTGCCGATGACCTCGCTGCCGAGCAGGTGGGTCTTGGCGGCCTTGCCGGCGCCGGAGGTGCCGGAGGCGGCGACCACCACGGCCTCGGGCTCGGCGAGGCCGGCCGCGTAGGCGGGGAACAGCGCCAGCGAGACGGCCGTCGGGTAGCAGCCGGGGACGGCGATCCGGTTGACGCCCTTGAGCGCGTCGCGGTGGCCGGGCAGCTCGGGCAGGCCGTAGGGCCAGGTGCCGGCGTGCGCGGATCCGTAGAACTGCTCCCAGTCGGCGGCGGCGCGGAGCCGGAAGTCGGCGCCGCAGTCGACGATCAGCACGTTCTCGCCGAGCGCCTCGGCGACGGCGGCGGACTGGCCGTGCGGCAGCGCCAGGAACACCACGTCGTGGTCGGCCAGTACCTCCGGGGTGGTGGGTTCCAGGACCCGGTCGGCCAGCGGCAGCAGGTGCGGCTGGAGCAGCCCCAGCCGGGTGCCCGCGTTCGAGCCGCCGGTCAGCGCCCCGATCTCCACCTCCGGGTGGCCGAGCAGCAGGCGCAGTACCTCACCGCCCGCGTATCCGCTCGCGCCGGCGACGGCGACTCGCAATGCCATGGCGTTCCTCCTTCGTCGTGGCATGAATATACGCAGTACGGAACATTCATGCAAGGAGTATGCGAAGGTCCGCCGACCGGGGGCCGGCCGGGGAGCCTCACCGGGGGTTCAGCGCTTGACGGCCTTGAGCACCACGAACTTCGGATTGCCCGCGACCGTACGGCAGTTGCCGAACAGCCGGCGGAGCTTGTCGTGGTAGCCGAGGTGGCGGTTGCCGACCACCCAGAGCTCGCCACCGGGGCGCAGCGCGCGCTTGGCGCCGGTGAACATCCGCCAGGCGGTGGCGTCGGTGGTGGCCTGGTGCGAGTGGAACGGCGGGTTGTTGAGGACGAGGTCCACCGAGCCGGCCGGCACGCCCGCGTCCTCCAGCGCGTCGGCGGTGCGGAACTCCGCCCGGGCGTCCGGGCCGAGGTTGGCGCGGAAGGTCTCCGCCGCGGAGGCGACCGCCTGGTGCGACTCGTCGACGAAGAGCAGCTCGGCGCCGGGGGCGGCCAGCGCCGCCGCGGCGCCCACCACGCCGTTGCCGCAGCCGAGGTCCACGACCCGGGCGCCGGGCGCGGCGGTGGGCAGGTGGGCGAGCAGGAAGCGGGTGCCGATGTCCAGGCGGTCGGCGCAGAAGGTGCCGGCGTGGTTGACGACGGTGCGGTCCGAGACGGGGCCGACGTCGCCGGGCAGGGCGTAGCGGTGCGGCCACGGGTTGGGGCCGGGGTCGAGCGCCCGGTCCGGGGTGCAGAGGATCAGCCGGGCCTTGCGGACGGCGAGCGAGGTGCGGGTCGGGCCGAGGATCCGCTCGAAGAGCTTCAGGGTGGAGGTGTGGATCTCGGTGACCATGCCGGTGCCGAGCACGACCGTGTCCGGGTGGAGGGCCGGGGCGAGCCGGTGCAGCTGGTCCTCCAGCAGGGCGAGGCTCTTGGGGACACGCACCAGCAGGACGTCGATCCGCGCGGGCGGGGTGTCGCGGGTGGTGAGCAGCCGGGCGGCGGGGTCGGCGCCGGCCCGGGCGAGGTTGGCCAGAGTGGCGCGCTGGGCGAGGTGCGAGTCGCTGATCTGGGTGACCGCGACGCCGTCCGGGGCGGTGATCGGGGCGCCGTCCTGAACGGTGCCCGGGGCAGCTGCCAGGGTGGCGGCCAGCGCGGTGGTCAGGGCGCCCCAGCGGTCGCCGAGGACGGTGACGGCGCGGCCGGCCAG
The DNA here is from genome assembly GCF_042656005.1 of Kitasatospora misakiensis. Classification (NCBI taxonomy): domain Bacteria; kingdom Bacillati; phylum Actinomycetota; class Actinomycetes; order Kitasatosporales; family Streptomycetaceae; genus Kitasatospora; species Kitasatospora misakiensis. The sequence continues at coordinate 8,686 of NZ_JBHSOF010000070.1, read as the reverse complement.
GTCGGTGGCCCGGCCCTCGGCGGAGTCGGCCTCGCCGGCCAGGTGCCGCAGCAGGTACTCGTCGGCGGCGTCCCAGGCGCGCAGCCGCTCACGCGGGTCCTCCGGGAAGCGGGTGAGGTCGAAGCCTCCCCAGGGAGTCGGGAAGGGGGTCACGGCGGAGGGTGTGGCGAGGCGGTTCATCGTGGCCCAGGCTAGCCGACCGCCGCCCTGGCCCGCGCCGGGCGAGGGCCGGGGCGGCGGCCGATACTGGAAAGGCCTGGGGGGAACCCGAGGGAAGGCACGAGGCCATGGATTGGAAGCTCGAAGTGGTGGTCGTCCCGGTGGCGGACGTCGACCGGGCCAAGCTCTTCTACGAGGAACAGGCCGGTTTCACCGTCGACCACGACACCCGGATCCGGGACGGCGTGCGGGTGGTGCAGCTGACGCCGCCCGGCTCAGGCTGCTCGATCGTGGTGGGCACCGGGCTGACCGACGCGCCGGCCGGCTCGCTGAAGGGACTCCAGCTCGTGGTGCCGGACGTCGACCGCGCGTACAAGGAGCTGCTGGCGCGGGGCGTCGAGGTGAGTCCGGTCCAGCACTTCGAGGCCGGGGACCGGGTGGACGGGCGCGGCGAGGTGTGGAACTCCTTCGTCTTCTTCAACGACCCGGACGGCAACGGCTGGGCCGTCCAGGAGGCCCCCGGACGCCGCTGAGGGAGCGGCTTCCGTCGTCGGGCTAGGCTCGGGGGATGGTCGAAGACGAGGGAAGCGTCCGGGTGGACAGCTGGATCTGGTCGGTGCGGCTGGCCAAGACGCGGTCGGCCGCCGCGGCGGCGTGCAAGGCCGGGCACGTGCGGGTGAACGGCGAGCGGGCCAAACCGGCGCAGGCGCTGAAGCCGGGCGACGAGGTCCGGGTGCGCCAGGAGGGCTGGGAGCGGGTCGTCGTGGTCCGGAAGCTGATCCGCAAGCGGGTCGGCGCGGACGTCGCGGCCCAGTGCCTGGAGGACAACAGCCCGCCGCGCCCCGCCCGCGAGTTCGTCGCGGCCCCCGGCCTGCGGGACCGGGGCGCCGGACGGCCCACCAAGCGCGACCGCCGTGAGATGGACGGGCTGCGCGGCCGCTGAGTCCGCGCCTGCAGGGAGTTGACGCTCCGTCAGGGCTTGAAGGCGACGCCGGCGTACGCGGAGACGTCCTGCCAGCCCTCGGGGAGCTCGGCGGTGGGGACGTGGCCGGCGGCGGGGCGCCAGAGCGGGAGCTGGACGAGGCCTGGGCCGGCGAACTCGAAGTCGCCGAAGAAGGGTTCGACGGCCGCGCGGGGGCGCAGCACCAGCGGGGCGCTGGCGCTGCGGTAGATGCGGGCGCCCTCGGCGGCGCTCTCCCGGGAGGCGAAGTCGGGGCTGCCGTGGGAGAGGATCAGCGCGCTGCCCGGGGCCAGCGCGTCGCGCAGGGTGCGGACGATCCGCTCGGCGCCGTCCTCCGCGCGGATGAAGTGCAGGACGGCGACCAGCATCAGGGCGACCGGCTCGCCGAGGTCGATGGCGGCCCGCAGGCCCGGGTGGTCGAGGATCCCCTCGGGGTCGCGCAGGTCCGCCTCGATGACGGAGGTGTGGCCGGCCAGGTGGCCGGCGAGCAGGGCGCGCGCGTGGGAGGCCACGATCGGGTCGTTGTCGACGTAGACGACCCTGGCGTCGGGGGCGACCCGCCGGGCGACCTCGTTGGTGGAGCCGACGGCGGGGATGCCGGTGCCGATGTCGAGGAACTGCCGGATCCCCCGGGCCGCCGCGAACTCGACGGCACGGCCGAGGAATTCGCGATTGGTGCGGGCCAGCAGCGGAAGCGCCGGGTAGGCGGCGATGGCGGCCTCGGCGGCCTTGCGGTCGGCCTCGAAGTTGTCCTTGCCGCCCAGGTAGAAGTCGTACATCCGGGCGGTGTGCGGGACACCGGTGTCGAGCTCCTTCGGCGGCTGCCAGTCGTCGGCGTGCGCCCACTCCCAGTCGCTGCCCAGCACGCTGTCCGTCGTGCTCGTGTCCTCGGTCATCTTCCGCCCCCTGCTGTCCACCGGGTCCGCCGCGTCCGGCGCGTGGCCCGCGTACCCTGCGCACGACGCACGCGCCGCGGCCCCCGCCGCACGGCGCGCCGCGATCGTAGCCGACGACAGCCGCCGGGGCAGCGGTAGTTCAGGTTTCCGCAGCGTCCGAACCATGGGGTCCAGGCGTGTCGGCGGCGGTCCCCCGGGCGGTCGGCGGCGGACCGCGGGGCGGCCGGCGGTACCCGCGGCCGGCGTTCGCCGCCGGGTGGCGCCGCTTCTATGCTGGCTGCCGATGACTGCCGACCGGCGCACCGTCCTGCGCACCACCGTCAAGCTGGCCGCTCTGACCGCCGCCGGCGGGTTGCTCGCGGCCTGCGGCGACCCTGGGCGCCGCCGGACCGATCCGGGCGCGTTCGCCGTGCGCCCGGGCCCCGTCGACCCCTCGGGCGCCGTGGACCCGGCCTGGGCCGGCGGCGAGGGCCCCGCCTCGCCCGCACCCAGCGCCTCCCCCGCACCGGCGGCGGGCGCCACCGCCGTTGCGGCCGCCAGCGCGCCGCCCGTGCCGCCGGTGCTGCCCCCGCTGGCGCCCGGCACGCCCGTCGAGGTGGCGTACGGGCCGCGCACCGGCCGCAACGTCGCGCTGACCTTCCACGGCAGCGGGGACCCGGCGCTCGCCACGGCCCTGCTGGAGATCGCCGAGAAGCGCGGCGTCGGCCTCACCGTGATGGTCGTCGGCAGCTGGCTCGACCAGCAGCCGGGGATGGCCCGGCGGATCCTGGACGGCGGGCACGAGCTGGGCAACCACACCCAGAACCACCAGAACATCTCGGCGATGACGCCGGACGCGGCACGCGCCGAGATCGCCCAGTGCGCGGAGCGGCTCCAGCGGCTCACCGGCTCGATCGGCCGCTGGTTCCGCCCCTCGGCCGCCCAGTACGCGACCCCGATGGTGCGGGAGCAGGCCAGGGCGGTCGGCTACGAGCACGTGCTCGCCTTCGACGTGGACCCGCGGGACTACGCCGACCCGCCCGCCGCCGAACTGCGGCGCCGGGTGCTCGGCTCGGTGCGCGGCGGCTCGGTGGTCGCCCTGCACCTGGGCCACCGCTGCACGGTGGAGGCCCTGCCCGGCATCCTCGACGGCCTCGCCACGGCCGGCCTCACCCCCGTCACCGCCAGCCGCCTCTGCGCCTAGGGCCCGACGGCCGCTACGACCCCTGGGGCTTCTGGCGGTCGTGGGGGGCGTGGGATGCTTCGGGCATGCGGTACATCATCATCGGGGCGGGTGCGGTGGGCGGCACGATCGGTGCGCGGCTGCACGAGGGCGGGCACGAGGTGGTCCTGGTGGCGCGTGGCGCGCATCTGGGGGCGCTGCGGGCGGACGGGCTGTGGTTCGGGACGCCGGAGGGCGTCCGGACGCTGCGGATCCCGGCGGTCGGCGGGCCGGAGGACGTGACGCTGCGCCCGGACGACGTGCTCGTCCTCGCCGTGAAGTCGCAGGACACCGCCGCCGCGCTGGCCGCGTGGGCGCCGCGCCCGGTGGACGGCGGCGGGACGGCCGCCGAGCGGCTGCCGCTGGTGTGCGCGCAGAACGGCGTGGAGAACGAGCGGCTCGCGCTGCGGCTGTTCCGCGAGGTGCTGGCGATGTTCGTGTGGATGCCCTCGACCCATGTGGCGCCGGGCCGGGTGAGCGCGAACGGCACGCCGGTGAGCGGGATCCTGCGGATGGGCGGCTACCCGTCCGGCAGCGGCGGCGACCGGGCCGCCGCGATCGCCGCCGACCTCGACGCCGCCGGCTTCAGCGCGCCGGTGGACGAGGGCGTGCTGCGCTGGAAGTACACCAAGCTGCTCGGCAACCTCGGCAACGCCCTGGACGCGGTGGCCGGCCGGGGCGCGGACGGGCCGGGCGCGGCGGACGGCCGACTGGAGGCGCTCGCCGAGCGGGTGACCGCCGAGGGCGCGGCCGTGCTGCTCGCCGCCGGCATCCCGCACGACGACCCGGCGGAGCTGGGCCGCGAGGCCGGGAAGACGCTGCGGCTGGAGCCGGTGGCCGGCGAGGAGCGGACCGGTTCGTCGTCCTGGCAGAGCCTGGCGCGCGGCACCGGTTCGATCGAGGCCGACCACCTGAACGGCGAGATCGCGCTGCTGGCGCGGCTGCACGGGGCGGCGGCGCCGCTCAACGAGGCGCTCCAGCGGCTGGCCGGGGAGTTCGCCCGGACCGGCCGGGCGCCGGGCTCGCTCACCCCGGCCGAGCTGGACGCCCTGACGGCGCTCGCCGGACTCTGAGCGCCCCGCCCTCCGCCCAGCAGCCCCCCGCGTCAGCCCATCGGGTCGTCCGGCCCGTACGGCCGCAGCCGCAGCGTACGGGCGTCCGCCGCGCGGATCTCCTCCGCGCGGCCGACCAGCTCCTCCAGGTCGTCCCGCCCGGCGTGGATGAACCGCCCGTGCAGCGCGTCGAAGCGCCCGCGCGCGGCGTCCACGGTGACGGCGACCATGTACAGGACGGAGCCCCAGGCCTTCATGTCCCGGAACATCGGCATCCCGGCGGTCATGTCGGTGGCGACGGCACCGGGGCTGATGTCGAGGACGACGACATGGTGCTCGGCGAGCGAGTCGGCGAGGTTGTCGGAGAGCCGGAGCAGCGCGGCCTTGGAGGTGGCGTACGCGGTGTAGCGGCCCTCGGGGCGCAGCGCGAAGCCGGAGTTGAGGTTGATCACGCGCCCGCGCCGGCGCTCGACCATGCCGGGCAGCACGCAGCGCAGCAGGTTGTAGGGGCCGCGCAGGTTGACCTCGACGACCTGCCACCACTGGTTGACGTCGGTCTCCCAGAGCGGGGCCTCGGCGCGGTCGACCTGGCCGGCGTTGTTGACCAGCAGGTCGAGCGGGCCGAGGTCGCGCTCGACGAGGCGGACGGCTTCGCGGACCGAGCCGGGGCGGGTGACGTCGGCGGTGACGGCGACGCCGCGCGAGCCGTGCCGCACGCACTCCTTGAGGGTGTCGGTGAGGGTCTCGTGGGTGCGGCCGACCAGGCCCACGGCCATGCCCTCGGCGGCGAGGCCGATGGCGATCTCCCGGCCGATGCCCCGGCCGGCGCCGGTGACCAGGGCGACCTGTCCCGTGAGCGATCCCGTGAGCGATCCCGTCGGCATGCCCGTGCTCCCTTCACCTGTCCCCGGTCCCCCGCTGTCCGGCCCGCATTCTGTCCCCCGGCGGGCGGGGGCGGCGCCGGACGGATACGCGACGCGGACGGGCCCACCCGTTCGGCGCAGCGGCGGCGCCGGGCTGCCCGGTCCGATCCGGTCCCGTCCAGTCCCATCCGGTCCGGGGAGGGGATGACCTACTCACGGGTAGGGAGTAGTAACGTCGTCGGGGCGGTGCACCGGTCCGCACATACCGGTGCTCCCAACCGCCGAACAGCACCTGCTGGGCCACTGTCGCTGGGCGACCCCCAGCTCCACCGAAGGGCAACTGAGTGAGTGACATCGCGCGCGTCGGAGTGATCGGCTGCGGCCTGATGGGGTCGGGCATCGCGGAGGTGTTCGCCCGGGCGGGGCTGGACGTCCTGGTCGCGGAGGCCAGCGGGGAGGCGCTGGAGCTCGGCCGCACCCGGCTGACCAACTCGCTGGAGACGGCGGTGACGCGCGGCAAGCTGACGGAGGAGCAGAAGGACGAGGCGCTCTCCCGCATGGCCTTCACGGTCGACCTGGCGGACTTCGCCGACCGCGACCTCGTGGTCGAGGCGGTCGCCGAGCGCGAGGACATCAAGGTGAAGATCTTCGAGACGCTGGACCGCGTCGTCCAGCGCAAGGACGCGATCCTCGCCTCCAACACCTCCTCGATCCCGATCGTGAAGCTGGCCGCCGCCACCTCCCGCCCCGAGCAGGTCATCGGCCTGCACTTCTTCAACCCGGCGCCGGTGCAGAAGCTGGTCGAGGTGATCCCGACGCTGACCACGTCGGCGGCCACCACCGAGCGCGCGGAGGCCTTCGCCGTCGAGGTGCTGCACAAGGCCCCGATCCGCGCCCGGGACCGGGCCGGCTTCGTGGTCAACGCGCTGCTGGTGCCGTACCTGCTGTCGGCGGTGCGGATGTTCGAGACGGGCGTGGCCACCGCCTCCGACATCGACAAGGGCATGGAGGCCGGCTGCGCCCACCCGATGGGTCCGCTGCGGCTGTGCGACCTGATCGGCCTGGACACCATCGTCTCGATCGCCGAGTCGATGTACGACGAGTACAAGGAGCCGCTGTACGCCGCTCCGCCGCTGCTGTCCCGGATGGTCGACGCGGGCCTGCTGGGCCGCAAGTCCGGCCGCGGCTTCTACGACTACACCGCGACCGCCTGACGGTACGGCACGGCGCGGCACGGTGCGACGCGGATGTGACGGGGCCCGGGAGCGGTATCCAGCTCCCGGGCCCCTGATGTGCCACCCAATTCCTGTGCACCGGCACGTTTAAGGGTGCGGGTCATTCTCACAGCGTTGCTCTGCCATTGAAGCTACCGCGCCACGGAGAGGCGCAGACGGGAGTCGAACCCGCAACCGACGCTGTAGCACACACCCGGTCGATCCGGCGCTCGGTGGCGAATGCTGAGACTTGAGCGAGAGTCTGAGTCTTAACGGGGTGCCTCTGCCAAATTGGGCCACTCCGGCACGTGGTGCCGGAGGAGGGAATCGAACCCCCACATTCCCCGCTGTCAGCTTCAACCTCAGTGTCAGCTTGCGCTCTTCGCGCCACCCCCGGTCTCACCCGGGGGCGATCATGGGGCTACCCGAACAGGTAGCCGAACACCGCGTCGCCGACCCGCCGGTCCTCGACCTCGGTCCCGTTGGCCTCCTCGCGGGCGAACTGCACGGCCTGCTGGAGCTTCTCGACCCGCTCGACGAGCTCGTTGACCCGCCGGGCCGGGAGCGCCCCGGAGAACTTCACGGTCGTCCAGTAGCCGATCGCGACGTCCTCGTAGTACACCTCGACCTGCGCCGGGTGCTTCTCGGTCGCCTCGGCCTTGACGTGGTTGCGCGGCACCTTCTTGGTGCGGTTGGTGCGCACCGCCTCGGTCTTCCAGGCGTCCGTGGACGGGTCGTGGTTCCAGGCCTCGGCGGCGTCCAGGACCGGCAGTTTGCGCAGGAACGTCCGCAGGTCGGTGAGCTGCTTCTCCAGGAAGAGCAGGTAGGTGACCGGCACGTCGGCGACGACCGTACGGCCGTCGACCACGACGTCGGCGCGGGCGGCGGTGTTCGCCCAGTCCTTGGTCGCGGTGACGTCGAACAGCCGGGTCAGGGTGGTGGCCGTGGTCCGCAGGACGTCCTCGGCCTTGATCTGGACACGGGTGGACTCCGGCGGGAGCTGCTCACCCTCCTCGTCCTTGGGCTGGTACGTCCGGGAGATGCCGGCCAGCAACGCGGGCTTCTGCAAGTCCTGGTGGGACTGCGTCAGCTCCTGGAAGGACTTCGACTTGACGCCCTTTTCGACGGCGATGATCTGGTTCAGCTTGGCCACGTCGGGGACGCTATCAGCGCGTGTGTTCGGGCGTCACCCGAATAAAATCCGGACGCCGGTGGCGGGAGGCCCCGGCCGCGCCGTCCGCCTCGCGCCCCCGACGCCGGGCGACGGCCCGTCAGCTGTTGATGGCGTAGCTGTCGCCGTACACCTTCCACTTCAGCGGCGGGTTGAGGTCGAAGTTCTTCGCGTTGAGGAAGACCGTCTGCGCGGTGTCCACCCTGCTGGTGTCGGCGTGGGCCTCCTCCTGCTTCATGACGACCTTGCGGGCCTCCAGGAAGGCCTTGAGGTAGGTGGTCTCGTCGCCGCCCTGGGCGGGGGTCCTGGCCTTCTTCATGGCGGCCTTGCGGATCCCGCCGAAGCTGTCGGAGCTGGTGCCGGGGCCGTGCATCACGATGGCGTCGTAGTAGACGAACTGGCCGAGCGCCCGCAGGCCGTCGGCCTTGCCCTGGCTGACCGAGGGGTTGAAGTAGACGCGGTCGCGCTCGTCGTTCTGGGCCTGCTGGAAGACGGTGTCCTTGGCGGCGGTGGCCCAGTCGCGCTCGAAGGCGGAGCCGAGGCCGGCGTGCGACTCCGTGCCGTTGACCTTGCGCAGCGCCGGCAGGTACTTGGCGAGGACGTTGCCCGGCTTGAGGTCGGTGTAGTGCTCGACGAGTTCGAGCATGTCGCCGGTGCCGGAACAGAAGCCGATGATGCCGGCGGTGTAGCCGCGGCCGTCCTTGATGTCCTCGATGTACTTGTACTGGGCCTTCCAGTCGAGGGAGGAGTTCTCCGCGCTGGACACCAGCTGCATGGCGATGTCCTTCTTGTGCGGGTCGTCCAGGCCGACAGCCGCGAGCCGGACGGCAGCGGCGGGGGCGGGGACGGCGTGGACGGTGCCGGCGGCCGCGACCGTGGCGGGGCCGGCGAGCAGCAGGGCGGCGAGGGCGATCCGGGCGGCGGGGTGCTTGCGAGGCATGGGCGCTCCGTTTCCCTGGTCCGGGGCATGGGGGTCCCCGGGCTCGTAAGGAGAGTTAGGAAAGTTTCCTAACTTGATTGAAGCGTTCACGCCCACCCCGGCGCAAGGGCTTGGTACCACCTTGCCCGCGCGGGCATGCGAAAGGCCCCGACCGGACGTCCCGACGCTGTTGGTGAATGTGACTGATCGGCTGCATTGAGTGACGCCGGTCTCCGAGACTGTTCTCGGA
>NZ_JBHSOF010000069.1:0-35590 GCF_042656005.1 Kitasatospora misakiensis | reverse complement strand
AACCCGAACACCCGTACTGATCCCAAGTCCCGTGGCGGGTTTGGGGATCGCTTCTGAGAACCTGGACACCGACCAGTTCCGTGCCTACCTCTCCGAAATGGAAGGGCTCGGCGTGCTCGCGCCGGATCCCGACCACCGTGGCTGGCACCTGCGCAGCGCCAACGCACTGAGCATGATCGGCAATCTGGGCATGGTGGAGGCCGAGCTGGAGGAAGCCTCGAGTCGAAAGGTGGCGGAGCACTTCAGCCAGTTCGAGGCGCGGCACCGGTCACGGGACGGCCAGTCGCACTCCCCGCTCACTGCGGACCAGATCGCCGACGTGCTCCCCGGGCACGGGAACCAGGTCCGCTTGATTATCGGCACCGTCGCTACCGGGATCGACCGGGTCGGCGCCGCTCTGCGGGACGTCGCGGAAGCCACCGGTTGGGAGATGCCGCAGGTGTCGAAGCGATCGGACTTCGATCGCGAGCTTGTCGTGGGTCAGCCGGGCCAGCGGCGGGTTGTGGTGTCTGACCTCAGGGTGAAGACGCCGTCCGACGAGGCATGCCGGGGCACATTGGAGAGCGCCGTCCGGCGCACCCCGACTGCGGCCGGTGTCACCCGTTCAGCAGTCATCATCGCCGGGCCTGAGCAACCGCTGCTCTGGGCGATCGCCTACGGTGACAGTCAGGGCCACGGCATCGAGGTCGATTCGGTTTCCCTGCGTCGGTTCACCTCGGACGGGCTGCGCTCGTGGGCCCAGGACAAGGAGGCGTTCACCTCCGAACCACAGTTGGAACAGCTCCGGGCTCGCACAGGCGGTTGGCCGGTACTGGTCCACAAACTGTCCGCCGCGCTGGACGAGGGGCTGCACGGGGACAGGGCGCTGCGTCAGGCAACGGCGGGTCTCGAAGATGCTGACGGGGCGCGCGAGTTCCTGGCGGAGGCAGGCCTCGTCCCGCGGAGTGCGCAGTGGGCCGGCTACCGGGCCGTTCTGGAGTTCATGACAGCGGACGGCATGACCCTGGACGACCTGCACACGGCGATCGAGGCGGACACCGACGGCGACTCAATGGACGCGGCCTACGCACTCCGTCTGCTGCGCGCCCTCCAGGTCTTTGACGTTGCCGCCGATGGCAAGCACCACCTCGAGGCTGTCCTTCGGGAGGCCTGGAGGCGGGCTGATATCGGTTGATCAGGTGCGGGTCACTTCACCGCCCGCGTGGAGTGACCCGCATTTGTATTGGACGCGTCGGGAGTCGGGGCGCTGGAGTATCGCTCGGCGCAGCTCCGAGCTCCGCACGCACAGTCCGATGCTGCCATCGCGATCTCGGTCGAGCGTCGGCGCCTCGACGTAATGTAGAGGCCCGCGGGCAGGGGAGGGGAACCGTTGCGCAGGGTGCCGCCGGAGATGTTCCGGTTCACGACGGGGGAGAGGGCCGAGCTCTACCCGTCGACTCCATGGCTGAACTACGTACCTCAGTGGTCGAGGAGGTGGTTGCCGACCTTCTCCTCGACGATCTGGCAGGCCACCGTCACGAGTTTGAATGACACCCTGTTCGACGGGCTGAGGGCTACCACCAACCCTTCGGCCTCGTCCACGTCGACTTCACCACCCAGAAGCGCACCCCCAGGGCTTCGTACGCCTGGTACCGCGACCTGATCGCCGCCCACCGGAACCGTGCTGTGAGGTAGCGGTGACCGGCTGCCGGTTGCTCGGCGCCGAGGTGTGTGATCCGGCGGAGACGGTCGGGTCCGCGCAGACCGGGGCGGCGCGTCCCGCAAACAGTGGACCGCAGGCGCCCCCACGGCGCCTGCGGTCCGCTGTTGCGGCTGGCCGGCTAGCCGACCGGCGCCGGGGAGCGGGGTGCCTCGGCGGGGGCCTTCGGCTGGTAGGACTCGGTGTGTCCTTCGACGTGGAGGTGGGGCAGGCGGCGGTCCAGCCAGGTGGGCAGCCACCAGTTGCCGCGGCCGAGCAGGTGCATCACCGCCGGTACCAGCAGCAGTCGGACCAGCGTGGCGTCGATCAGGATGGCCGACCCCATGCCGACGCCGATGACCTTGATCGGCAGTTCGGGCGCCGGGACGAAGGCCGCGAACACGGCGACCATGATGGCCGCTGCCGCGGTGATCACCCGCGCGGTGCCCGCCAGTCCGCTGACGATGGACTCCGCGTTGTCGTTGGTGCGCAGCCAGGCCTCACGCATCCGACTCACCAGGAAGACCTCGTAGTCCATCGAGAGGCCGAACAGGACGGCGAAGGTCAGCACCGGGACGAAGGCCGGCAGCGGGGTGGGGCTGTCGATGCCGATCAGTCGGCCGGCGGTGCCGCCTTCGAGGACGAGGGCGACCACGCCGTACGCGGCTCCGACGGAGAGCAGGTTCATCACGGCGGCCTTGAGGGCGACGGCGAGGCTGCGGAAGGCCACCAGGAGCAGCAGCATCGACACCGTGACCACGCCGCCGACCAGCAGCGGGATGCGGCGGGAGATGTTGTCGGTGCTGTCGATCGCGCTGGCGGTCGCCCCGCCGACGTGCACCTGGACGCCGGGGCCGGCCGCGGCCGGGATGACGTGCTCGCGGAGGTCGCGGACCAGGGCCTTGGTGGCGCCGGACTGCGGACCGGTGTCCGGGACGACGGTGAGCAGCAGCGACCGGCCGTCGGTGCCGGGCACCGGAGGGGTCACCGCCGCGACGCCGGGCACCGCCTTCAGCGCGGTGGGCAGCGAGGCTGTCGCGTCGGCGGGGGTGCCCGGCGCCAACTCGGCGACCAGGACCAGTGGTCCGTTGCTGCCCGGTCCGAAGCCGGCGGCCACCGTGTCGTACGCGAGCCGGTTCGAGCGCCCGGCGGGGTCGTTGCCCGCGTCGGGGAAGCCGAAGCGCACGCCGAGGAACGGCGCCGCGAGCGCCAGCAGGACGACGACCCCGGTGACGGCACCGAGGACGCGGTGACGCTCGACGAGCCTGCTCCAGCGCAGCCAGCCGGCGCCCACCGAGCCGGCGCCCACCGAGCTCTCGCCCTGGGCGGCGCGGCGCCGGGGCAGGGGCAGCCGGAGGCGCTCGATGTGTCGGCCGAGGTAGCCGAGCAGAGCGGGGAAGAGAGTGGCGGACGCGGTGATCACGACGAGCACGGAGAGGATCGCCGAGACCGCGGCGCCGCGCATGAACGACAGGCCCATCGCGAACAGCCCGAGCATGCTGACCACCACGGTCATTCCGGCGACCACGACCGCGCGGCCCGCGGTGTCCAGCGCGGCGACCGTGGCGGCCTCGGGGTCGAGCCCCTCGGCGCGCCACTCGCGGAACCGCGTGACCAGCAGCAGCGCGTAGTCGATGCCGACGCCGATGCCCAGCATCGCGGCGAGCGAGGTCGACCAGTCCGGGACCGGCATGATCGCGGCGAGGACCGGCAGCAGGGCGCTGCTCACCGCGAGCCCGCCGAGCGCGGTGAGCATCGGCAGGCCGGCGGCCACGACCGAGCCGAAGGTGATCACCAGGATCACGGCGGCGGCCGCGATGCCGATGCCCTCCGAGCCGATCGCGCCCTGCTCGGCCTGCTGGACCGTCAGGCCGCCGAGGTGGACGCGCACGCCGCCGTCGACGGGTCGGGCGAGGTCGAGCAGCCGCTGGGTGTCCGCCTTCGGCATGTCGGGGGCGACGGCGACGTCCAGGTGGATCTGCCCGAGGGCGGTGCGGCCGTCGGCCGACACCTTCCCGCGCGGGCCGTACGGGTCGTCGATACCGCTGACGTGCGGCACCTCGGCCATCCGGGTGAGCAGGTCCTTGACCCGGTCGCGGGTGGCGGCGTCGGCCACGCTGCTGTCGGAGGTCAGCACCAAGCTGATCGATTCACCGCCCAGCCCGGGGAAGTCCCGTGCCAGCAGCAGCTGGGCCTGCTTGGAGTCCGAGCCGGGCGCGGTGTAGTCGGCGCTGTACTTGGCGCCGAGGCCGGCCGAGAGGCCGAAGGCCGCGGCGGCGGCGAGCAGCCAGAGGAGCACCGTGCGGCCCCGGTTCCGGAAGCTCCAACCGGCTATTCGGCCGAGCGGGCCGGGCCTGTGCGGCCCGCTCTCCTCGGCGGCTGTCCGCCGCTCCTCAAGCAGTCCCTGGGACATGTGCTCCTCCGTCTGTCGTCAGGGGCTCCGCCCCCCGGCAAAGCGTTACGCTTCATAACGCGGCTTATGAAGCGTAAGGTTTGCCTCGACGGGTACGGATTGTCAATGCGGGGACTGGCGCAGCGAGCCGATGGAGATGCGATGACGGGTGGGTCGACCGACGAGAGCGGCGGGCGGAGCCGCCGTGAGCGGCTGCGCGCCGACACCGTGGAGGAGATCAAGCACGCGGCCCTGGGCCTGATCGCCGAGCGCGGCGCCGCGAACCTCCGCTTCACCGACATCGCCCGCAGCATGGGGATGACCCCGCCCGCGCTGTACCGCTACTTCGCCGACCGGGACGAACTGCTCACCGCCCTGGTCGCCGACTCGTACGACAGCCTGTCGGACGCGTTGGCGGCGACCCGCGAGACCGTGCCGCTGGACGACCTGGACGGACGCTTCGTGGCCGCCTGCACCGGCTACCGCGCCTGGGCGCAGCGGAATCCGGAGCGATTCGCCCTCATCTTCGGCTCCCCGGTGCCCGGGTACACGGCCCCACCGGACGGACCGACCGTGGCGGCCGGCCGGCGGGCGATGGAGCACATGGCCGAACTCGTCGCCGACACGGTCGAACGCGGTCGGCTCGGCAGCCCGCTGGTGCCGGACGGGGCGGAAGCCCTGCGGCTGGCCTGGGCCACCGTGCACGGCTTCGTCACCCTTGAGGCCTACGGCCACTTCCACGCGTTCGACCAGGACGCGCGGGACCGCCTCTTCGCGGTCCAGGCGGGTGTCGCCGCGCGCACCGCGGGCCTGTCGCCGGCCGTGGACCAGCGGTGATCAAGGCCCGCGCGGCAGACGGCCACGGCTGGGCGGTCGTCCGGTTCCAACTGGAGGGCAGGGAGCCGGGATCGGCCTCACGCGAGAAGCGTCCCGCCCCCGAGAGTACCGGGGGCGGGACGCGGTGCGGGCCAAGGGTCCGCGGTGCGGGCTAGGGGCCCGCGGTGCGGGCTAGGGGCCCGCGGGGGTTGAGGGCGGTGTCACCTCGCGCCCGGTGGCTCAGTACCAGAGGTCGGGGCTGAGCTGGACGTCGTAGCCGCTGCCGGGCTGCCAGTAGAAGCGGGCCTCGGCCTTGTAGTCGTGGCCCGGGGTCGGGTTGCTGAGGACGTAGGTGTAGGAGTACTGCCCGGAGCGGCAGGGGAACGAGGTGGAGATCGCCTGGCTGCCGACGGTGTAGTCCCAGATGATGATCTGCTCGGTGCAGTTGTTGTTGGCGAAGTTGGTGGTCACCCGCGCCGACACCTCGCCGCCGCCGGCGCTGATGCAGGTCTGCTTCCAGTCCGGGCCACCGCAGCCGCCGCCGCTCGACGCCGAGGCCGCCCCGGCGCCGGTCATCGCGATCCCGCCGGCGAGCGCGGTGGTGGCCAGGCCCAGGACGACCCGACGGATTCCCTTGACGGACATGTGCATTCCTCCCTGCTTTCCCTGGTCCGGTTGACCGGGGCACGACACGAGGCTTTGTCATGGCGATGGACAAACGATGAGCACGCCGAGCAGCCGCGCGGTCTCGGCCGCGTCGGCGTCGAGGTTCAGCCGCCGGAAGTGCTCCAGCGCCTCTCCGAGGCAGGCCCCGGCCCGGCTGTGGTGGCCCAGGGCGGCGAGGGCCTGGCCAAGGGTGCGCAGCACGGTGCCCTCCACCATGCCGCCGACGCAGCGGGCCTGCGGGAGCGCCTCCTCCGCGGCCCGGACGGCGGCCGCCGGCCGCCCTGCCGCGAGGTGGATCCGGGCGACCAGGCCGCCGGTCGCGGCCTGGAAGCCGGGCATGCCGAACGACCGGAACCGGGCCAGGGCGGCTTCCGCCCGCTCCAACGCCCGCGCGAGGTCGCCGCAGAGGTGGAGGATCCGGGCCAGGTAGTAGCTGCCGACGGACGAGGAGATGGACACCTCGCCACCGGACACCTCGTCACCGGACACCTCGCCACCGGTCAGCTCGGCACCCGTCAGCTCGGCACACCGCTCGCCCGCCGCGCGGGCCCGGGAGAGGCGGCCGCATCGTGCGTGGTTGTAGCCGAGCTCGCCGAGTGCGAGGCCCTCGGCGGTCCCGTCGTCGAGCTGGTGGAACAGCGACGACGCCTCTTCGAGCGGACCGATCGCCGCCTCGAAGTCGCACAGCACCCGCGCGTTCGCCCCGAGCAGCTGGAGGACGTTGGCGCGCAGTCGCCGCAGCGCCTCCCCCGCGCACAGCGGCAGGCAGCGGCGGAGCTCCTCGCCCGCCGCCGCGTAGGAGCCGGCGTGCCAGAGCATGCTGCCGCGGACCGAGCGGGCGAGCGCCTCGGCCTCCCGTTCGCCGCGGGCCGGCGCCGCCTCGGCGACCCGTGCCGCCAGGTGGCCGACCGTGGTCACGTAGTCGCGGCCGAACAGGATCGAGCCCATCTTGTCCGTCAGGTCGGCGGCCTGGGCGAGCGGCAGGGCCGGGTCCTGGTAGGCCCGGAGGACCACCGCCCGGTGGAGGTCGGTATGGCCGCGCAGCCAGGCGGTGGCGTCCTCGACCGTGTCGAAGGTCCGGCCCGGCGCGGCGGTCTCCGCCGTGATCAGGCTGCGGCGGGTGTGCTCGACGTGGTGGGCGGTCGCCTCGGCGTTGCGGGCGGTGGCCAGACAGAAGGCGAGCAACCGGGCGTAGGCGGTCGAGACCTCCGTCGGGGCGTCCTCGTCGGTGCCGCGCCGACGGGCGAAGGCCCGCAGCAGGTCGTGGAGCCCGTACCGGTCGGCGGCCGGGGAGTTCAGCAGGTTCAGGTCGACCAGGGTCTCCAGGAGTGCGCGGGTGCGTGCCGGGGAGCGGTCGAGCAGTGCCGCGGCCGGGCCCAGGCCGAGTACGGGGGTGTCCGGGAGGGCGAGCAGTCGCAGGGCGCGGGCGTGTTCGGGGTCGAGCCGGGCGTAGGAGAGCGCCAGGACGGGCTCCACCGCCGTGTGGTGGTAGGCGAGTTCGGCGAGTCGGGTCTGCTCGTCGGCCAGGCCGGCGAGGGACTGCGCGGGGTCGGCGGCGAGCCGGGAGCCGACCACCCGGATGGCCAACGGCAGCAGGCCGCAGGCCGTGACGATCGCGGTGGCGGCCTCGGGCTCGGCCTCGGTCCGGGCGCGGCCGGCGACGGCGGCGAGCAGGTCCAGCGCCTCGGCCGGCTCCATCGCGTCGAGGTGGAGGTGGTGGGCGCCCGGGAGGCCGGTCAGCCAGACCCGGCTGGTGACCAGGACCGCGCAGGTCCGAGCGCCGGGTAGCAGCGGGGCGGTCTGCTCGGCGGAGGCCGCGTTGTCGAGCAGCACCAGCAGGCGGCGGCCGGCCACGGTGGTGCGGTAGAGCGCGGCGCGCTCGGCCGGGTCGGCCGGGATCTCCCGGTCCGCGACGCCGAGGGCGGTCAGCAGCAGGCCGAGTGCCTCGGCCGGGTCGAGCGGGTCGGCCGAGGCGCCGCGCAGGTCCAGGTGCAGTCGGCCGTCGGGGAACCGCTTGCGCAGGGCGTGGGCGACGTGGACGGCCAGACTGGTCTTTCCGGCGCCCCCGATTCCGTTGACCGCCGAGACGACCACGGCGCCCGGGTCGGGCCGGGTGAGCACGGCGGTCAGCTCCGCAACGGCGTCCCGCCGGCCGGTGAAGTCGACCAGGGGAGCGGGAAGTTGTTCCGGTACCGGCGAGCGGCCGGAGTCCGTCTCGGGGTCGGGGACCGGCCGGTGGTAGGGAGCGGCCGGGCGACCCACGGGGCGGGTGGCCGTGCCGAGGGTGGGGTCGGCCCGCCGGATCCGCGCGTGCAGAGCGTCGAGCTCCGGGCAGTCCAGCCCCTCGGCGTGGTAGTCGCGCCGGGCATCGGCGTACACGGCCCGCGCCTCGTCCGGGCGGTCCGCCAGGTGGTACTCCAGCATCAGCAGGGCGCGAAACCGTTCGCGGAAAGGGTGGGTGAACACGGCCTGGTCGAGCTCGACCAGGCAGGACGGGTTGTCCCCCAGGTCGACGTCCAGGGCGAGCTTGGCCTCCAGCGCGTCCACCCGGCGTTCGGCCAGGTGGCGGCGCAGCTCGACGGCATGGCCTCCGGGCAGTCCGGCCAGCGGCTCGCCCTCGTGCAGGGCCAGCGCCCGGGTCAACAGGTCACGGGCCCGTGGCCGGTCGGCGGCGCGGGAGCCCTCCGCCTGCGCGACGAGGCGGTCGAAGGCGACGGAGTCGAGCGACTCGGCGGGGACGTCGAGGCGGTAGCCGCCGTCGACGGTGACCAGGAGGTGGTCGGCGTGGTGGTCGCGCAGCGCGCGACGCAACCGGTAGGCGTGGGTGGCCAGGACGGACTTGGGCCGGGTGGGCGGGTTGTCCTCGTCGAAGACGCCCTCGGCGAGGCGGGCGGCGGTCAGCGGCCGGCCCGGGTGGGCGAGCAGCATGGCGAGAAAGGCTTGCTGTTGGCTGCGGCCCAGGTCGAGTCGACGGCCGCCGACCCGGGCGGTGAGCGGGCCGAGCAGGCGGAAGCGCAGGTCCGGGGTGCTGGCGGGTGCCGGTTCGGTGGCGGGTGCGGGCTCGGTGGCGGGTGCCGGTTTTGTGGCGGGGGCGGGTTGGGTGGCGATGACGGCTCTCCCGGAGGCTCGTCGGACCCCGGTGGGCGGCGCGCCGGGGCTGGTGGATGGCGGTGGCGCGTGGGGGCTCAGCCGTTCTCCGGCACCGGCCGGATGGCGTGGGGGCTCTCGGTGGAGCCCGGGTCGGCGATTTCGCCGTGCGGCCGGCCGTCGACGTAGGTCTGGCCGGTCGCCGCCATCTCGACGACGGCGGTGCCGGCCGGCGTGCGGCTGATACATGTGAAGGTCCCACTCATCTGTTCGTCCTCTTTCCATCGTTGGTGATCCCGGGCGTCCTACCTGATCGGGTGGTGGCCGCGGCCGACGACGGGATTTTGTGATGGGCCGGTTGGCAGGGGATGAACGCTCGCATTTATTCGCAGACGGATCTTATTCACGGGGGTGCGAAAGAAGGGCGGAAATTGGCCAGGTGGGACGGCCCACCAGGCGGCTCGCGGCCAGACGCAGGGCGCGGGGCTGATGGTCGCACGCGGCGACCAGGGCCCGGGTCGCGTCCGGGTCCCGGGCCAGGCGCCTGGAGCCCAGGGCATGGGACAACAGTTCGATCCCCTCGTCGGGCGTCATCCGGCCGACGGTGACGGTGTGTCCACCGCGCAGTGGTCGGCCGGCGGTGACGAGAGCCGCGCTTCCGGGCTCGGCCGGCAGCAGCGGGCGGACCTGCTCGGCACCGACGGCGCCGTCGAGCAGCACCAGGACGCGCCGTCCGGCGAGCAGCCGGAGGTAGAGCGCGCGCAGGTCGGCGAGGTCCGGCGGGACGGCCTGCTCCTCGACGCCCAAGGCCCGCACGAAGCCGGCCAGGACGGCGGCCGGGTCCGCGCCGGGGACCTTCCCGTCGAGGTCGGCGTGGAGCTGGCCGTCGAGGTCGGCGTAGAGCTGGCCGTCGGGATAGCCGGGGGCGAGCCGGTGGGCGGCGTGGACGGCGAGCGCACTCTTGCCGTAGCCGGGCGGCCCGGTGACGGTGACCCAGCGCGGACCCGGCGCGGCCAGGGCGGCGGCGAGCTCGGCCAGCAAGGCCGCCCGGCCAGTGAAGTCGGCGATATCGGGCGGGAGTTGGAATGGTCGGCGAACCGGACGGGGGCCGGCCCGGGAGGCCCAGGGCGTCCAACTCGCCACGTCCGGGGCCCGGCCGCGGAGGCGTGCCGCCAGAGCCTCCGCCTCGCCGCCGGGGGCGGAGCGGGCGAGCAGGGCGAGGGCCTGCTCGGTGCGACCGGCCCGGGCCAGCGCGAGCGCGCGGGGGACGACGGTGGCCGGCTTCGGCCCGGGTTCCGCCGTGAGTGCCAGTCCGAGTCCGAGTCCGAGTCCAAGTCCGAGTTCGACGTCGAGTTCGAGCCGGGCCAGTCGGGCCTCCTCCCGGCGCCCGGCCAGCATCCGGCGGTCGTGCTCGGCGAACGGCCCCGGCACGCCGTCCAGGGCCACCGGGGCGGACCACCGGCCGAGCGCGGCTGTGAGCAGGGCGCGGGCGCGCTCGGGC
The DNA here is from genome assembly GCF_042656005.1 of Kitasatospora misakiensis. Lineage (NCBI taxonomy): Bacteria > Bacillati > Actinomycetota > Actinomycetes > Kitasatosporales > Streptomycetaceae > Kitasatospora > Kitasatospora misakiensis. The sequence continues at coordinate 25,450 of NZ_JBHSOF010000069.1, read as the reverse complement.
TGCCGGTTGCGACGGGCGGCGGTGGCGGCGGCGAGCTCGGTGAGGAACACCGTACGGTCGATGTGCGCCGGATCCGCCTCCAGCCGATACGCCTTGCCGACGTGCCGCAGGACATTGCCGCCCTCGACGGTGCCGCCCTTGACGCTGCCGTCCTCGCCGGTGCCGTCCGCGCCGGCCAGGGCGTTGCGCAGCCGGTACATGGTGGCGGGCAGCCCCCTGGCCCGGTCCGGCGCCTCGTCCTCCTCCTCTCCCCAGGCGCCGTCGATGATCTCCGCCACGGGCACCGGCCGCCCGGCGTGGGCGAGCAGGACGGCGAGCACCGCGCGGTCCCGAGCCCGGTTCAGCCGCAGCTCCCGAGCTCCGCGCCGGGCCTTGAGCGATCCAAGCATGCTGAAGTGCAGCTCCAGAGGGATCCTCCTTGTGCGACCGAATCCGACAGTCGGTCATGTTACAGAGGAGATAAGCGCCGACAAGGGCGCCGGTCGGTATCACGCCACCGACCGATGCTCAGGCCGGGGGCAGGGGCGGCGGGTTGTCGAGGAGGAGGTCGTGGCCGACCTCGGTGACGGTGTGGCGGACCTGCTTGCCCTCGCGGCGGGTGGCGATCAGGCCGGCCGTGCGCAGGGCGGCGGCATGGGCGGAGGCGGAGGGCGGGGTGACGCCGAGCCGGTGGGCGAGCTCGGTGGTGGAGCAGGCACTTCCGGCGATCGCGCGCAGGACGCGGGCCCGGGCAGGCCCGAGCACGGCGGCGAGGCCGTCGGTGGCCGGTGTCCGGGCCGCGGGCTCGGCGGTCGGGGCGGCGATCGGGTAGAGCAGCAGACTCTGGCGGTCCGGCTCGGCCAGCAGGCTGATGCTCCGCTGGACGAAGTAGTTGGGCCGCAGTTCCAGGCCCCGGCCGCCGAGCTCGAAGGAGCCCTCCAGTTCGCCGAGGGTGCACTCCAGCACCCCGTCGTCCCGCCAGACGGCCTTCGGGTGGAGCGAGTCGAGCATTGCGCCGATCCCGGAGCGGGTGGCGGTGCGGGCCCGGGCGGCGATGTCGGCCTCCAGAGCGCGGCGGATGTCGGGCCAGTCCGGGGCGAGGCAGGCCCGGAACAGCGCCCAGGCACCGTCGCTGACCTCGCGCAGGCCCCGGCTGCCGTCCTCGCGCAACCGGGCCAGGGCGGCCGGGACTTCCGGGCCGCTGCCGAACATCGCGACACCTTCCTCCACGGCCTGCTGCGGGACGGAGAGGAGCGCGTCGAGCTCGTCGGTCAGCTGCCGGCGGACGGCGTCAAGGTCCGCCACCATGAAGTCGGGGACGCCGACCGGGCTCGCGTTGACCACCTCGAGAAAGCGCACGGCCCGGTGGGGCACATGGCGGCGGACATCCCGCCACCAGCGCTCGCTGCGCGACCCGCTGCCCTGGTGAACCCCCAACCGGGCCGAGCCGGCCAGCAGATGGTCGAGCGGGGATATGACGAACCGGGTCCTCGCAAGGTCCGCGACCCCGAATCGCAGTGCGATCACGAACCTTCCTCCGGATCCCCGCAGCCGTCCTGACCAGCCGCGTTGTTGACTATTAGGCCCAGAGGCTAATACATGGCCGTCCGGCCGCCCCCGTTGGCATGCTCTCCCTCGTCGGCGCGACCGAGGCCCGCTCCGACCCCCGCCGCGAGGGGAGCGGGGGTCGGAGCACGATCCTCAACCGGGCGTTCCTTGACCCGAACGCCCGGTGTCGCCCGGCGAACCACGGCCAACCAGTGCCCGATCGGCCTCCGCTCAGGCCTCCTGCACCTGGTACCGCGACCGGATCGCCGCCCACCGGAGTCGCGTTGCGAAGCAGTCGCCTGAATGGCGCGCTTAACTTCCCTGCTGAATAAGTTACTTGGGAGATCAAGGCTACCTGCGGCTGCGGTCTCCTTAGAATGGCAGTCCGCCGCCGCGCACTGTCACCTGTCCTCACCACCCGTACCATCGGGTGGCTGCGAACGGTGAGGATGCCCGGTCGACTGACACACCAGGGAGGTCCAGTGACGGACAGCGAGCACGAGGACGGCGATGCGAACCCCTCGGAACTGCCGGCGCTGCGCCTGAAGCTCTACGTCGAGTCGCTCCAGGTCCGGATGCCCGAGCCGCAGTTCAAGCTTCTGATGGACGTCCTGCGCGGCTATGCCGAGCTCGGCGGTGGGCGGATCGCGGTGAAGCTGGACGACGAGGAACGGGAGCTGTTCACACCTGCGGTGCAGCGCGAACTGCTCGTCCTCCTCGGCCTGCTCGGTGCCCTGACGCCCGGACACGAGGACCGCGCCGACCGTGTGGTGGCCGACCTCGGCGACGGCGAGTGGGCCAAGGGGGTCATGTCGCTCGTACCACCGGAGGTCGCCGCCGACCCGACCCGCCTGCGGGACATGCGCGACCGGCTTGACGCCACTGAGGGCCGGCGGGCGAGCGACCGTGCAACGGTCGAGGGAATCGCAAAGGCGAGCGGGATGACAGGGACAGAAGGGACCTGATCCGATCTCTGACCCGGCGCGGAGAGGCAGCGTTCGCCGGGGTCGAGCACGCCCTGTCGACGCTTACGAGCTGCGCTCCTTCGGCACCGGTTCGATCGGACGGGGCTCCAAGGTGGCGTTCAGGTTGACCAGGACGCCGTCCCGCCAGAGCACCGTCGGCTCTTCTCCCAATGCCCACACGGGAATTCTCGGCGCTGTGTAGGAGATGAAGTACTCCAGGTACCACATCTACGGCTCCACGCTGCGATCCTTGTTCGCGGGCTTGGTCTGCTGGCCGGTGTCCGGAACGTACTCTGCCTGGTGCTTGCCTTTCTTGTCCTTCCAGCGCTTCCGCAGCCCCCGGCATTCTTGACCGGGGTTTTTCGCTTGACCGGCTTGGCGTTGGGGAAGGCGGGCAGGTTCGCAGGCGCCGGGCGACGGCGGAGGCGTAGGTGCGGGTGAAGTTGAGCGGCATGCCGCGGCCCGGGGTGGTGAGGTCGGTGAAGGTCTCACCGAAGTGCCCGGTGCGTACGCCGCGGCGGCTGAGGTGGGGGCCAACGCCCGCGCGCTGGCCCGACCCGGTCTCAGCCAAGGGATGCCCCGGCGTAGGCGCCCGCCGGGCTGAGTGCCTCGTCGATCCGGGCGCAGACCGTCTCCGCGGCCACCGCGTCCCGCCAGTGCGGCAGTTCGTCCGGCCCGCCGCCGACGAACGCGAGGAACGCCGCCGTCTCGGCGCGGTACGCCGCGGCGAACCGGGAGCGGAAGTCGGGGTGCGGGCCCGGGGCGGTGAGCGGCCGGGTGTCCAACTGCGTGCGGGAGCCGATGAGTTCGGCATAGGCCTGGCAGCCGGCCGGACTGGCCCGCTTGCTCACGACGGAGCACACCGTCCCGCAGGCCAGCGTCAACGTGGTCACCAGGAGGTCGGCCGCCGCGCCGGCGCCGCCCTGGGAGGCTGAGACCCCGACGACCTCGGACCCGAAGAGCCACAGGACCAGGTCGATGTCGTGGATCTGCAGGTCGAAGGCGAGGCTGCCGCCGGCGACCTGGTACCCCTGGGGCGGCGGGGCCCCGTCCAGGCTGGTGAACACGGCGAACCCGAACTCCTCGGACCGGGCGCGGTACTCCTGCCGCAGTGCGGCGTACTCCGGGGAGAACCGGCGTTGGAAGCCGATCCGCAGGGGCACCCCGGCCTCGTCGGCGAGCGCGCCGAGGCGTGCGCTGGCCTCCGGCCGTGCCGTGCACGGCTTCTCCAGCAGTACCGGGATCCCGCGTGGCAGCAGGCCGGCGACCACGGCCTCATGGGTGTCGGTCGGCGTGCACACCACGACCCCGTCCACATCGGGCAGTTCGGCCGCGTCCGGGACGACGCGGCAGCCGAGTCCGGCCGAGAGCGCCGCGGCGCGCGCCGGGTCGGGTTCGACCGCCGTGACGTCGGCTCCGAGCTTGAGGAGATTGCGGGCATGGGTGCCGCCGATCCTTCCGCCGCCGCCGACGACGGCGATGCGGGGCCGGCCTATCCGGGTGCTCATCGTGAGGACTCCAAAGCGTCTCGGAACATCGGAACATCGGACATTCGGTCGATCAGCCGGCGCCGACCGGGCGGCGATCGTCGGAGCACCGCCAGCCGCACCAGCGCGGCCACGGTCACGTGGCGGCGTACGTGGCTTGTTCCCAGCCCATCAGTCGCCGATAGGTAAGTCTCCATGTTGCGTCCACAACTCGTGTACACCTTCCGGATCCAGCGTTGATCCGTGGCTGGTCTATTGGTTCTGGCCGGCCGGAGCCACCCGACGAGGCCGGCCGTCCGCAGAACGGCTGTCGGGCCGCCGGCACTGCGTCCTGGTCACCAGCGAACCGAGCGCGATCGTGACCGCGCTGCACGTCCTGGGTATCGGGCCCGGTTCGGAGGCCGCCGCCGAGCTGTGCCCCGAGTGTGGTGGCGGAGTTGTACGTCGCGGTCGTGGTGCGGCACGGGGGTATTGCTACGCCGTGTTAGAAGAATTGACGTAACGTCAAGTTTCATGTGGATCACGCCGATGGGTGGTGCCGGGTGTCGTCAGGCATGCCGGGACCGCTCCGGCCGACCGTACGACACGCCCGCTCGAAGGAGCTGTTCTTGAGTCCCGCCCACTCCCTGACACGCGCGGCAGCGGCCGCCGCGATCCTCGCTCTCCTGGCCGGATGCTCGACCTCGAACGACAGGCACCCGAAGCCGCCCGGAGTCGAAGCAGCCGTCGAACTCGGCCCCGGCGAAGGCCCGGAGATACCGTCCACAGGGGGCGCGGCGGGCTCGGACACTCAGCCCGGGGCGGTCCCGCCGGGTGCGCCGTCCTCGGCAGGCACGGCAGCACCCTCCACCGTGGACCCGGACGCGCAGAGCCTGGCGGACTGGCCCACCGAACCGGTGGCCGTCACCGATCCCCGAGTCGCCGCCGTGGCCCAGGTGATCAAGCCCGGATACAGCGGCGAGTCGTACCTGGACGGCCTCGTGACCACCTGGGGCATCACGCTGAAAGCCCGGGAGAGGATCGACTTCCCCGGCCGGCCGCCGGTCTGGCACACCTCGGGTGTCAAGGAGGACGGGGACACCACGATGTGGATCGCCGCCGTGTGGTCCCTGGACGGCGACCTGATCAAGTTGGCCTGCCACGTGACGGCCGCCGCCGTGAAGCAGGCCGACTTCCTCCACGACTGCGCGGGCCTGGACTACCCAGGAGCGGAACCGGCGGCCGCCAAGAGCTGGTTGGACGCCATGGAGCCCCGTGTGGACGCGGTCTTCGCCACCGATCGGAAGGTCGCCATTGACAGCCCGCTCCACCGCTCGGGCCCGGTGGCGTTCCTCCTTCGGAAGGCACCCGACGCCACGTACGGCGGCGACTCCTACGAACTGCTGCCGTTCGGCACTGGTTCGAGCTGATCGGAACCGGTCCTGTTCACCGGACGACCCGGTGGTGAGCCTGGGACGGTTCAAGGAGTACCTGGGCCTGGGCGGGCTACCGCTCCGAGTGGGACAAGTACGAGGTCGTCCACGGCTGATGCCCGGCGAGCGGGTGCTCGCCGGGCATCAGCCGGGGTTCAGCCCCGCAGGGTGGTGATGGCCTTTTCGATGCGGCGTTGGCGGGTCTCGGGCTTCTTTGCGCTCTCGACGGCGCGGTTACTCCGCGTAGGGCTGGTCGGTGCCCTGGGCGCTGTAGCCGAGGCTCCAGATGTAGCCGTCCGGGTCGGCGAAGGTGCCGCCGTAGCCGCCCCACGGGAGGGCGCCGGCGGGGTTGAGGACCGTGGCGCCGGCCTTCTGGGCCTCGGCCATGATCTCGTCGACCCGGGCCTCGCTGCGGACGACGTAGGTCAGCACCAGTCCGCTGAAGCCGGTGCCTTCCGCCTCCGTGCCCACCAGGCCGGCCAGGCCCGCGCGCTCGTAGAAGCCGACCGGCGAGGCGCCGTCCGAGGCGAAGAACACCGAGACGCCGAAGTCGTTCTGGACCTTCCAGCCGAGCCCCTCGGTGTAGAACCGCTTGGCCCGGTCCATGTCCCGGACGCCGAGGAGGATCGAGCTGACGTGCGCCTTCATGGCTTACTCCTTGTATTTCTGCGTATTTCTGCGAGATGTGCGGCGAACTCGGGCCGCCGGTGGAAGCGGTGGTCGCCATGACCATCACGCTACGGGCCGCGCCGAGGCCGGGGCTTCTCGATTCCTGACCGGTCTGGCGACCTGCTTCGCCACGCACGCGGGCATCCCCTCCACCGCGTCCGCCGCCTGGCGCCGGAAGGCCCCGGGCGGCATGCCGACCAGCTCGGTGAAGCGGGTGGTGAACGTGCCCAGTGACGCGCAGCCGACCGCGAAGCAGACCTCGGTGACGCTGAGGTCGCCCCGCCGCAGCAGCGCCGCCGCGCGCTCGATGCGGCGCGTCATCAGGTACGCGTACGGCGACTCGCCGTACGCGGCCCGGAACTGCCGGCTCAGGTGCCCGGCGGACATGTTGGCATCACGGGCGAGCGCCTCCACGTTCAGCGGCTGCGCGTACTCCCGGTCGATCCGGTCGCGAACACGGCGCAGCCGCGCGAGATCGGCCAGCCGCTGCGCCTGGACGCGTGCGCGCCGCCACTCCGGGTCACACATGGGAGCCCCCCTCCGTCGTTCCTCTTCCCTCTCCATGGACGCCTACGAGCGCCCGAGGTTGCCTGCTGATCCGAGGCGTTCGAGACGGCTCAGCGCAGTTCCTGGATGCGGACCAGGTTGCCCGCGGGGTCGCGGAACGCGCAGTCGCGGACGCCGTACGGCTGCTCCGTCGGCTCCTGGACGACCTCGGTGTCACCCGCCTGCACCTTCTCGAACGTGGCGTCGAGGTCCGGGGTGGCCAGCAGGATCCAGCCGTAGGTGCCCTTGGCCATCATCTCGGTGATCGTGCGGCGCTCGTCCTCGGTGATGCCGGGGTCGGAGGCGGGCGGCGCCAGCAGGATCGACGTGCCCGGCTGACCGGCCGGGCCGACCGTGATCCAGCGCGCCCTGCCCTGCCCGACGTCGCTGCGGACCTCGAAGCCGAGGACGTCGCGGTAGAAGGCGAGCGAGGCATCCGGGTCGTCGTGCGGAAGAGAGGTCGTGTGAATGGTGATCTCCATGGAGCGCAGGCTAGAGGCAACTCCATGGACCGTGCTTCTCGATTCCTGACCGATTCCTGACCGATTCCGGACCGATTCGAGACCGGTGAACAAGCCGGACAGCGCCCCCGGCGGGGTTGGCGTAGGTGGGGGTACCTCAACCAACCCCAACCGGGGGCGCTGCGCGTACGCGGTGTCAGCCCAGCGTCCACTGCTGGTTCTTGCCGCCGCTGCAGGTCCACAGCTGGACGGGCGTGCCGTCCGCGGTGGCCAGACCGGCCACGTCCAGGCAGAGCCCCGACTGCACCCCGGTGACGGTGCCGTTCGAGTTCAGCTTCCACTGCTGGTTGGGCTGGCCGTTGCACGTCCAGACGATCGCCTTGGTGCCGGGGGTGGTGGCGTGCTCGTTGGCGTCCAGGCACAGGGTGCTGCCGCCCACGGTCACGGTCAGCTGGTCGGACGACGTCCGGGTCCAGGTCTGGTTCGCGGCGCCGTTGCAGGCGTAGATCTGCTGCTGCGTGCCCTGCTGCGTGTTCGCGTCGGTGAGGCACTTGCCCGCGTCCACCGCGCGCAGCGCGCCGGTCGTACCGCCGCCGGAGGGGGGCGCCGCGTCCAGGCCCATGAAGCGGATGGCGTTGGCGGCCATCACGGAGCCCTTGACCGGCAGTTCGTGCCCGGTCCCGGCGAGGCTGTAGGCCTCGACCTGGGTCTTGCCGGCGCTGTTGTTGTACCGGGTGCGGGTCCAGTTGGCCGCGGGGGAGTCGGTGGACGAGGGAGTCTGGCTCACGCCGAGGACGTCCGTCCACTGCTTGATCTCTTCACCGAGGTTGTTGTAGTTCACCGAGCCGTCGGTGGTGCCGTGCCACAGCTGTACACGCGGACGCGGACCGGTGTAGCCGGGGTACGCCGTGTTGCGCACCAGGCCGCCCCACTGCTGGGGGGTCATGGTGAGCTTGCCCTGGCCGCAGGTCCCGTTCCAGGCGCGGACGGTGCCGGTGTAGAAGCAGTGGTAGGGCACGCCCATGAACGCCGCGCCCGCCTTGAACACGTCGGGGTAGTTGGCGAGCATCACGTTCGTCATCATCGCGCCCGACGACTGCCCGGTGACGTACACGGCGTTGGGGTTGCCGCCGTAGCGCTGCTCCGTGTAGGTGATCATCGACATCAGCCCGACCGGGTCACTGCCGCCGTTGCGGGTCATGGACTGGTCGGAGGAGACGTCCCAGCAGCTTCCACCGGGGTTCGTCGAGGGGTAGATGACCAGGAACCCGTACTGGTCGGCCAGCGAGGCGAAGTCCTGACTCGAGTACAGGTAGGGCCCTGAGCCCTGGCAACCGTGCAGGGCCAGCAGGATCGCGGGGTTGGCCTTGACGTTGTTCGGCACGTACAGGTGCATTTGCAGGCCGGTCGGATTGTTGCCGAAGTTCGTGATCTGCGTCAGCGAGGCGGCAGCGGCCTGGGGGGCGGCCTGGGGGCTGGCCTGGGCGGTGGATTGGGCGGCGGTGGCCTGGGGGATTGCCTGGAGGCTCAGGCCGACGGCGAGGCCGACCGCGGCGGCTAAGCCCAGTAAGCGGGACTTGAGTGAACGGGAGCGCAGCATGGTGGGGGACCTCTCCGTCCGGGTTTGTTGTGGGCGTGAATTATTAACCCGCACCACCCCCGAAGAAACAACCCTGAAACACTCAAGATTTTTTCTGTCGGCCGACAATAGTCGTCAACCCCCAACAGCCGCACCGCTGTTGGGGGTGACGCCACGGCGTCGGTCGGCTGGTTCAGCCGAGAGTCGGGTCGAGAGCCGGGTAGTCCGTGTAGCCCGTCTCGCCGCCCACGTACATCAGGTGGGCGTCCCGGATCGGGTTGAGCGGCGCTCCGGTGCGCAGGCGGGTGACCAGGTCGGGGTTGGCGAGGAAGGAGCGGCCGAGGGAGACCAGGTCGGCGCCCGCGTCCAGCAGGCGCTCGGCGGCGTCGCGGCCGCCGTCGGCGGGCAGCGGGCCGGGCCAGGGCAGCGCCGGGTTCGCGATCAGCGGGCCGGACCAGGCCTCGCGCAGGGTGCGGAACAGCGGCTGGTCCGGGTCGGCGAAGACGACGTGCAGGTAGGCGAGGCCGAGGCCGTCGAGGGCGCCCAGGAGTGCCGGGTAGACGTCCTCGACGTCGTCCTCCGCCATGGCGTTGGCGGTGACACCGGGGGCGACGCGCACCCCGACCCGCTCGGCGCCGATCGCCTCGACGACCGCGCGGACCACCTCGACGGTGAGGCGGACGCGGTTGGCGACCGACCCGCCGTAGCCGTCGGTGCGGTGGTTGGTGTGGCGGGAGAGGAACTGGTGGAGCAGGTACCCGTTCGCGGCGTGGATCTCGACCCCGGCGAAGCCCGCGTCCACGGCCCGGCGCGCCGCGGCGGCGAAATCGGCGACGGTGGCGCCGATCTCCTGCTCGGTCATCGCGCGCGGGACGACGTTCTCCCGGTGCCCCGACGGGGTGACGATCGTGCCGGGCATCGGCACCGGTGACGGGGCGAGCGGGTGGTGTCCGCTGGTCTCGGGGTGCCCGACCCGGCCGCCGTGCTGGAGTTGGAGGAACATCTGCCCGCCCGCCGCCCGGACGGCCTCGGTGACGGTTCGCCACCCGGCGACGTGCGAATCGTCGTGGATGGCCGGGATGTTGGGGTAGGTGGCGCCCACCGCGTTGGGCGTGGTGGCCTCCGCGATGATCAGCCCGGCCGACGCGCGTTGGGCGTAGTACGTGGCCGTGATCGCTTCCGGTACGCCCGTGGCGCTCGCGCGGTTGCGGGTCATCGGGGCCATCACCAGGCGGTTCGCCAGCCGCAGGCCGCCGAGGCGGGCGGGCCGGAACAGCGGGGAGTCCGTGCGGTCGGTCTCGGTGGGCGTGTGCGTGGGAACCAGGGTGTTCGTGCTCATGATCGTGCTCCTCGGTCGTCCGTGGTGGTGTCGGCCGGGCTGTCCGGCCCGCTGAACAGACATTCCCGCAGCCCGCTTCGGCTCCGCTGATGGTCTGCTGACGGTCCGACGGCGGCCAAGCGGTGACCGGGGCTGCGACCCTGCGACGGTCCGGTCCGACCAGCTGATGATCATGCTGTGTAGGGTGTGTCCCATGAGGTTCGGGGTGCTCGGCCCGTTGGCGGTGTGGGACGGCGACGGTGCGCCCGTGCGGGTGCCCGAGACCAAGGTGCGGGCCCTGCTGGCCGCCCTGTTGCTGCACGAGGGCCGACCGGTGTCGCCGGACCGCCTCGTCGACGACATCTGGGGCGACGCCGCACCCGCCAACCCCGCCAACGCACTCCAGGCCAAGGTCTCCCAGCTGCGCCGGGCGATCGGCCGCGACCGGGTGACCCACCACCCGGCCGGCTACCGGCTCCTGCTCGACGACGACCCCGCCCAGGTCGACGCGGTCTGCTTCCGGACGCTGGCCGCACGCGCCCGGGACGAGGCCGACGCGCGCGCCCGGGCGGCCGTGCTCACCCGGGCGCTGGACCTGTGGCGCGGACGCCCGTACGCCGACTTCGCCGACGAGGGGTTCGTCCGCCCGGCCGCCCAGCGCCTGGCCGAGGAACGGCTCGCCGTCGTCGAGGAACTGGCGGAATCCCGCCTGGAGTTCGACGATCCGCTGCTGCTCGGCGAGGTGGCCGAGCTGGTGGACCGGCACCCCCTGCGCGAGCGGTTGCGCGGCGTACAGATGCGGGCGCTGTACCGGGCCGGCCGGCAGAGCGAGGCGGTGGCCGCGTACGGCGAACTGCGGGCGCTGCTCGTCGACGAGCTCGGCCTCGACCCGAGTCCCGAACTGGCGGCCCTGCACGAGGCGATCCTGCGACAGGACGCCGCTCTGCTGCCCGCCGCCGTTCCGGACGCCAGGCCCGTCGAGCCCCAGGACGCGACCGCCAAGCGGGTGTCGGACCCGGACGCGTTCCACCGCTCGAACCTGCCGACCCCACGCACCACGCTCGTCGGGCGCGGCCCCGCGCTGGACACCCTCGCCCGGCTCGCCCGCACCGAGCGCCTGGTGACGCTGACCGGCCCCGGGGGAGTGGGCAAGACCCGGCTCGCCCTGGCCCTCGCGCGCCGCCTCGCGGACGACCCCGAAGGCGGCGCGCCGGACGGGGTGCGGCTCGTCGAACTCGCGGCCCTACCCGCCGCCGGACCCGCCGGACCCGCCGGACCCGCCGGACCCGCCGGACCCGACGCCGACGGAGCCGACGCGGCCGACCTCGCCCAGGCGGTGGCCACGGCGCTCGGCATCCGCCGGACCGCCGTCCCGGCCGCGCCCACGGCCGGCCCCTTCCCCGCCCTCGCCGCAGCCCTGCGCGACCGCCGGGCCCTGCTCGTCCTCGACAACTGCGAGCACGTGATCGACCCGGCCGCCGACCTGGTCGCGACACTGCTGGACACCGCGCCGGGGCTGCGCGTCCTGGCCACCAGCCGGGAGTCGCTGCGGCTGCCCGGCGAGGCGGTGTTCCCCGTCGCCCCGCTCGACCCGGTGGCCGCCGCGCAGCTGTTCGCCGAACGCGCCGCGTCGGCTGCACCCGGCTTCGCCCCGCCGACGGGTATGGCGGAGCCGCCGGACGACGGCACGAGAGCCGCCATCGCGGAGATCTGCCACCGCCTGGACGGCATCCCGCTCGCCCTGGAACTCGCGGCCACCCGCGTACGGGCCATGGGCGTACGGGAGTTGGCGGCGCGGATCGGCGACCGGTTCCGCGTCCTCGGTTCCGGGCAGCGCGGTCTCCCGGTCCGGCAGCAGACGCTGCGCGCGGTGATCGACTGGAGCTGGGACCTGCTCACCCCGCCCGAGCGAACCGTGCTGCGGCGCCTGGCCGTTCCCGTCGGCGGCTGCTCCCTGCGGGCGGCCGAGGCGGTGTGCGCGGGGGACGGCATCACCGGTGACGACGTCCTCGACCTGGTGGGTCGCCTGGTCGACCGCTCGCTCGTCGAGGCCGCGCACACCGGTGCAGGCCCGCGCTACGACCTGCTGGAATCGGTCGCCGCCTACGCCCGCGACCGGCTCCACGAGGCGGGGGAGTTCCCGGCCGCCGCGGGGCGCCACGCCGCGTACTTCCGCGAGCTGGCCGAACAGTCCGAAGCCCACCTGCGAGGGGCGGGGCAGCGGGACCGACTCGCCCTGCTGGACGCCGAGTCCGCCAACCTCCGCGCCGCGCTCGACCACCTCCTGCGCACCGGCGACCTCGACGGAGCGGCCCGCGCGGCCACCGCTCTGTGCCCCTGGTGGCTGCTGCGCGGCCGGCTCCACGAGGCACGCCGCGCCCTGACCGCCGTCCTGGACGCCGCCGCCCTCCCGACCCGCGCGCCGACCCCGACCGCGACCCCGACCCCGACCTCGACGCTCGCCGAACTCCAGCTCCTGCACGGCGCGTTCGCCATGCTCACCGGCCACCGCCCACCCGAGCGGGACTGCCCCGAGGCGGACATCGCCGACCCCGTACGGCGCGGCCGGGCGCTCTGGCTGTTCGCCCACGGCCTCCACCACGCCGGCGACCCGGTCGCGGCGCACGCCGTCGCCGCCCGCGCCCTGAACCTCTGCGCCACCGCGGGCGACCGCTGGGGCACCGCCGCCGGTCACGCCCTGCTGGCCCGGACGGCGCTGGCCGCCGGTGACCTGGCGGCAGCCCGCCGCGACGGCCGCACCGCCGCCGCGGACTTCCGCGAACTCGGCGACGGGTGGGGAGAGTTGCAGACCGTGCCGACCCTCGCCACGCTCGCCGAGATCGAGGGCGACTACACCGACGCCGAGTCCCGCTACACCGTCGGGCTGCGCCTCGCCGAGCAACTCGGCCTGGCCGTGGAAGCCTCCGACTGCCTCGCGGGCCTGGGCCGGCTCGCGCTCCTGGCCGGCGACTGGGAGCGGGCCCGCCGAGCGGCGGCCGAGCAGGGCCATCTCTTCGGTGAGGTGTTCGCCGTGATGGGCCTCGCCCTCGGCGCGCGTCGCGCCGGCGAGCTCGACGAGGCGGAGCGCCACCTCACGGCGATGCGTGACGACTACCCGTCGTCGACGGCCGGACGACACCTGATCGAGGTGGAGCTCGGCTTCGTCGCCGAACTGCGCGGCCGGCCCGCACAGGCCGCCGTCCACCAGGCCCACGGCCTGGCCCACGCCCGGGAGTTGGCCGAACCGCGCGCCCTCGCCCTCTCCCTGGAGGGCACCGCCGGCGCGGCCGCGGCCGTCGGCGGCACCTCGGGCTTCACCCGCGCCGCGCTGCTCCTGGGCGCCGCCGACGCCGCCCGCCGGAGCGCCGGTGTGCCCCTCCCGCCGGGCGGCGAGCGCGCGGACGTCGACCGGATCACCGCCGCGGCCCGTACGGGCCTGGGCGCGGCCCGCTTCGCCGCCGCCTTCGAGGAGGGCGCGTCCCTCCCGCTCGCGGTCGCCGTCCGCACCGCCACCGAAACCTGACCCGGACGCCGGACGCCGAGGCCGAAGGCGGTCCCCACGGCGTAGCGACACCCCCGAGGGCGGCGCCGCTACGCCGTCACATCACCGCGCCGACAGCCGCGGCGTCCGCGGCGGCACCGTCCGCCGGCTGCCGGTCGCCTCGAAGGCCGCGGCGAGGGCCAGCAGGGCGTTGTCGTCATAGGCGCGACCGGCAAACGTCAGGCCGACGGGCATACCGATGTCCGCCATCGCGCCCATCGGCACGGTCACCGTGGGGATGCCGAGGTGGCGGGGCGCCAGGTTGCCGTTGGCGACCCAGACGCCGTTGCGCCAGCCGAGCTCGGCGGAGGCCTCGGAGACGTCCATGTCGGCCGGGCCGACGTCGGCGGCCGTGGGGAACACCACCGCGTCCAGGCGCAGTTCGTCCATCCACTCCTCCAGGTCGATCCGGCGGGTCTCCTCCAGGCCGCGCAGCCCCTCTTCGAGGTGCGGCATGTCGGCGAAGGAGGCGTACGGGCGCTCGCGCACCAGGCGCGGGTAGTCGCCGATCGAGTCGTCGAACCCGGCGTAGCGGTCCGGGAGTTCGCCCTGCTGCGTGGGCCAGATCCGGTCGCCGTCGACCTCGGCCAGGGTGGCCAGCGCCGGGTCGCCGTTGGCGCGCAGGAAGTCGTCCCAGGCCCAGGCGGACAGGTCCTCGATCTCGACGGTGAGGAAGTCGCGGGAGACCAGACCGCGGGTGAGCAGCGAGGGGGCGCCGGGGCGGTCGGATTCGTAGTTGGTCACGACGGGGAAGTCGACCTCGACCACCTCGGCGCCGGCGGCCTCCAGGTCGCGGCGCGCGGCTTCCCACAGGGCGATCACCGAGGGGCGGGTGTCGATCCGCTGCCCGGTCTGGCCGCCGATGCCGCCGTCGGGGTTGGTGCCGGCGTCGGGGTCGGCGTTGATGTACATCCTGGGCACGCCCACCCGCTTACCGGCGAGCGCGGCGCTCTCCGCCGCCCGGTCGGCGGGTGCGAGCGCGGGGTACGACGCGGGCCGGACCTGCGAGGCGGCGGGCAGCGCCACCCACGGCTGCGCCCGCCAGAGGTCGCCGCGGGTGTCCGCGTCGTCGGCGACGATGACGTCGAGCAGTTCGAGCAGGTCGGCCATGGTGCGGGTGTGCGGGACGACGACGTCCATGGTGGGGACGAGCGGCCAGTTGCCGCGCACCGAGATGACGCCGCGGCTGGGCGTGTAGGCGCACAGGGCGTTGTTCGACGCGGGCGCCCGGCCGGAGGACCAGGTCTCCTCGCCGAGGCCGAAGGCGCCGAACGAGGCCGCCGTCGCGGTGCCGGAGCCGTTGGAGGAGCCGGAGCCGTAGGCGCTGGTGAGCCAGTCGGCGCTGTAGGGGCTCTCGGCGCGGCCGTACACGCCGCGCTGCATGCCGCCGTTGGCCATCGGCGGCATGTTGGTGAGGCCGATGAGGACGGCGCCGCCCGCGCGCAGCCGTTCGACGGCGAAGGCGTCGCGCTGGGCGACGAGGTGCTCGAAGGCCGGCGAACCGGCCGCGGCCGTCAGCCCCTTCGCGAGGTAACTGTCCTTCGCCGTGTACGGGATGCCGTCGAGCGGGCCGAGGGTCTCGCCGCGCGCGCGGCGGACGTCCGAAGCCTCCGCCTCGGCGCGGGCGTCCGGGTTCATCACGACCATCGCGTTGAGCGCGGTGGCGGTGCCGGGCCGGTCGTAGGCGTCGATCCGGGCGAGGTAGGCGTCGAGCAGCTCGACCGAGGTGGTCTCGCCCTTCTCCAGCGCCTCGCGCAGGTCGGCGATACAGGTCTCCACAACATCGAATCCGCGCGCCATGCGGGTGTCTCCTGGTTGGTCGGATCGGGTCGGATCGGGTCGGATCGGGATCGGGACGGGCGCGGGCCGTCGCACCTCCCGTCGCCTGACTGGAATTTCAGTCTAGATGACCGATCCAGCACCACCAGAGCCGGAGGCGCCCGACCCTACCGCGCCCCGACGGCCGGCCCCCGGGCTGTGACGCAGGTCACCTCGAACGCAGAACCCGCGCGCCGATCCCGGCGTCTGGCTGGTGTGAGATCACGCAGGAGAGCACTGGACGAGCTGGACGAGGAACGCCTCGTCCGGCTGGTGGCCAAGGGCGACCGCCGGGCCTTCGACGAGCTGTACCGACGCACCGCGCCGTGGCTGGCGGTGCGGCTGCGCCGCCGCTGCGCGGACGAGCAGATCGTCGCCGAGGTCATGCAGGAGACCTTTCTGGCGGTGTGGCGCGCGGCCGGCGCGTTCGCCGGGAGCGCCGTCGGCGGGTCGGCGGTCGGATGGCTGTGGACGATCGCGGCGCGCCGCCTGGTCGACGCGTTCCGCCGCCGCGCCCACCACGCCGAACCGCCCGTCGCCGCCGCCGAGCGGGCCGTGGTGCCCGCGGCGGAGGACGAGGCCCTGGCCGGGACGGTGGGCGGCGACGTCGGTGACGCCCTGCGGCGACTGGCGCCGGAACTCCGCGAGGTCCTGCAGGCCACGGTGCTCGACGGACTCTCCGTCCGGGAGACCGCCGTCCTGCTCAGACTGCCCGAAGGCACGGTCAAGACCCGCGCCCGCCGGGCCCGGATCGCGATGCGGGAGGCACTGGCGTGACCAAGCGGAACGAACAGTCGAACGGCCCCACCGAACACGCGTCCCGCCGACTGATCGACGACTACGCCCGGGGCGACACGACCATCGCCGCCGACACGGTCTGGGCGCTGGAGGCCCACCTGGAGGCCTGCGCCCCGTGCCGGAGCCGGCTGGCGGCCTCGGTCGCCACCGAGGCACCCGACATCGCCGCACTGGTCGACACCGTCCGCGCCAGCCTGGAGCCGCAGCTGGACGCGGCCGTCCGGGCACCCTCGCGGCGACACCTCGCACGCTCGGCGCCGACCTGGCTGACGCCGGTCATGGCCCCGTGGCTGGCCATGACCGGCGCCGTCACCCTGGTGGCGCTGCTGCTGGACGCCGTCGCGGCGCCGACCTTCCTCGGCGACACCTCCCCTGTGCTGCCGCTCGCACCGGTGCTGCCGCTGTTCGGCGTCGCCGCCTCCTGGTCGCGCCGACTGGACCCGGCGCACGAACTGACCGCCTCCACCGCCCGCGCCGGGCTGCCCCTGCTCCTCCGGCGCACCACCGCCGTCCTCCTGGTGGTCGTGCCCGGGCTGCTGGTGGGGGGCTGGCTGACCGGCACGATAACCGCCGCGCAGTGGCTGCTGCCCTCCCTGGCCTTCACCTCCACCGCCCTGGCGCTGGGCAGCGTCATCGGCGTCACCCGCGCCGCCGTCGGACTGATGGCCGCATGGGGCGCGGCGGTCCTCGTCCCCGCCTGGGTCACCGGCGGCGTCCCCCCGGCCCTGCGGCTCCTCCTGCAAGCGGACCGGCTGCCCGTCTGGGGGCTGCTCCTCGCCCTCGCGACCGCCGCCGTGATCGCCCGCAGAAACACCTACCCAACGCTGTGAAGCCACCGCCGACCCTCGAAAGGGACCACCGAATGTCGCCCACCACGAGCGCGGCCGACACCGCGCCGAAGACCTACGCCTGGGAGATCCGGGCCGACGGCCTGAGAGTCCGCGTCGGACGGAAGAAAATGGCCGTCGACGGACTCGACCTCAACCTGGGCATCGGCACCCACGGCCTGCTGGGGCCCAACGGAGCGGGGAAGACCACCCTGATCCGCACGCTGGCCACCGTGCTGCGCCCCACCGAGGGCGAACTGGAACTGCTCGGCACCACCGTCGGCGCGGTCGGCGACTACCGGGCCCTGCGGCGCCGGATCGGCTACCTGCCGCAGGACTTCGGCTACTACAAGCGCTTCACGGTGCGCGAGTTCGTCGAGTACATGGCCTGGCTGAAGGAGGTGCCGAAGGCCGCCGTCCCCGCGGCCGTCCAACGGGCGGTGGAACGGGTGGGCCTGGCGGACCGCGCCGACCACCGGATGAAGACGCTGTCCGGCGGCATGGTGCGGCGGGCCGGCATCGCCCAGGCCATCGTCAACGACCCCGCCGTGCTGCTGCTGGACGAGCCGACGGCCGGCCTGGACCCGGCGCAGCGGCTGCGCTTCCGCGAACTGCTGCACGAACTGGGCCGCGACACCTGCGTGCTGGTCTCCACCCACCTGGTCGAGGACGTCGCGGCGGCCTGCTCCGACGTGGTGCTCTTCGCCGACGGCCGCCTGGTCTTCCAGGGCACACCGGACGAGCTGGCCGCGGCGGGCGGCGCCGAGTTCCCGGGCGACAGCCCCCTGGAGCGCGGCTACTCGGCGCTGCTCAGCACCTCCGGCCGGCCGGGAGGCACCTGGTGAACGGGCGTGTCCTGGGGATCGAACTGCGGCGCTCCGCCGCCCCGTGGCCCGGCCTCGTCGTCCTGGGCGGCAGCCTGGCGGTGTTCTGCTTGATGGACGGGATCTGGTGGAAGGGCACTGCGGGCTGGACGGCCCAGTGGACGCCGATGGCCATGTGGACCCGCTACCTGCTGGGCTTCTGGTGGCCGCTGGTGGTGGGCACGGGCGCGGTGTACGGGCTGCGCGAGTCCCGCTCGCGGATGGCCGAACTGCTGGCCACCACACCGCTGCCGGCCTGGCGCCGGGCGGCGGTGCCGGCCGGCGCCATGGCGCTCGCGGCGGCTTCGGGCTTCGGCCTCGTGGTCCTCGTGGGCGGCGTCCAGGTGGCGCTCGGCCCGACCGACTACACCCACCTCGGCTGGCTGCCCGTCTCGCTGGTGGCGGCGCTGGCCCTCGTCGCGGGGGCCGTGTTCGGGATGGGCGTCGGGCGGGCCTTGCCCTTCGTCCTCACCCCGCCGGCCCTGGTGGTCCTCACCCTTCTGACCAGCCTGTTCCTGGGGCAGAACGGTGACGGGGCACTGCCGTCGACCGTCGCGCCGAACCGGCTCGCCCAGCTGTCCCCGGTGACGGTGGAGCCGCGGGAGATGCTGCTGACGCTGTCCGGCTCGGTGCACCTCGGTCAGACGCTCTGGCTGCTCGGCCTGCTCGGCACCGGCTTCGCCCTGCTGTCGGCCGTGACCCGGCGGGCCCGGCTGCTCGCGGTGGTTCCCGTCCTGGTGGGCGCGGCCCTGGCCCTGCTGGTCCTGCCGGCGGCGGCGCGCGACACCTACGTCGTCGACCGGGCCGCCGCCGCGCCGGTCTGCGACGGACCGGTCTGCGTGACGCGGGCGAACCGCGCACGCCTGCCCGAGCTGGCGCTCCGCGGCAAGGAGGCGCTGCGCGTGCTGCACGACGCCCTGGGCGACCAGGCGCCGACCTCGGTGCGGGAGGACACCCGGCTGCGCGCGCTCGGCGACGTCCGCGAACTCTCCGCCGACGTGGTGCTGGTGGACTTCGACGAACACCTGCTCGCCGACGCGACGGGCGAGCGGCTGACCCGCGCGCTGATCGCCCAGGGGCTGGCACCGAACTGCCATGGGCGCAGCGACCGGGAGGGCGGGGACAGCGGTGGCATCGCCGTCCAGAGCATCGCCGTGAGCTGGGCCCTCCGTGATGCCCGGCTCCAGCCGCTGGAGAAGAAGGAGAGCGACGTGTACTCGCTCAAGGCCTGGGAGGACGCCGAGCTCGGCTGGCAGAAGCTGACGGCGCGGTCACCGGCCGAGCAGCGCGCGCGGATCGCCGAACTGCGCGACGCCACCGTCTCCTGCACGGGGTACGACCAGCTTTCGAAGCTGGCGGGGGAGGCGTCCTGATGAGCAGTTGGCTGGTGCTGTACGCCCGTTCACGGCAGGTGCCCGTCTCGGCCGCCGCCGTCGCGCTCGTCACGCTGGCGGTGTGGGCGCTCCACAGCCCGGGCCCGCTGGACCTGGGGATGGCGGTCGTCGTCCTCACCGCGAACGTGGCGGCCGCGTCCGTCGGGCTCGGCGGGCGGGACGTGGTGCTGGAGCGGACGGCCGCGATCCGGTGGGCGCCCCGCCGGGCGGCGCACGTGCTGCTGATCGGCGCCTGTGCGGGCGTGGCGCTGCTGGCGGCCCAGGCGGCGGGAGCGAAGCTCGCGCCCACCGAGGTGGTGGTCCGGGGCAGCGCGGGCCTGGTCGGCCTGGCCGGGCTGGGGGCGGCGCTGTGCGGGGCGCACTTCGCCTGGACCCTGCCGACCGGCTGGCTCGCGTTCACCCTTCTCGTCCCGGCCCCGCGCGGCACGGTGGGGGAGGTGGTCAGCTGGATGACCTTCCCCCCGGGCACGGCGGCGTCCAGCTGGACCGCCTGGATCCTGCTGGCGACCGGGACGGTCGTGTACGCCGTGGCAGGTCCGAGACGGTGACGGGCGCGCCGCCGGCCGTTGTCAGGGGGTGGACATCGTCGGGGTCGAGCGGGGTCAGAGGGAGTACATCGCGCTCAGAGGGTGTACATCGCGCTGTACGGCGGGGTGACGCGTTCTTGCCGTGACCCGAAGTCGACGAGGACGGCGATGTCGCCGTCCCCCTCGACGCCGATGACACGGCCGAGGCCGTACCGGTCGTGGGTGACCCGGTCGCCGACGGTGAAGTGCTTGCGGGGTGCCTCCACCGGAGCCTTGAAGGGGCTGTTGGGGAGGGGGCGGCGCGCTGCTGAATAATTCGTCATCCCCACCAGTATGCGCCGGAAACCCCGGGAGCGAACCCTTTTCGGCGCATGCGAGTTCGAGCGGAGCGGAATGTCGCAGGTCGGTGCGGTCCGCGCGCGGGCGGTCAGGGTGGGCGCGGAGGATTGCCCGCGCGCCCTCGCCGCCGCGGCACGACCGGGGGAGGGCGGTGGGATCCGCCCTCCCCCGCCGTCGGTTCGGAGGGCCCGCGAGCGCGCCAACCACCGTGCGCCCGGGGCCCGTTGGCGCCCGCGACGGCCCGGGGCGGGCGGCCCCGGGAGCACTTTTCAAAAATTGGGGGCGAAATATTCGCCCGCGGCGAGCCCGAGCCTGCTAGAGTCGACCTAGTTGCAGTAGTGGTCCCCATGAACTTTGTGTGCGCCTGCTGATGTTTCGCAGGCGCATTTTTGTTTACCCGGCTCTTCCCCGGGTGGGTGCTTGTGCGGCGACTCGGAGCACACGCTGTGTGCGCTCCGGACGCTTTGAAGGAGAAATTTTTATGGCTAATGGCACCGTGAAGTGGTTCAACTCGGAAAAGGGCTTCGGCTTCATCGAGCAGGACGGTGGCGGTCCGGACGTGTTCGCCCACTACTCGAACATCAACGCCAACGGCTTCCGTGAGCTGCTCGAGGGCCAGAAGGTCGAGTTCGACGTCACGCAGGGTCAGAAGGGCCCGCAGGCCGAGAACATTCGCCCGCTGTAGTACTTCTGCCACGGCACCCGCCAAGCAGCGAGGGGCCCGCACCGCGTACACGCTCGGTGCGGGCCCCTCGGCATGTGCGCCACGGCGCATCCCCGGCCGTTCCGGCCCGTTTCGGCCGTTCAGGCCCGTTCCTTGCGGTCTCCGCCGGTGCTCCGCGCCATGGAGCCTTCCTCGTGACGTGCCGCCCCGAGGAAGGTTTCCCGTATGAGCCGTTCCAGTCGCTCGCCCTATCAGAACGCCAACTCCCGCTCCGCCGCCGCCTCCCGCTCCGCGGGGGGCTCCCGTTCGGGTGGCGGCGCCTTCTACGGCGCCCGGCCCGCCGGAGGCCGACGGACCCCCGGCCGTGGCGCCGGCCAGGGCGCGTCCGCGCCGGCCGAGTTCGCGATGCCGGTCAGCACCACCCCGGCCCTGCCCGCCGTCGAGTCCTTCGCCGAGCTGGACATGCCGAAGGCCCTGCTGTCGGTACTGACCCGCCAGGGCGTCACCACGCCCTTCCCGATCCAGGCCGCGACGCTGCCGAACTCGCTGGCCGGCCGCGACGTCCTCGGACGCGGCCGCACCGGCTCGGGCAAGACCATCGCCTTCGGCCTCGCCGTACTGGCCCGCACCGCCGGGCGCCGGGCCGAGAAGGGCCGCCCGCTGGCCCTGGTGCTGGTCCCCACCCGCGAACTCGCGCAGCAGGTCACCGAGGCCCTCACCCCCTACGCCCACGCGCTGCGGCTGAGGCTGGCGACCGCGGTCGGCGGGATGTCGATCGGACGCCAGGCCCAGGCGCTGAACCGCGGGGCCGAGGTCGTGGTGGCCACGCCCGGCCGGCTCAAGGACCTGATCCAGCGCGGTGACTGCCGGCTCGACGAGGTCGGCATCACGGTGCTCGACGAGGCCGACCAGATGGCCGACATGGGCTTCCTGCCGCAGGTCACCGAACTCCTGGAGCAGGTCGCCGAGGGCGGCCAGACGATGCTGTTCTCCGCCACCCTGGACCGCAACGTGGACCGGCTGGTGCGGCGCTTCCTCAACGACCCGGTCACCCACTCGGTGGACCCGTCGGCGGGCGCGGTGAGCACCATGGAGCACCACGTCCTGCACGTGCAGAACTTCGACAAGGGCGCCACGATCGCCCACATCGCGTCCCGGGACGGCCGGGTGATCATGTTCACCGACACCAAGGACGGCGCCGACCGCCTGGTGGCGGACCTGCTCGCGAACGGGGTGAAGGCCGCGGCCCTGCACGGCGGCAAGTCCCAGCCCCAGCGCAACCGCACCCTGGACCAGTTCCGGACCGGCCAGGTCACGGCCCTGATCGCGACCAACGTCGCCGCCCGGGGCATCCACATCGACGGCCTCGACCTGGTCGTCAACCTGGACCCGCCGACCGACCACAAGGACTACCTCCACCGGGGCGGCCGCACCGCCCGGGCCGGCGAGTCCGGCACCGTGGTCACGCTGGTGCTGCCCAACCAGCGCCGCGCGATGACCCGCCTGATGGCGACGGCGGCCATCACCCCCGTCACCACCCGGGTCACCGCCGGCGATGAGGACCTGGCCCGGATCACCGGCGCCCGGGTGCCCACCGGCGTCCCCACCGTGATTCCCGACCCCGTGGTCGAGCGCCCGCGCCGCAGCCCGTCCGCGAGCCGGGGTCACCGAGGCCGCTCCACCCGCACGGCCGGCGACACCCGGACCGGCGGCGACACCCGTACGGCCGGCGGCACCCGCACCGGCTCCGGCCGCGACGCCCAGGGCTCCACCGGCCGTCGCCGCCCGCCCCGGCGCGCCACCGTCGCCGCGTAGCACCGCCCTCGCCGTGAGGCGCCGACGAGCCCGGTCCGCAGCTGCGGACCGGGCTCGTCGGGTTTCTCGGGCCGTCGCCCGTTCCGCCCCTGCTGCCTGCTGCCTGCTGCCTGCTGCCTGCTGCCTGCGGGCTGGCAGCGGTAAAGCTTGGCGAGCCGGCGGGGAAGTCTTGTATCGTTCCTCGCGAATCATCCAGAGGGGTGGAGGGACCGGCCCTACGAAGCCCCGGCAGCTCCCCGTTCGACCCGGCGTCCGAAGTACGCGCCGTGCCGTCCGGGATCAGTGCCAACTCCGGCCTGTCGCCAATGTGGCGCGGGAAAGATGAGGAGACACGGTGCTCTCAGTGCTGTCCTTCCCCCGGGCGCTTCCCGTCCCGGGCCTTCCGCGTACCCGTCTCGTGCCCGGCGCAGGCAATCGGCCGACTTCTGCGGCCCGCCCTCGCTGACCACCCCCCCGGCTCCCTGCGGGGAGTCTCCGTGAGCGGGCCCATGCGCGGCTCACGGGATCTGAGACGGAGTACATCCATGGAGAACACGAGCGGCGTCGGCGTGCTCGACAAGGTCACCTCGATCCTCGGCACCCTGGAGGCCGGCCCCGCCACCCTGGCCGGCCTGGTCGCGGTGACCGGCCTGGCGCGGCCCACGGCCCACCGGCTCGCCGTCGCACTCGAACAGCACCGCCTGGTCGCCCGGGACGTGGAGGGCCGGTTCATCCTCGGCCCCCGGCTCGGGGAGCTGTCGGCCGCCGCCGGTGAGGACCGGCTGCTGGCCGCCGCCGGCCCGGTCCTCAGCGGGCTGCGCGACCTCACCGGCGAGAGCGCCCAGCTCTACCGCCGCCAGGGCGGGGTCCGGATCTGCGTGGCCGCCGCCGAGCGCCTCTCCGGCCTGCGGGACACCGTGCCGGTGGGGGTCACCCTCCCGATGAAGGTCGGCGCCGCCGCCCAGGTCCTGCTCGCCTGGGAGGAGCCCGAGCGGCTCCACCGCGGCCTTCAGGGGGCCCGGTTCACCGCGACGGCCCTGAGCGGGGTGCGGCGCCGGGGCTGGGCCCAGTCGATCGGGGAGCGCGAGATCGGTGTCGCCTCCGTCTCCGCGCCCGTCCGCGGACCGGCCAACCGGGTGGTGGCCGCCGTCACGGTCTCCGGTCCGATCGAACGGCTCACCCGCCACCCCGGCGCCCTGCTCTCCTCGGTCGTCGTCGAGGCGGCGGACCGCCTCACCGAGTCGCTCCGCCGCCCCTGACCGGCTCAACCGCCCTCCACCGCCGCCCTGTTGTCCGCTCCTGCGGTCACCGCAGGCTGTCGAGATCGACGCTGTCGGCCATGGCCCGGTAGCCGAGCGGGCTGGGGTGGAGGTGGTCGCCGGCGTGGTAGCCGTCCGGGATGGCGCCGGTGCCCGCCGGGTCGATCGCCCGGTCGAAGTCGGCCACCGCGTCGTACGCGCCGGACGAGCGGATCCACTCGTTCAGGTCGCGACGCAGCCGGTCGGTCCGCTCACTCCAGAACGGTGCGCCGCCGAAGGGCATCAGGGTGGCGCCGACGGCCTTGACGCCACGGGCGTGGGCGGTGCGGATCAGGGCGCGGTGGGCGTCGATCAGCCGCTGGAGCGTGACGGGCGGGTCGTCGCGGTCCACCCCGCAGACCTGGTCGCCGGCGCGGAGGATGTCGTTCACACCGTGCGAGACGATCACGGTGCCGACGTTCGGCTGGTCGAGCACGTCGCGCTCGAAGCGGGCCAGGGCGCTCTCCCCGGCGCAGGCGGAATCGGCGAGCATCTTGTTCGAGCCGATGCCGGCGTTGAGCACGGGGCGCGGCCGGTCGGCGGCGAGGAGCCGTTCGGCGAGACGGTCGGGGTAGCGGTCGTCCCCGTCGACGGTGGCCCCGAACCCGTCGGTGGTGGACTCGCCGAACGCCACCACCGCCCTGCCCACCGGCCGCCCGCCGGTGACCTCGACGCCGCTCAGGTAGTACCAGGAGCCGTATCCGGGGCGGACGGCGTCGCCGAACGCCGCCGCGCCGGTGTCACCGCGGTGGTCGCCGTCGGCCCGGTACGTGGTGGTCATCGAGAGCTGGTGGTAGGTGGCCGGGCCGGTCGGGCCGTCGAAGTAGAGGGTCAGCGCGACCCGGTCGCCGGCCGCCGTCGGCAGCGGCACCGGGTCACTGAGCACCTCCCCGCCGGCCGGGACGACGACGGAGTCCCGGTGCGCGAAGCGCAACGGCCGCAGCGTCCCTGGGACGACGGCCGCCCCGTCGGCGGCCCGGCCGGCGCCGGCGCCGGTCAGCCGCAGGGGAGTCGTCCCGTAGAGGTTGGACAGCCGGAACCGGACGGACTTGCCGCCCGTGCTGAGCCGCACCACCTCCCGCACCGACTGGTGGTCGAAGCCCTGCTCGGCCCAGGTCGCGAACCAGGGCGCCGTGGAGGGCCGCATCATCGACGCGGACCACGCGGCCGACCAGCGCTGCGCGTGCGCCGAGCCGGCCGAGGCGGGGGCGGCGGTCGCGGTGATCGACAGGGCGGCGGTCAGTGCGGCGACGGAAGCGACGCGGCTGAGCGGATTCAGCGGATTCATGGGGCCCTCCTCGGGGCGTGTCGGTCGGTCTCATGACCACTGACTCCCTGCGGCGAGGAAATGTGACACGGGGTCGGCCGGGCCGGTGCGGTCCGCGTGCGGTCGTGGCCCGGCCCCCGACGGGGCGATTTGTTTTGGGCTCGGCGGAGGAGTACTGTCGCCCAGTCGCTTGGCAGGGAGCACCGGACACGCAACAGCGCGGACGGTCCCGGAGCGGCCAATCCTCTGGAAACACCAGCGCGGCCCGGCATCGGGTTTCTTTGGCGTGCTCATTTCGGATGATTGCGGCCGGATTCGCCTTTCGGGGCGGGGATCGGCTAGAGTTTGAAACGTCG
>NZ_JBHSOF010000068.1:0-36787 GCF_042656005.1 Kitasatospora misakiensis | reverse complement strand
AACGCCGCCCCGCCCGCCCTCCGGGCGGACGACGGGGGTTTGAAGACGGGCCCTAACAGGCCCGTCTGCGGGTGCATGACAGGGGGAGTGCGGACCCCGCCGCGCGTGCGCCGTCGTGCGCCTGAGAGCATCTGCGCCAAGGGAGTTGACGACACATCAGGCACCTCGGCATCGGGAACGCCTGATTGATCATCAAAGTTCCTGGTTTTCCTGCGAACTTCTGTGAAGCCCCTTTAAGCTCCCCTTAACAATGGCGGCCTCTCCGCCACACACGACTCCCTCACGAGGTCGGGGCGGCGGGCCCAACTGCACGAGAGAGCAGGGATGACAACGACACCTGAGCAACAGACGGGCGCCGTGCGCGGCCCGGAGCGGCGACGACCGGGGGCGCTCGGCCGTCGGACCGTCGGCGGCGCGGTGGCGCTCGCCGTCGGGATCGGCGCGGGCTCGCTGGTGGCCGCCCCGGCGGCCTTCCCGCAGGCGGGCGACGGCACGGTGACGGTCCGCGTGGTGCGGGCGGTGGACACGAGCGGAGTGTGGACGCCCGCGCTGGAGCCGGGCCTGGCCGGCGTCAAGGTGACCCTCACGGACGCCGCCGGCGCCGGCATCGAGGGCACCACGGCGGCGGACGGCACGGTGACGCTGGCACCGGCCGCGTCCAAGTTGTCCGGCGGCAAGTACCGCGTCCAGGTGGTGAATCCGAAGCCGGGCAAGCTCTACCCGGCCTTCGCCTCCCGCCAGGGCCTCACCGGCGCGCCCAACCAGCTGAGCAGCAACGAGGAGTTCGTCGACCTCTCCGGCGGCGCGAAGGTGGCGTACACCACCGGCCTGTGGAGCCCCGGCGACTACTGCCAGAAGAACGCTCCGCTGGTGACGTCCTGTCAGCCCACCACGCGCGAGGGCGGGGCGCAGCGGACGCTGCTGTCCTTCCCGTACAGCGCGCGCGGGCAGGAGGGCGTGGACGTCAACGCCACCGACCTCGCCACCAACGCCGAGACCGGCACCCTGTACGGCATCGCCTGGAACCGGGCGGACCGGCGGCTGTTCTCCTCCGCCGTCGCCAAGCGCACCACGGACTACGGCCCCGGCGGCGCCGGCGCGATCTACGTGACCGACCCGGTCGCGAAGCGCACGACGCTCTTCACCAGCGTCCCCAACGCGGGCGCGACCGTCCACGGCGGCGGCACCGACGACGCGTTCCTCGACGCGCCGGGCAAGGAGAGCCTCGGCGGCATCAAGATCACCGACGACGGCAAGGACCTCTTCGTCGTCAACCTCAACGACCGCAAGCTCTACCGCTACGACGCCACCGGCCCGACGGCCGCCGCGCCGAAGGCCGCCTACCCGATCCCCGACCCGGGCTGCCCGGCGGCCGGGGACTGGCGGCCGTTCGGCCTGGGCCTGCAGGACGGCACCGGCTACCTCGGCGGCGTCTGCTCGGGCCAGTCGACGGGCAGGCTCGCCGACGTGCGCGCCGTCGTGCTGCCGTTCGACCTCGCCACCGGCGCGTTCGCGGCGGCGGTGCTGGACCAGCCGCTCGACTACCCGCGCCAGTCCACGGTCGGCGGCGGGCCCTGCGACGGGGCGGGCTGGTTCCCGTGGACCGACACCTACCCGACCTCGCAGAACGGCAACCCGTGCGGTGTCTCCACCATCGCCAACCCCGAGCCGGAGTTGGGCGAGATCGCCTTCGAGACCGACGGCTCGATGCTGCTGTCCTTCCGTGACCGCTTCGCGGACCGCGCACCGGCCGGTCCCACGCCGGGCTCCGTCTCCGTCGTCATGTCGGGCGGCGACCTGAACAAGGCCTGCCCGGTCAACGGCGCGTACGTGATGGACACCAACAACGGCTGCGGGATGTCCCCCCGGGGCACCCGCTTCTTCGACACCAGCTGGGGCGGCCACCGCAACACGGCCTTCGCCGGCATGGCCTTCTCCAAGGTCGAGAACACCATCGCGACCTCCGCCTTCGACCCCAACCACACCGCCCTCGGCTACGGCACGTCATTCCTCCAGCGGAACGGCGAGCAGGACCCGAAGTTCGGCCTGCGGCTCAACCCGGCGGGCACCGCGGCCCCGTTCGGCAAGGGCGCCTCGATGGGCGACCTGGAGGTGCTCTGCGACCAGGCCCCGCTCCAGATCGGCAACCGGGTCTGGTACGACCCCGAGCGCTCCGGCCTCCAACTGCCCGGCCAGCGACCGGTACCGGCCGCCACCGTCAACCTGTACGACGAGTCGGGGAAGCTCGTCGGCACCACGAAGACCACCGCGCGCGGTGAGTACTACTTCGACGACTCCAACGTCACCGGCGGTCTCAAGCCCCGCACCAAGTACACGATCCGGCTCGACAACCCGGCCGACTACGCCAAGGGCGGCCCGCTGTACCAGTGGGTCCCCACGGACGCGGACGTCGGCGACAACCGCTTCATCGACTCCAAGGGCGTCGTCCCGGCGGGCGGGCAGTACGTCGAACGGGCGCTGACCACCGGCGGACCGGGCGAGAACGACCACACCTACGACTTCGGGTTCCGACAGCAGGAGGGCGCGCTGCGCCTGGTCAAGCACGACCAGGACGGCAAGCCGCTGGCGGGCGCGAAGTTCCGGCTGTGGAAGGAGTCCAACGGCACCGACGGGCTCCAGAGCACCGGCGACAAGCCCGACACGACGGTGGGCGAGCCGTGCACGACCGGCGCCGACGGCACCTGCCAGGGCACCGGTACGGTGGGGACGTACTACTGGCAGGAGCTGAGCCCGCCGGAGGGGTACGCCGCACCGGAGGTGACGGTGTTCGGGCCGCTGGCGCTGACCGCCGACAACCTCGCCACGGGGGTCTCGGTGACGGCCGTCAACAAGCTGATCCCGACGCCCACCCCGACGCCGACCCCGACGCCGACGGTCACCCCGACCCCGACGCCGACTCCCACGCCGACCCCGACCCCGACACCGACGCCCACGCCGACGCCGACCGGGGCGACGCCGACCTGGACGCATCCGCCGACCAAGCCGGGCCCGGCGGTGCCGCCGCCGGCCCCCGCCCCCGGTTCGCACCTGCCCAGCACCGGTGCGAGCGAGGGCATCCCGGTGATGCTGGCCGGTGCGGGAACGCTGACGCTGCTCGGCGCGGCGCTCCTCCTGCTGGCCCGCCGCCGCAGGGCGCGGCAGCAGTAGTAGCGGTGGCACGACCCGGGTGGCGGTCCTGAGGGACCGTCGCCGAGCGGGCGGGCCCCGGACCTCCGGGTCCGCGGACCCGCCCGCTCACGTACCCGCGCCGAAAGACCCAGACAGACCCAGACAGACCCACAGACCGACAGACAGACCGACCGGCCGATCCACGGACGAGAGCGAGGAACCCCGTATGGCCCGGACGAGCCCGGCCCGGAACCCGGTGGCCGCGAAGAAGGCGACCCGGACGGCGCCGGACACGACCCGCGGCCCGCGCCGCCGCACCGTCCGGCTCAGGATCCTGGCCGCCCTCGTGGCGTGCGCCGCCGCCGTGGGCGGAGTGGTGGCCTACCGGACCGCCGACGGGGACGGCGGCGAGCGCCCGGTGACCGTCGACGAGGCCTCCCGGCTGGCCCTGTCCCGCCTCAACCTGTTCCAGGCCAGCCCGGTCACCGTCGCCCTCACCGCCGCCGAGGGCGGGGACATCACCGTCCGGGTCGAGGGGGTCGTGGACTACCGCACCCGCCGGGGCGTGGGCCGCTACCAGGTCACCGGCGCGAGCGGCCCGCTCGACCACGGCCTGGTCGTCTGGGACGCCGGCGGCCTCGGGCTCGCCCCGGAGCCGGCGGGCGTCGCCGGCCCTGCCTGGGAACAGGCCGAGCGGGTGCCCCGGCAGGGCTGGTCGCCCCGCGCCTACACGGCCGACCCCCTGGACGCCGGGCTCCAACTCGTCGTCGAGCTCGGCGCGGACCGACCCGACAATCCGCTGCTGCTCGCCCAGTCCGGCGCCCGCCGGCTCGGCGGCGAACGCCTCGACGGCCGGGACTACGACCGGTTCGCCGGCCCGCGCGCCCAGGGTGCCGCGGCCGACGGCGGGCGCTCCCCGCTGACCTACTGGGTCGACGGCGACGGCACGCTGCGGCGGGTGACGATGCGGATGCCGGGGCTGGGCACCCCGACCGCGGTGGAGTTCTCCGGGCAGGACGGCAGCGCCAAGCTGCCCGAAGCCCCATGGTTGACCGGCTGACCGGCCAGCCACGGCCGGTCCCCTACCCCGCCGGCCGGGCCGGGAGCACGCCGGCGTCCGTCGGCAGCGGGTACGCCGCCGGATCCACCGCCCCCGGCAGCCCCGTCGCCGGCCGGCCGGGGGTCGTCGGGTCGGGCAGCGACGGCTGCGCGGCCGGGGCCGCCACCTGGCTGAACGGCACACCGGGCGGCGCCTGGACCGGGGCCGTCCGCCCGAGCGGCAGCGGCCCGCGCCCCTGGCCGCCGCAGGGCGCCGCGGCCTCCAGGCCGTCCGGGCTCTGCGTGACGGGCCGGTTGCCGCTGAAGCAGTTGCCGGGGTCGACCGAGCCGAGCACGAGGTCGGCGCCGTTGCCGTCCACCTGGTTGCCCTCGACCCGGTTGCCGCTCGCGGGGTGGCCCGGCGGGTCGGTGACGATGACCCCGGCCGCCCGGTTGCCCCGGACGAGGTTGCGCTCCACCCGGTTCGCCGTGCCGCCGCCGATCCCGATCCCGAGGCCGAAGCCCCCGTCCGCCTGCTGCGGCGTGTCGGCGGCGTTGTTGTCCACGACGACGTTGCCCGCGATCACCGCGCCGTGCTGCGGGGCGAGCGCCTCCAGGTCGTTGGAGTTCACCGTGACGCCGACCCGGTTGCCGGCCACCCGGTTGCCCAGGATCGACAGGCCGTCCGAGGCGTTGGTCAGCTCGACGCCGACCGCGTTGCGTTCGACCGTGTTGCCGCGCACCAGGGTGTCGCAGGGCTTGCACTGGCCGACGTAGATGCCCGAGTCGGCGTGCCCGGAGGCGTAGGAGTCCTCGATCACCCCGCCGCGCGCGTCGAACGCGTAGATGCCGTACAGGCCGTTGTTGTACGCCGTCACCCTGGTCGCCCGGAAGCCCTGCACGGGCGGGAACCGCGCGGTGTCCAGGGGGTCGTACGCCGAGCCGCCCGCGCCGCGCTGCTGGAGCTTCTCGTCGGTGACGCCGGTGAACAGCACGCCGTTGGCCAGGTAGCCGTGCACGGTGAGGTTCTCCACCACCGATCCGGCGCCAGTGACGGTGATGCCGTTGGCCAGCTTGAGCCCGCCGTCGAGCACCACCGCCGAGCGGTCCGTCCCGCGCAGTACCAGGTTGCTCCGCGCGACGCGCACGCTCTCGCGGTAGGTGCCCGGGCCGATCAGCACCGTGTCGCCGTCGCGCGCGACGTCCACGGCCCGCTGCACGGTGGGGAAGTCCTCCGGCACCCGGACCACGCTCCCGGCCGGATGCTTGGCGTCACCGGAGCCGGAGCCCGTGGAGGAGCAACCGGTGGCGGTCCCGGCGGCCACGGTCGCCACCGCGACCGCGAAAACCAACTGACGAACAGGAAACGTGATTTGCATGCCACGTGTTCTATCGTCTCCAATAGGGCGCATGCCCACCGAACCGGAAAACGCGCCGCAGTCGAGTCCGCCCGCCGTGACGGCCGCGCCCGGTGTCGGAAGGCGCAGGGCGCTGCTGGCGGCCGGGGCGGTGCTCGCCGCCGGCGTCGGCGCGGCGGTCGGCGAACTGGCCCACGATGGACCGGTGTTCGGCGCCTCTGATGGCGGCCGCGCCCCGGTCGGAGCACCGCCGGCCGAGGCCGCGATACCCTTCCACGGCGAACGGCAGTCCGGACTGACGGCACCTCAATTCCCCACGACCAGGCTGCTCGCCTTCGACGTCCCGCCGGTCTCCACCACCGCCGACCGGACGGCGCTGCGCGACCTCCTGGCCGCGTGGACCCGCCTCCTGTCCGGCACGGCCGCCGGTTCGCCGCCCGACCCGCGGCTCCGGGGCGACGCCGGACCGCCCCGGTTCGCCGCCCTGGTCGGCCTCGGCCCGGCCCTCGCCGCCCGGCTCGAACTCGCCGTCCCCGCCGGGCTGACCGAGCCGCCGGCCTTCCCCGGCGACCGCCTCGACCCGGCGCGCGGCGGCGGCGACCTGCTGCTCCAACTGTCCGCCGACGACCAGTGGACGCCGTCCGTGCTCGCCGAACTCGCCACCACCGCCGCCCGGTCCGCCGGCGCCGCACTCCGCTGGTCGCAGTCCGGCTTCCTGCCCCGGACGGAGCCGGACGTCACGCCGCGCAACCTGTTCGGCTTCAAGGACGGCACCGCCAACCCGGACGAGGAGGCCGCCCGCCAGTGGGTCTGGGGCCCGCCGGGGCCGCACGAGCACGCCACCGTCCTGGTCTACCGGCGGATCCGGATGGACACCGCCGCCTTCGCCGCCCTCCCCGAGGAGCAGCAGAACGCCGCGATGGGCCGCCGCATCGGTGACGGCGCCCCGCTGACCGGCGCCGCCGAGCACGACGAGCCGGACCTCTACGCCAAGCACCCGGACGGCGCGTACGTCATCCCGGCCACCGCGCACGTCCGGCTCACCGGCCCCCGCCTCGACGGCGGCGCCCGGATGCTCCGCCGCGGTTACAGCTATGACGACGCCCCGGACGACCGCGGGCTGCTCTTCGTCGCCTTCATGCGGGACACGGCCCAGTTCACCCGGGTGCAGAGCCGCCTCGCCGACCGCGACGCCCTCAACCCCTTCCTGGCCCACACCGCCTCCGCCGTCGCGTACGTCCTCCCCGGCGCCCCGGAGGGCACCGTGCTGGGCGAGCACCTCTTCAGCTGACGCACCACCCCAAGGGCGCAGGGGATCTCGCCGTTCTCCGGTCGGCGGCCCGCCCGTACGCCAGGATGAAGGCCGACGAACAGGCGCGGCAGGGCTGGGGGTTGTGAGTGAGCGGGGAGCAGGATCGGGCGGAGGGCCCGGCGGCCCGGGTGGACAACCGGCTGACCGACAGCACCGTGCACGGCAACGTCGTCCAGGCCGGCCGCGCCGACATCACCCTGCGGATGCCCGATCCGGCCACGCCACCCGCCGCGGTGGCGGTGACCGTCGCACCGCCCCTGGGGCTGCGGGACGCCAACCGCCCCCTGCGCGGCCGCGAGGAGACCCTGGACCGGCTGGAAGCCGAACTGGCCGCCGCCCCCACCGCCGAGGGCCGACTGCTGGCCCTCTGCGGCATGGGCGGCTGCGGCAAGACCGCCGTCGCCCTGGAGATCGCCGCCCGCCGGAGCGCCGCCGGGTGTCGGGTCTGGTGGGTCGAGGCGCGCAACGGCCCCGCCCTGGAGGCGGCCCTGCGCGCCGTGGCCCGCCAGGCCGGGGCCGATCAGGAGGAGTTGGAGCGCGGCGACACCGCCGACCTCCTCTGGTCCCGCCTGGCCCGTCTGGACACCCCCTGGCTGCTGGTCGTCGACAACGCCGACGACCCCGCCCTGCTCGACGGACCGGGCACGCTGAGCGCCGGCACCGGCTGGATCCGCCCCGCCACCGGCCCCGGCGCCGTCCTCGTCACCACCCGCGACAGCACCCGGGCGACCTGGGGGCCGACCGCCCGGCTGCACCTCCTCCGGCCGCTGACCGGCGGGCGCCTCGACGCCGCCGCCCGGATCCTGCGCGACCACGCCCCGGCGACCGCCGGCACCGACGCCGAGGCCCACGCCCTGGCCGAACGCCTGGGCGGACTCCCGCTCGCCCTGCGCCTGGCCGGCACCTACCTCGACCAGGCGAACCGGACGCCGCCGCCGTTCCGGGCTCCGGCGACCCCGACCACCTACACCGACTACCGGCGGGCCTGGGAGGACGGCCTGGAGCGGCTGGACCCCGGCCACGCCCTGACCCGGACCTGGGCGATGTCCGTCACCCTGCTCGAACAGCGCGGCCTCGGCCACGCCCGGGCCCTGCTGGAACTGCTCGCCTCCTTCGCCGACGCCGACCTCCCGTACACCCACCTCCTCACCCCCGACCGGCTGGCCGAGGCCGGCCCGCTCGCCGCCCTCGACGGACCCGCCGTCTGGCAGCACCTCGCCGCCCTCGCCGCCCTCGGCCTCGTCGACCTGCCCGAGGCCGCCCCGGACACGCCGCCCGTGCTGCGCATGCACCCGCTCGTCCGCGACGCCTCCCGCACTCCCGGCACCGCGGCCACCGCGGCCCGGATCCTGATCGACGCGGCACTCGGGGAGGACACCGGGGAGCCGGAGGATCCGGAGTTCTGGACGGTGTGGCGGCTGCTCTCCCCACACCTCCTGGACGCCTTCGACCGGGCCGAGCCCGCCCGGCTCACCGAGCCCGCCCTCCTGGAGTTCACCCTGGCGGTCAACTTGACCGGTTGTCACCTTCTCGTCGAAGGCCTGCACGCCCGTGCCCGCACGGTCTTCGAGGCCGCGCTCGCCGCCGGCCGCGAGCGGGTGGGCGCCGCCCACCCCAGTACCCTCGTCACCCGGCACAACCTCGCGCTCGCCCTGCGCGGGCTGGGGGAGCTGGCGGCCGCCTGGGCCGAGTTCGAGGCGGTCCTCGCCGTGGAGCGCGAGCGCTTGGGGGACACCCACACCGGGACCCTCAACACGCGTCACGAGCTGGCCTGTGTGCTGCACGCCCAGGGGGAGTTCGCGGCGGCGAGGGCGGAGTTCGAGGCGATCCTGGAGGCCCGGAGCGGAGCGCTGGAGGACACCGACCCCGTGGTGCTCTCCACTCGGCACGAACTCGCCTGCGTCCTACGCGACCAGGGGGAGCTGACGCGGGCCCGGACGGAGTTCGCGGCCGTCCTGGAGGCGTGGCGCCGCCGCCTGGGCGAGAACCACCCCGCGGTCCTCACCACCCGTCATGAACTCGCACGGGTTCTGCACGCCCAGGGGGAGTGGGCGGCGGCCCGCGCCGAGTACCTGGCTGTACTGGAGGCGCGCGGACGCCAGTTCACGGACAGCCACCACCCCCACACCCTCATCACCCGGCACGAGCTCGCCCGACTGCTGCGCGACCAGGGGGAGCTGGCGCAGGCCAGGACGGAGTTCGAGGCGATCCTCGCGGTCGAGCGCGAGCGTTACGGGGACGACCACCCCGACACCTTGATCACCCGGCACAGCCTCGCGGCGGTGCTCCGCGACCAGGGCGAGCTGGCGCAGGCCCGCGCGGAGCTGGAGGCGGTCCTCGCCGCGCAGCAGGAGCGCTTGGGGGCGGACCACCCCGACACGGTGGCGACCCGCCGGAGCCTCGACGACGTCCTGCGCCGGATCTGAGGCTCAGCGGACCACCACCTCGATCCCGTGGACGGCGTTCCGCGCCCCGCTCGGCGGCTGGACGCGGCCCCGGGCGTCGGTGGCCCGGCAGCGGATCAGGTGCCGGCCCGGGGCGAGCGCGCATGGCAGGGTGAACCGCTGCCAGACGGGCTGCGGGCCGCGCGGTTCCAGCCGCGCCGGCCGCCAGCCGCCGTCGTCGACGGCGACCTCCACCGCGACGACCGCCGCGAAGCCCCAGGCCCGGCCGGTCACTTGGTACGGCCCGGCCGGGACGGAGGCGCCGTCCGGCGGGCCGAGCAGCCTGCTGTTGACGTCCACCTCCCGCACCGGCTGCGGGGCGCCGCCGCCGGGCGGGACGCGGGTGTACAGCCGGGTGGTGAAGAGGTGCTCGGGCCGGTGGTCGGCGAGCACCACGCGGGTCAGCCACTTGACCGAGTTGGTGCCGAACAGCCGGGGCACCACGGCGCGCACCGGCACCCCGCTCCCCCCCCCGGCTGGCACCTCCCCCCGGACGCCCTCACCCCGGCGGGCCGCACCACCTGGGCCACCGTCGCCGCCACCGGCGTCGACGCCCTCCACCGCCGCCGCCTCGCCGCCGCCTTCCGCTAGGGTCCGTCTTCAAGCCCCCGCCTGCGGGACCTCCGCTCGCGTGAACCCGGTGCTTCGCTCCACCTTCGCCACATGCAGCGTGTAGCTCTGGTACCACTCGGCCCGCCCGCGCTCCTGAGCCGCCCGGTGCTCGACATCGGTCCGCCACCGGGTGAGGGCGTCGGCGTCGCGGAAGTAGCTGACGGTGATGCCCAGCCCGCCAGGAGTCTGCGCGTGGTCCATCCCCAGGTACCCGGGGACGTCCTTCGCCAGGTCCTCCATGCGTGCGTTGGTCTCGCTGTAGCCGCTCTGCTCCTGGGTTCGCACCGTGGTGAAGACAGCCACGTAGTAGGGGGGTTCATGGGCCCCGACGGGCACGACAGGCACTTCCGGGTGATTGCTCACGAGGCCACCGTGAGGCGGAAGGCCGAGCCGCTGAAGACCGCGCGTCGCTCTGTCATGCGCCGAACGCTAAATGACCAGCACCGATACGTCTAATACTGCTTCAGGCATGGTCCGATATCTCCAGGCGTATGGAGCGCCCCGAACTCCCCTGCCGCGGCTGCACGTCTCCGTCGTGCTCGAGGCGCACTCTGGCGACGGTGAACTGCCGAGCGACACGTGAGCATTGCCCGCAGCCCGACGGAGAGCCCGCCGGGGAGCCGCACCGGCCTCGGGGCGAGTGCGGCTCCCCGGCGGGGTCTGGTCATGCCGGGGTCGTCCCCGGTCACCGGCCGGGGGAGGTGTGGGCGCGTAGGACGCTGCCCGCGCCGGAGCCGGCGGCCTTGCCGTTGGCGGCGCCGCCGGGGGCCGCGGCGGTGCTTCCGTCGGCGTCGGCTGCGGCGAGGGCGTGGATGCCCGCCCGGAGGCGGAGCGCGGTGCGGGCCAGGCGTTCGCCCTGGTAGTGCGCGGCGGCCAGGGTGGACGCGTCGGGGCCGTCCTCGGAGGTGCCGGTCGCGTAGGAGGTGCCGTACGGGTTGCCGCCGGCCGCGTACACGATCGGGTCGGTGTAGCCGGGCGGGACGATCAACGCGCCCCAGTGGTAGAAGACGTTGGACAGCGACAGGATCGTCGCCTCGGTGCCGCCGTGCCGGTTGAACGCGGCGGTGAAGACCGTCACCGGTTTGTCCGCGAGCCGGCCCTCCTCCCACAGCCCGCCGGCCTGGTCGATGAACTGCTTGAGCTGCGCGGCCGGTGCCCCGAACCGCGAGGGCGTGCCGAAGGCGAAGGCGTCGGCCCAGGCCAGGTCGTCCAGTGAGGCTTCCTCCATCGAGGCGGTGGCGTCGGCGTGCTGCCGCCACCGCGGATTGCGGTCGATCGCGCTGTCGGGCGCCGACTCGGCGACCCGCCGCAGCCGGACTTCGGCCCCGGTCGACGCCGCCCCCTCGGCGACCGCCTGTGCGAGCGCGTGCACGGTACCCGTGGCGCTGTAGTGGATGACTGCGACCTTCACGGTCATGTCCCTCTCCCCGCCTGTCGATCGGTAATCGCTTGTGCGGCTGATGTTATGTGCACAACAAGATCCTCGGGTCGGGTGCCGGGGTAGTGGGTCACATCGTGCGACCCGTCGGCCCTGACGGCCCGTGCCGGCGGCGCCGGGGCGTGTACGCGCGGGGGTGCGGGGGTAGGCGCACAGGTCAGAGGTGGTGACCGATCGGTCGGGGGGCGTCGGACCTGTCGGGCCGGGGGTCGGCGAGGAGGAGGACGTGGTCGCGCTGTTCACCGACCGCTGCGACGCCGGGCGCCGACTGGCCCGGCGGACGCGCAGCCACCTGGGCGCCCGCGCCAGTGCGGAACCCGTCGTGGTGGGGCTCGGCCCCGGCGGTGTCGCGGTCGCGCTGGAGGTCGCTCGGGAGCTGGGGGCTCCGCTGGACGTCCTCGTGGCGCGCCCGCTCACCGCCCCCGGCAACGGCACACCGATCGGCGCGCTCGCCGGCGAGGAGCCGCCGGTGCTGGACCTGCGGGTGATGCGCGGGCTCGGCATCGGTCCGGCGGACCTCGCCGCCGAGGTGGCCCGGCAGCGGGTGGAGCTGCACCGCCTGGAGAAGCTGTACCGCAACCGCCGGCCACCGCTCCCGCTCGACGGCCGGACGGCGGTGCTGGTCACCGACGGCGTGCTGCACGGGCCGCTCGCCCATGCCGCGGTGCACAGCCTGCGGGCCCGGGGCCCCGAGCGGCTGGTGCTGGCGACGCCGGTCTGCGACGCGCGGTCGGCGGTGGCACTCCGGCGGCACGTCGACGCCCTGCTCTGCCTGCACGAGGCGACGTACCTGCACGCGGTGGGCCCCTGGTACGCCGACTTCCGGGACGTCACCGACCGCGACGTGGCCGGCCTCCTGGGGCGGCAGCCCGCGGCGGACTCTCCGCGCGGCTGAGGTCGGGGCGCGGCGCCGGGTGTCGGGTCAGGTGCCGGCTCAGGTGCCGCCGGCCGGGAGGAGCAGGAGGTGTTCGGGATCGAAGGGCACCCAGGCGGGGGTCTCGCCCCGGCCCGTCGCCCGGACGCGGCACCAGGCCTGGGCGTCGGCCGACGGCCGCCACCAGGCGTTGATCCGGCCCACCGCCCAGCTGCCGTCCGCGCGGTTGATCTGGACCGGCTGGTAGACCGGCTCGACCTCGTGCTCGGGCGGCTGCCACCCGGGCCCGTGGGCCGGGCGGCGGGTCGTGCGGTTCTCCTGCTGCGAGTGCTCCGAACGGTGCGAGCGGTCTGAGTGCTCTGAACGGTCTGCCATGTCTCCCCCTGCTGACTGCTGGGTGGGTCGCCGAAGAGACTCTACAGACCTGTAGTAGTTCGTGGGAGTCCCCGGGCGAACCCGGTGCACGACGACGGTCGGCATACGGTGGGGTGGCTCCGCGCGGCGGAGTGCGGCGCGGACGCGGGTGAAGGGGGAGCCGTGGAGGTCGGCTGGGGTGCGGCCTTGCTGCTGGGACTGCTGGTGCTGCTGGGATCGTCCGTGCAGCGGCTGGCGGGCATCGGCTTCGCGCTCGTCTGCGGACCGGCGCTGGTCCTGCTGCTGGGCCCGGGCGACGGCGTGACGCTGTCCAACTGCGCCGCGGGCGTCATCAGCGCCATCGGACTCGCCGGCAGCTGGCGCCAGGTGCGACTGGCCCGGATGCTGCCGCTGATCGGCGCCGCCGCGTGCACCGTCCCGGTGGGGGCCTGGGTCGCGGGGCGGGTGCCGTCGCCGGCCCTGCTGATCGGCATCGGACTGCTGGTCAGCGCGGCGGCCCTGCTGGTGATCCGGGGGATCCGGGCCGCCTCGCTGCGCGGCACCCGGGGCGCCCTGGCGGCGGGTGCGGCGAGCGGGTTCATGAACTCCGCCGCCGGGGTCGGCGGCCCGGCGGTCTCCCTCTACGCGGTCAACACGGGGTGGACCACCCGGGAGTTCGTGCCCAACGCCCAGTTCTACGGGGTGGCCGTCAACGTCTTCTCGATCGCGGCCAAGGGGCTTCCGCATCTGGCCGCGCCGGCCTGGGCGACCACCGCGGCCGGGATCCTGGTCGGCGCCGGCGTCGGCCGGATGCTGTCGGAACGGGTGGCGGAGCGCCCCGCCCGGCTGGTGGTGCTGGCCCTGGCGCTGGCCGGCGGCCTGGTCACCCTCGGCAAGGGACTCTGGGAGCTCTGACCCGGGGCCTGTCCGGTGCCTGTCGGAGGCCTGCCGGGGGTGTGCCGGGCCGGTCGGGCCGGGGAGACTGTGCGCGTGCAGATCCGTATCGAAGCCGTCGACCTCCCCGGTCGCTCCTGCCCCGCCGGCCCGGGTTTTCCCGGCTACGGCAACGTCCATGTGGCCGTCCAGCGGCGCGCACGCCCCGACGAACTGCTCGACCTCCACCCCGGCGACGCCACCTCGGCCGCCTGGACGCTGGAGTGCGCGGCGAGCCCGCTCGCCGACGGCCTCGACGTCAAGGGGCCCCATGTCCAGGGCCGGCCCGGGCAGCGCTTCGTCTACCTGGTGTGGGGCGAGGTCGACGACGCGGGCGGGTTCACCATGTTCCGGCGGGCCAAGCTGATGCTCGACGGGGTGGACGGGCAGGTCCTGGCCGAGGCGGTGGCCGCCGGACGGCTGGTCGCCCGGCTCGGGCTGACGGACGCCTCGGGGCATCCGCTGTGCGCGGCCGTCCGCCCGCCGCGCGTGACGTGGTCGGCGGAGGAGACGACCGGGGGAGCGGAGCGCCGGGGCTGACCGGTCGCGGCCCCGGTGGCGCGGGGCCCGGTACGTACCCCGCACATACCCCGGTGGGGTATGGTGACCGCCATGTGCCGCCCGGACACCCGACCGCCCTCCCACGGGCCCGCCGCCCGTAACGAGGCGGCCGGGCGTCCGTACCGGGGCCAGCGGCGGTGGACGGGCGCGGCCCTCGTGCTGCTCCTGCTGACCGCCCTCGGGCTGATCGGGCACCACACCCTGCCGGCCGGCACGACACCGGCGGCGCACGCCACGACCCCGACGGCGACGGCGAGCCACCGGCACACCCCGGACCCCGGCAGCCACGCGACGGCGGTCGCCGCGCACCCCGTCCAGGCCTGCGCCGAACACCGGGTCTGCTCCTCCACGGCGCCCGCGCGCGGCGTCACCCTCGCCGCCCCGCCCCCGGCGGGCCCCGGCACGGCCGGACCCGTCGACCCGGCGCCGCGCCCGACGACCCACCCCGGCATTCCGTGGCCGGGCGCCCCGCCCCCCGACCTCGACATCCTCTCGGTCTCGCGCAGATAGGCGGCCCCACGGCGGCCGGGCACCGGAAGCCCCCGCCGCCGGCCGGCCCTGTCCACCGGCACGGCCGACAGCCGTGCCGACGCGCACACACGAGAGACCTCGATGACCGAGTTCACCGTCAACCGCCGTACCCTCCTGCTCGCGGGCCTCGGCGCCGGCCGTCACCGGCCGCCCCGCCGAGCTGGACGGCCGGATCCTCGCCGCCACCGACCTCCGGGCGGCGGACGAGGTCCGGCTGCCGGGCCGGACGCCCGACCGCACCCACCGCATCGAGCTGACCGGCGGGATGGCCGCGTACGACTGGGCGCTCAACGGCCGCCCCTTCGACATGGCCGACCCGGCGGCGCACCCGTTCCTGGTCGGCGACGGCGAGCGGGTCCGCCTGGAGTTCGTCAACCGGACCGACATGTGGCACCCCATGCACCTGCACGGCCACACCTTCCAGGTCGGTGCGGACGGTCCGCGCAAGGACACCGTGATCGTGCTGCCCGGTCGGACGGTGGTCTGCGACTTCGACGCGGACAACCCCGGCCGGTGGATGACGCACTGTCACAACGCCTACCACGGTGAGGCCGGGATGATGGGGCTGGTCGCCTACCGCGCCTGACCACCGCCGGGGGCGGCCTCCTCGGCCCCCGCCCCCGGCCCCGCCCGATCAGCCCTCCCGCACCACGACCGTGCACAGGCGCTTGGTGGCCCGGGTGAGCGCGACGTAGAGGTCCCGGTCGCCGCCCGGGCGGGCGGCGGTGATCGCGTCGGGGTCGACGACGACCGCCGTGTCGAACTCCAGACCGCGCGCCTCCGAGGCCGGGAGCAGCCGGGCGTGGCGGGTCACACCGGCCTCCGTCAGCGCCGGGACCGAGGCGTCCGGGCAGACCACGCCGATCAGCTCGCCGGGGTGCGCGGCCGCCTGCTCCCGCACCTCGGCGAGCACGGCGTCCGTCAGCCCGGCGGGCGAGGCCTCGCGGGTGCGGGGCTCCTCGCCGTGCCGGATCGAGCCGATCGGGGCCTGGTCGGGGGCGATCCGGGCGAGCAGCTCGCGGGTGGTGGCGAGGATCTCCTCGGTGGTCCGGTAACTGACGGTCAGCGTGCGCAGGTCGAAGCGGCCGCCGAAATGCGGGTCCAGCGCCTCGTGCCAGCCGCGCGCGGTGGTCGCCGGACCGGCCTGGGCGAAGTCGCCGACCAGGGTCATCGACCGGCCCGGGCAGCGGCGCAGGACCATCCGCCACTGGAGCGCGGTGAACTCCTGGGCCTCGTCCACCACGACGTGGCCGAAGGTCCGCTCCGGCGGGCCGTCGAGCAGGCTCGCCGCCTCGTCCAGCAGCGGCAGGTCGGCGTCGGTCCACGGCGCGCCCGGCGTGCGCAGCAGCACACCGTGCTGCTCGGCGGTGAACCCCGGCAGGTGCGCGGCCAGCGCCTCGGGGTCGGCGAGCAGCGCGTCCACCACCGCGCCGGGCGTGAGGTGCGGCCACAGCTCCTCGACCGTGCGCTCGACGAGGGCGTCGTCGAGCAGCTCGGCCCGCATCGCGTCCATGTCGAACTTCGGGCCGGTGTCGGCCGGATCGCCTTCGAGGCCGAGATTGCGCGGATCCGCGCCGGCGAACCGGTCGAGATCGAGGCCGGTCAGCGCCTCCACCTCGGCGTCGATCCGCTCCAGCGTCTCGGCGGCCTCCCGGGCCAGCGCGCTGGTCACCGCGTCGACCAGCAGTTCCTTGAACAACCCGCGGGTCCGGTGGTGCGCGAGACCGTTCGTCCGCGCGGCGTCACGAGCCTGGGCGACCTCCGCCTCGCCCAGGTGGACGTCCTCCTTCCCGACCCGCACCGTGAAGCCCCCGTACGGTGCCTGCCGGCCGCGCACCACGGCGGCCAGCGCCTCGGCGAGCGCCGCGTCGCCCTTGAGCCGGGCCGCCTCCGGAGACCCGACGACGGCGCCCGGCGCCGCCCCGGCTGTGCCGCCCGCTCCGGCTGCTCCGCCCGCCCTGCCCGCCCCGGCCTCGCCGTCCCCGTTCAGCCCCAGCAGCGGCCCGGCCAGTTCGGCGCAGGTCGCGAGGATGACGTCGTTCTCGCCGAGCGAGGGCAGCACCTGCGAGATGTAGTCCAGGAAGCGGGCGTTCGGCCCCAGCACGAGCACCCCACGCTCGGCGGCCCTCGGAAAGGCGTAGAGCACGTACGCGGCGCGGTGCAGCGCGACCACCGTCTTGCCCGTGCCGGGGCCGCCCTGGACCACGGTGACGCCGCGGTGCGAGGAGCGGACGATCGCGTCCTGCTCGGTCTGCAGGGTGGCCACCGCGGTGCCCATCCGCCCGGTGCGCCGCTCCTGGAGCGCGGCGGCGAGCGGGCCGTCGCCGACCACGTCCTCCGCCGTGGGCTCGGAGCCGTCGAGCAGCTCGTCGCTCAGCCCGACCACGGTGCGCTCGGCGAGGCGCAGATGCCGGCGCCGCCGCAGGCCCATCGGGTGCACCGGCGTCGCCTCGTAGAAGGCGCGCGCCGCGTC
Organism: Kitasatospora misakiensis; assembly: GCF_042656005.1. NCBI lineage: Bacteria > Bacillati > Actinomycetota > Actinomycetes > Kitasatosporales > Streptomycetaceae > Kitasatospora > Kitasatospora misakiensis. The sequence continues at coordinate 19,730 of NZ_JBHSOF010000068.1, read as the reverse complement.
GGCCCGCCAGTCGACCAGGGCCGGCAGCTCGTCCTCCTCGCGCTGGAGGCTCAGCCGGCCGATCCGCAGCGCCGTGCCGTCCGCCAGGTCGATGCGGCCGAACACCAGCCCGCCCTCGGCGCCTTCGAGGCGACGCACCTCCCGGGCGAGCCGTTCGGCCGCCAAGTCCCGCTCGTACGCCTCGGCGGCGCCGTCCGCCGGCGTGGCCAGTGTCCCGACGAGCTGGGCCCGGGTCTCGGCGAGCCGGTCGTCGAACAGCGCGACGACGGCGGCCACCTCCGTCCGTTCCAGTTCCACCTGGTGTCCTACGTTGTCCTCGACCTGCGGCAAGGAAACGCTCCTCTCTGTTCGGCCTGTCACTATGCGAGGACGCGCGAGGAAAGTAAACGTTGACGTTGGGGCCTGGACTGTGTCCACGGACCGTGGACGGGCCGGGGGAGAGCTGACCAGGCATGAGCTGACGCCACGTCAATTCACCGGAGAAGTGCGGTCGGAGAAGCGTCCTCGGGAGGTCGTGACTCAGGACCCGTGCGGGGCCTGCTGGTCGTACGGCGCCCGCCGGCCGCCGTGGGGATTCCGGCCGTAGGGGCTGGAGCCGTCGTACGGGCTCCGGTTCTGCCCGTACCCGGTGGGACCCTCGCCGCTCATCGTGGCTGGTTCCCTGCCTGGGCCCGCCGCCGTCGCCGAGCCGGGCGGCAAGGAGTCCTGTTATGTTCGGATTGCCGGAATCAACCTGTGCCGCCCGATCGGGCGGCTCGACCAGGGAGGCCGGACATGACCGGTGCACCCGAGCCCATCAGCGCCGCCGGCCGTGCCGCGCTGGAGCGGGACCTCGCCGACCTGCGTACGGAGCGTGCTTCCGTGGCCGCCACCCTCCAGGGCGGCGAGGAGGTCGGCGACCGGGCCGATCAGGCCGACGAACTGCAACGGGCCGACGCGCTCGACCAGCTCGACGACAGGATCGCCGGGATCGAGGGCCGGCTGCGCGAGGCGGCGGTCGCGGGCGAGCCGAGCACCGAGACGGTCGGCGTCGGCAGCACCGTGACCCTGCGCTTCGCGGACGACGACGAGCTGACCGTCCGGATCGGCGAACTCGCCGAGGAGCTGGATCCGGACCTGGTGACCGCGGACAGCCCGCTCGGCCTGGTCCTGCTGGGCCGCCGGGCCGGCGAGACCGTCGAGTACGACGCCCCCGGCGGGCGGACGAGCGCCGTGGTCCTGTCGATCGGAGGCCGCGGCGGAGGGTGACGATCGCGGGCCCGGCGGGGCCGTAGGCAGCGGCGGACGGACGGAGCGCGCCCCGGCTCGGGCCGCGCACACCTGCCGGGTACGTCCGCCCAGGCGCCCCGGTGTGCGCCCTGCCGCGCCCCTGGACGGGGCCCGGAGCGCATGCTGACATGGACGCGTCAAACCCGCCGGTGGCCCCGCACAAGGAGGTGCGCGGCCCGCAGCCGGCGGGCGAGTGGGAGGAAGCGCCCATGACCCTTCGCACCCTGGTGACCCTTCGCACCCTGGCCGCCGGCACCGCCGCCGCGGCACTGCTCGGCACCGCCGTCGTCGGAACCGTCGGCACGGCCGCCGCCACCGGCTGGGACACCCCGCCGCCGGACAAGATCGTCATCGACGTCGCCACCGTCAACGGCTCCGGCTGCCCGGCCGGGACGGCCGCCGTCGCGGTGTCCCCGGACAACACCGCCTTCACCGTCACCTACAGCAGCTACGTCGCCCAGGTCGGCCTCGGCTCCAAGCCGACGGACTTCCGCAAGAACTGTCAGCTCAACCTGAACGTGCACGTCCCGCAGGGCTTCACCTACGCCGTCGCCGCCGCCGACTACCGGGGCTTCGCCCACCTGGAGAAGGGCGCGACCGCCGTCCAGCGCGCCAACTACTACTTCCAGGGCTCGCCGCAGACCGCGTACTCCAGCCACAGCTTCACCGGTGCGCTCGACGACAGCTGGCAGGTGACCGACCGCGTCGCCGTGGAGGCCCTGGTCTGGGCGCCCTGCGGCGAGCTGCGCAACTTCAACATCAACACCGAACTCCGGGTCGCCGCCGGCAGTTCGGACCCGACCAGGACCACCAGCTTCGTGACGATGGACTCCACCGACGGCAGCATCAACACCGTCTACCACTTCGCCTGGAAGCGCTGCCCCCTGGGCTGACCCCGGGTGGCGGCCGGGAGCGCGCCCGGCCGCCACCCTTTCGCGCGCTGCTCAGCCCGCGAGCTGACCCGGCCGGCCCGGCACCCAGAGCGGCACCGGGGCCGTGGGCGCCATGTGTCGCGCGGCGTGCTCGTCGAGGACGGCCAGCGCCCGGTCCACGTCGCCGTCGCTGAGCTCCGCCAGCGTCGCTGCCGCCGAGCGGGCGCAGGCCAGCACGAGCGCCAGCATGTCCTGCCGCCGGCAGTGGTCGCGGACGTACGCCCGGCAGCGTTCGACGACGTCCGCGCCGTACGCCTCCCGCTCGGCCGCCCCGACCGGGTCGTCGCCCGCCAGCGCCATCCGCACCCCGTACCAGACCAGCACGAGCGCGTCGGGCTCGGCCGGGTGCGACACCTCCGTCAGCCGCGCCCACTCCCGGGCCCCGGCTGACTCCCGCCCCAGCCGCTCCAGGGCCGCCGGACCGTCCCCCCGGTGGCGCCGGAGCACCAGCTCGGCCGCCCGCACCACCACGGCCCGCAGGACCGCCTCCGCCGGGATCCGCAGCCCCGGCGCCGCCGGATCGGCGAACGCCAGCCAGGCGTCCGCGAACGAGGCCGCCCGCATCTGCCCCAGCCACGGCGGCGCCCCGTCGACCAGCCCCAACCGCTCCTCAACGGCGAGCCGGACCAGCCCCACGGCCACCAGATCCGCGGCCCCCTCGTCGGGCCCGAGCCCGAACAGTCCGCTCCTCATGGAACACCCCCCGTCCAACGGTCCTCACCTTGTGTGCGCACATCCCACCACATTGAGACGCGAACGAACTTGCCCGCGCCCGCGATGAGACGCACGCCACGCCGCCTCCCCGCGCCCCACCCGGCACCGCCGCCCCCGCCGGTCGGCGGATGGACAAGCCCCCTGACCAGGTGCTTTACCAGCCCTGTCATGCTCGGGCCAGTCACGCGGTCGCCCCGCCCCGCCTCGCTCCGTCGTCGTAGACGACGCTGCAGCGCCCGGAGGAGGCCCGGTACCGCGCCAGTCGGCGGCGGAGTGCCGGCGGGCCGGGGAGTCAGCTGCCGCCCATGCCGCCCTGGGCGGCGACCATGGTCAGGTTGAGGCCGGACACCGCGCGGGCGAGGCCGGGGGTGTCGGGGGCGAGGCGGTCGGTGAGGGCGGTGATGCGGGCGGCGTGGGCCTTGCGGTCGTGGCGGGAGAGGACGAGCCGCAGGTGTCCGTGGGCGGCCAGGGCCGCGAGCACCGCGTCGGCGAACGGTGCCTCGGCGGGCGGACCGCCGGCGCGGACCAGTTCGGCCACGTGGAGCTGGAGGTCCTGGGCCTCGCGCGGGTCGTCGAGGGAGACCGCGCGCTGCGGCACGACGCGGCCGTGCGGGTCGCGGTCCGCCATGGTCACCACGCCGAGCGCCGCGAGCCGTTCCTCGACGGCCTCCAGGGTGTCGTCGCGGTTGCGCCGGATCCAGGCCTTCCAGGTGCGCGGCGCGCTGCCCAGTTCGGCGAGCAGGGCGTCCAGGACGCCGTCCCCGGTGGGGTCGGTGGAGACGACCTGCACGTGGCCCGACCCGTCCTCGGCGACGGCGCCCCGGTGGGCGAGCTCGGCCAGGGCGGCGGCGCGCACCAGGAAGCCGGCGCGGCTGCGGTCCTGGAGGGACTGGGCCCGGGTGTCGAAGGCCAGCAGATAGGTGGACAGGTGCAGCGCTCGGCTCATGCCACCGACGATACGGTGCCCCTTCCCGCCCGCCGTCCCTCCACGGGCGGAGCCGCCCTCCACCCGGGGGAGCACCACTGCTCCACCCGGGGGAGCACCCCGGCGCCCGTCCGTTCGCTCGTCCGTGCGCGCGTCCGTTCGCCCGTCCGTACGCCGGACCTCGACGGAAATACCCGAATCCCCTGACGCCCGTGGCTTGTTCCGACGGGGTGAATATCGGGCAAGGGAGGGAGAACGCGGCATTTCCGGGGCTTCGACGGCCGAATTACCGCACGGATCAGGACAACTGTCGGAACGGAAGGGAAAACCGGAAGTCCCGAGGGCTTTCGCGCGTTGGAATGGCAGCTGCGGACCCTTTCGTCGAGCCTACTCCGGTGGGCGAAGGCAGAGAAGAGATGCCATGGATGATTTCGCCGGTGAAACCTCCAAGCGCAACCCCGTCTTCTGCACCCTCGTCAATGCCACCCTCGATCTCGACCGTGACGACCTCGGGCACCCGGACCACCCCGGGCTGTGGGAGCGGCTGGTCCGTGACCGGCGGCCGGTTCACCGGCGGGGGCTGTACTGTCCGGACTGCCGGACCGTTCGCGACGCCCGCGCGTGGATGTACGTCTTCGAGCGCCAGGGCCTTCGTATTGCCGCCCACCACAATCCGCACCGTCACGGCAGCGAGGGCAGCGACGAGCGCGAGGCCTATCGGGAGCGCTACGTCCGCGCGGCCGAGAGCGCCGGACACCCGGTCGAGGTGGGCGCGGTCGACGCCGACGGCAGGCGGCTCGCCGACGTTCTCGTCACCGGGGCGGACGGGAAACGGTACGGGTTCGAACCGCAGTTGTCGTACCTCTCCGCCGCGTCGGTCCGCACCCGGGACGCCGCGGCCCGGGCCGACGGCATCACGGCGGTCTGGCACACGGTCGACCCGCGCTCGCCGCTGATCGACGTGGTCCCCTGGACCCGGACGGACGACCTGCCGGCGGCGGCCGTCCGCGACGACCGCGACCTGCTGGTCCGCGGGGGAGTACGGACCCTCACGCTGGAACTCTGCGACCGCATGCCCACACCGTGCCCCTCACGCAGACAGGGCAGCTGCGGGCGACGCCACGCGCGATGGGCGCCCCGGGCCCGGCAGTTCGACGACCTCGTCCGCGACATCGCCGCGGGGGACTGCGTCCCGCTCACCCTCAGGGCGAGCCGGGGTCTGCACCGGTTCTGGGCCTCGGCGGGCGACCGCGAGGCCTTCCTCGACAGCGGCGGCACCCTCGCCGCCGAGACGGACGCCGACGCCGACTCCGCCGCCCGCGGCGCTGCGTCGCGGCACACCGCGGCCGTGAGCCCGCACCCGCGCTCGCGCCGGGACACCCGTTGCGAGCGCGCCGGGACCGACCGGGCCGAGCGACGCCACCGGCGCTTCGCGACCCTCCCGGCCCGCGACCGCGGTGAGGCGATCTGGCTCCCGGAGCCGGCCGCCGCCCCCGCGCCGATCCTCCGGCCGGAGATCGCCCCGATCCGACGCGGCGTCTGCTCGGCCGGCCACGGCCCCTCCTGCGGCGCGGGCGCCCGGCTCTACCCCGGAGGCTGGTTCTGCGACGACCACCGACCCCGCGCGGCCCGCTGGCCCTCCTGACCGTCAACGAGCGTTCTTCCTGGCGGCGTTGAGCAGAATCACCCGTGGCCCGGACTCCCACCGCTGCTCGCCCTGGCTTGCTGTCGACGCGTCAACGTGGTCCGGGCGCTCCTACGCGACGGACGGCCCTACCAAGCCGGCCCCGCCCACCACCCACGTCGTCGGGTCGTAGAGTGCGGTGCATGCCTGAAGGACGTTCCGTGATGCCCGCCGTGCTCAAACGCCGGGTTGTCATGCTGGCCTTGGCCGCTGCCGTCACCTCCGCCGACCTCGCGGCGAAGGCGTGGGCGGATGCCGCCCTGCCGGGCGCCCCCGTCGAAGCCGGGCTGCTCGACCTGCGCCTGGCGCACAACGCGGGCGTCGCGTTCTCCCTCGCCGCCGAGGCCCCCGCCTGGACCGTCCTCGCCTTCACCGCCGCCGTGACCACCGCGGTCGCCGTCCTCGTCTGGCGGACCGCCCCCACCGCGGGGCGGCTGTGGCGCATCGCGCTCGCCGTCGTCCTCGGCGGCGCCGCGGCCAACCTCGCCGACCGGGCCGCCGACGGCGTCGTCACCGACTACCTCGCCACCACCTGGTGGCCCACCTTCAACCTCGCCGATGTCGCCATCACCGTCGGCGCCGTCCTCCTGATCGCCGCCGGCTGGCGGGCGGACAAGGCCCGACCGGCGTCCGCAGACGGCCAGGACGAAGAGCGATAGGCCTCATCGCCGGGGCGGATCCCACCGGTCGCGGTTGATCCGCCCCGCCCTTACCGTCGTTCCCGGGGGCGGGATCGCCGGCACGGGAGACCAGGATGCGGCACTACCGATGGGTTCTGGAGACACAGGACGACGACGGCCACTGGTCCCGGCGGGACGACACTCCCATGCAGGATCCGCTGGAGTACGACGGTCCGCCCCAGCAGGCGGCCAACCACCTGCGCGACGTCTTCGTCCGCACCCTCTCCCGACCCGCGCCCGGCCCCCGGGCGATCAGGATCCTCCTCTGGGACGGGGCCGACACCGCCGGCCGACCCCAGGCCGAGGCCGAGTGGTCACGCGAGTGACACCCCCGCCCCCGCGGCCGTAGCGCACGCCTCCCGCCCGCCGGATCCGCCCGCCCACCCGGCACTGAACACCGGCGTGCACCGGGGCGTCCGCACGGCGTCACCGCCCTCAGCCACCTCTTACCGCCGACGCCCCCTGTCTCGCCACCGGGTTCCGGCGACTTCTGCGCCGTGGTAGCGTATCAAGCGTTACGCAACCGACGTTATGCAAAAGGACTGGCATGCCCCGGCAGGTGGATCAAGAGGAGCGGCGGGCGACGATGTCGCACGCGGTGTGGCAGGTCGTCTCGGACAGCGGACTGGAGGGGCTGACACTGCGGGCGGTCGCGGCCTCGGCGGGGTGCACCACCGGGATGGTCACGCACTACTTCCCGGACAAGAAGGCACTGCTCGCCCATGCCCGCTCCGAGATGCACCGCCGGATGGCAGCCCGCATCGACACCCTTCCCACCGGCCCGACCCCCCGCGACACGCTCTACACCGTGGCGGAGCAGGCGCTGCCGCTGGACGACGAACGGTTTCTGGAGGCCGTGGTCTGGTCCCAGTTCCTGCTGACCACCCGCAACGACCCCGCGCTCCTCGGCGAGCACATCCGCGGCCATGCCTCCTGGATCAGCCGCCTGGCCGCTCTGGTGCGCGCGGCCTGTCCGGACCGTCCGGAGCCGGCCGTCCTCGACAGCCGGGTGCGCAGCCTCGTCGCCTGCCTGGACGGTCTCGCCCTGAACGCCGTCACCGCCCCGGACGCCTACCCCCCGGACCTCCAGCGGCGCGTCCTGGAAACCCAGCTCGACCTGATCCTCGAAGGGAGCCGCAGTCTGTGAGCACCAGCGACCTGACCATCGCCGAGGCCGTCCCCGACGACCCCCGCGTCCTCCACCTGGTCCGCGAGCTCGACGCCGACCTCGCCGCCCGCTACCCCGATGAGCCCTGCACCGGCGGGGCCCACCTCAACCCCGGCATCCGCTTCCTCCTGGCCGAGGCCGGCGGCGAGCCGGTCGGCTGCTGCGCCGTCCAGCCTTTCCCGGCGCCGGACACGGCGGCCGAACTCAAGCGCATGTACGTGGCCCCGCACGGGCGGGGCCGCGGCATAGCCGGCAGGCTGCTCGCCGCGGCCGAGCGGACCGCCGTCTCGGCGGGCCACGACGAGATGCGCCTGGAGACCGCCGTCCACCAGCCCGAAGCCATCGCCCTCTACACCCGTTCCGGCTACACACCCATCCCCAACTACCCTCCCTACCAGCACAAGACGCTCAGCCGCTGCTACGCCAAGCACCTGCCGCTGCCACCGGCACAGGCCCAGGACACGGACGACCTCGCGGCCTTCGTCACGAGCCAGGGCCTCTCGCCGCAGGGCATCCTCGCGCCCGGCACCCGGTACTGGCTCACCAGGGACAGCGCGGGGCCGGCCGCGGCCCTGGGCCTGGAACGCCAGGGGCACTGCGTGCTGCTGCGCAGCGTCGCGGTCCGCCCTGACCTGCGCGGGCACGGGGCCGCGCGGCGGCTGGTGGAGCGTGTTCTCGCGCAGGCGGCCGCGCAGGGGGCGCGCACGGTCTACCTGTTCTCCACCGATGCGGGGCCGGTGTGGGAGCGGCTCGGCTTCCGCCCGGTGCCGGTGTCCGAGGCCGCCGGCGCCTTGTCCGACACGCCGCAGGTCCGCCGGTACCGCGACGGCGGAACCCTCGCCGACGAGGTCGCGTGGCGTCGCGACCTCCCCGACGCCGGAACGAGCCCCGCCACCGGGCACCGCGAGGTGGCCGCCGCGACTCCGGGCCGCTCCGCGGCCGACGGCGGCGCCCCGCACACGGCACCGGTCACCGGCAGATGAGAAGCGCCGTCTCCGGGCTTCCGCGCGCCTTCTGGTGGCTGTGGACGAGCATCCTGATCACCCGCCTCGGTTCCTTCCTCGCCCCGTTCCTGGTCCTGTATCTGACGACGGAACGCGGCTATTCGGTCAGCTTCGCGGGTGTGGTCGCGGCGCTCTACGGCGTGGGCGGCGCGGCCGCCTCCCTGCTGGGCGGCGTCCTGGCCGACCGGGTGGGACGGCGTGCCGTGCTGCTGATCACCCAGCCCGTGGCGGCCGGGCTGACCGCGGCCCTCGGCTTCGCGGACCGGCCCGCGCTCATCGCCGTACTCGCGTGCGCGGTCGGCGCGGCGAGCAACACCTCCCGCCCGGTGGTGCAGACCATCCTGGCGGACGTGGTTCCCCCGGCCGACCGGGTGAGGGCGTTCTCCCTCTACTACTGGGCCCTCAACATCGGCTTCGCCGTGGCCTCGGCGAGCGCCGGCTTCCTGGCCGTCTACGGGTACCGGTGGCTGTTCATCGCCGAGGCGCTGACCATGCTGCTGTCGACGTTCGTGATCTCCGCCAGACTTCCGGAAACCAGGACGGAACCCGCGAACACCGGTGAGCCCGGCGCCGACCGGCACACCACCGGGCTGCGGACCGTGCTGCGGGACAGGCCGTTCCTGGCGGTCGTGGGCCTGGCGTTCGCGCTGGTCGTGGTGTTCCAGCAGGCATCCGTCGGCCTGCCGATCGCCATGCACCGCGACGGGCTCACCGCTGCCCAGTACGGGCTGGTGATCAGCGTGAACGGCCTCCTCATCGTCGGCCTGCAACTGCCCCTGGGCCGCGCGCTGCAAGGCCCGCACCCACGCCGTCCGCTCATCCTGGCCGCACTGCTGTGCGGATGGGGCTTCGGCCTGGGCGCGTTCGCCGGCGGTGCGGCCGTCTACGCGGTGAGCGTGGTCATCTGGACGCTCGGCGAGCTTCTGCACGCGCCGCTGAACATGCAACTGGTCGCCCGACACTCCCCGAGCCACGCCAGGGGCCGCTACCAGGGCGTCTACGCCATGGCCTGGTCGACCGCGAACATCACCGCACCCCTGGCCGGCGGCACCGTCATCGACCGCTTCGGCCCCGACGCCCTGTGGGCCGCCTGCGCGGCCGTAGGCACCTGCGTCGCCGTCGGCTACTGGGCCCTGCTGCGCGAACCCGACCGGCACCGCCCGGCAAGCAGCCCGAGCACCACCGGCCAACACCCAGGTATCACCACAGGATCATGTCCGTAGGTATCAGAGGCTTCACGTTGGTCACCTATGCTGCCATGCCCGATGTCCGGCGCCACGTCGTCGAGCAGGACGGCGGCCGCGATCTGTGCCGCGGCCAGGGCGGCGAGGAGTTTGGGCGTTCGCGTCGTGCCGGGCGAGCAGGTCGACGTCGCCGGTGACGAACAGGCCGGCGAGCGCGGCCTGCGCGAGCGTGTCGAGGAGGAACGCGCACGTCAGTGCCCGGATCAGGGTGATCGGCGCACTCATGCGGCGGCCCCGGCGGCGAGGCTGCGCTCGAAGTGCTCGTGGCCGTCTTCGATGCCGAGCACGACATCCTTGAAGGTCAGGTAGCCCTGCCCGACCAGCGGGGTGTCCCGCAGCTCCTCGATGAGGAAGTAGTAGGCCGTCAGGTCCTCGGTCTCCAGTAGCGCGAAGTCGCTGAACCGGGTCTGGAACGCCTCCGCGTCGAAGAACCGGGCCCGCACCCGGTCTGCGTACTTCTCCACCAGCGGCGCGATGTGGGTCGCCTTGAGCCGCTGCCGCTCGGAGCGGGGCAGAGCGAGCCACTGCGGCGAGAACGAGTAACCGAGCATGACCACGTACATCGGGCGAATCCCCCAGGAGTAAGGGCAGGCTGACATGGCGTGAGGTCTTCCCACGCCTCCAACAAGTGCTGACGGTGTAAGCTACAGCTGACAGTGTCAGCAAAGTCAAGTGGAGATGGGATGCCCGACCAGCCGCTCACCCGCCGCGAGCGCCAGCGCGAGCAGACCGCGGCGGAGATCCTGACCGCCGCCCGGCACCTGCTCGCCGTCGACGGGCCGGCCGCGCTCACCCTGCGCGCCACCGCCCGCGAGGTCGGCATGACCGCCCCTGGGGTCTGCCGCTACTTCCCCGACCACCGCGCCCTCGTCCAGGCCGTCGTCGCCGGCCTCTACCGCGACCTGGCCGCCGAGCTCGAAGCCGCCCGCGACGCCCGCCCCGACGCTCCCACCGCCGACCGGCTCGCCGACGCCGCCCGCGCCCTGCGCCGTTGGGCGCTGGCGCACCGAAGCGAGTTCACCCTGCTGTTCGGCAAGCCCGTCCCGGACGCCGGCACCGCCCCCGAGGACCCGGCCCACGACGCGGGCTGGCGCTTCGGCCAGGTCTTCCTCGGCCTGATGACCCAGCTCTGGCGCGAGGGAGCCATCCAGCCGCAGGCCACCCCAGACCTGGCCCCGGCCTGGTGGTCCCAGTACGACGACCTGCGCGAACACCTCACTCAGGACGTCCCCCTGCCCGTCCTGCACCAGTTCGTCCAGGCGTGGACCCGCATCTACGGCCTCGTCGCCCTAGAGGTCTTCGGCCACCTCGACTTCACCCTCGCCGACCCCGAACCCTTCTTCCAGCAGACCCTGAGCGACGTACTGGCCGAGCTCGGTGCGGCCGTGCCGGTACAGGAGCGGCCCCAGAACTGATCCTTGGCCGGCCAGGGTCGAGCCCCGCTGTTCTTTGAGCTTGGGAGGGCGGTAAGGGGGAGACCGAGACCAGGAGACGGTGAAGGTTCGGACCGCTGCGCAACAGTGATTCGACGTCCCAGGGCGCTCGCGGACCAATCGTGGTGCGGCGATTCGCTGAGGGCGACTCTGCTGAGGAGCTGACGCGCCTGCTTCACCCTGCCTCCTTCGATCACGCTGCTGCAGGGCGGGTCTTCTTTGCCTCCTACCAGTCGGTGCAGGACACGGCCGGCCGATTGGACAGAGGAGAGTGCTGGGTGGCCATGCAGGGGACTGAGCTGGTGGGAACCGTGACGCTGGCGGCCCCGTACGAGGCACCGGACGGGTACCCAGCCCCGGCGGGAGCGGGCTCGTTGTGGCAACTGGAGGCGACAGCCGGTTCGGCCGACCGCCGAACGGCCTGACGCGGCTGCTCAAACCTCCGAGCCGCGGGACCGGGGCGCTGCGGTGGCCAGGCCGTCGGCCATGCGCTGCATGAAGCGCGTCAGATACCACTGCCAGAACCGGCCGGACAGCGGGAGTCTCGGGGTGAAGACGGCGGACCAGCTGATGTGGGTACCGCCCTGCGGCGCCTGTGCGAGGTCGACGGTGCCCCGGTAGGAGCGGAAGGGACCGCCGACCGTCTCGTAGCCGAACCTGCGGTCGGAGACGAGTTCGACGACGCGCTCCCGGGAGAACGCCCGGCCGGTGCGGAACACCCTGGTGTCGCCCACCTGTTGCAGGGCGCCCGGGTCACCGCCGCCCTCGATCTCGGCGGAGTCGATCGGTGACCACGACGGCCAGGTACCCGCACGTAGGAGCAGCGCGAAGACGGCGGCGGGCTGCGCCGGCGAGTGGGACGTCACGGCATAGGAGTAGTGAGTCGCTTTCACAGGAGTTCGCCTGCCCATCTGTCGGCGCGTTCCGGGAACGGTGCCACTACGGTACGGCCACGATTTTGCCTCTGATATGACAGATCATCAAGTTATGGTATGCGGCCTGCACTTCATCGAACGGGCAGCTCGCGGCGATCAGGATGGCGCGGCAGCGGGGGCACGTGATGGGCGGGTGTTGTCCCACGGGGATCGATCATCCTCAGTGTCTGCCGGTCTACATATTCAGTCTATCGACATATGCAGAGGGATGGCCTATGTTGATCCGCATGGCGGGCGGCCGGTTCCGGAGAACGGACGAGCCGTGGGGTGGGGCGTCCGCTGTTCACGTGTGGTCCGGCAGGCCGTCGGACCGTTTGCTTCCCGTGGGAGGACCGCAGTGCATCACCGTTCCCGTATGCCCGGACCCAAGTTGCTCGGTGTCGCGATCGCCGCCGTGCTCGGCCTCGGTGTGGGCGTGCCACCGGCGTTCGCCGCCCCCGCCGCTGATGCCGATCCGGTGCCCGGGCTGGTCGCCGGGGCGGAGACGGCTGCTCCGCAGCTGGTCACCGGGCTCGCCGAGGCGGCTCCCGGTGCCGGTCCGGGCGAGGCGGCCCGGGCGCATCTGGCCGCCCATCAGGACCGTTACCGGGTCGACCCGGCGCAGCTGGCCGAGTCCGGGACGGAGCGTGCCGCAGACGGTCGGCGCACCGTCAGGTTCGAGCAGCGGTACGGCGGGATACCGGTCTTCGGGGCCAGGTACCTGGTCCACCTGGTCGGCGAGGGTGCCGGGCAGCGGGTCGAGTCGGTGGGCGGCAAGTACTTCACCGGCCTCGCCGCCCCGACCGCGCAGACCGTGCCGGACGAGGTGCTGCGCAGGCTCGCTGTCGACGCGGTCCGGGATCCGGCGGCCCGCGAGGGTGCCGTCGCCGAGGACCATGGCCTGCTGGTGCTGCCCGGCGGCGCCGGCCGGCTGGTCCGCCACTTCACCGTGTGCGGGACCGACCCGGCGCACTGGGCCGCGAAGGCGCGCGAGGTGTTCGTGGACGCCACCGTCGGCGAGGTCGCCCTCAGTTACGAGGTTCGCGCTCCGTCCGCCCCGGTCGCTGAGGCCCCCGCGGCCAAGGCCGTCGGCCTCGAACCCGCCACCGGTACCGCCCCGGACGCCCTCGGCCGCCCGACGCGGGTGAACATCGGCCGGCTCCCGGACGGCACCTACCAGCTCGTCGACCTCACCCGCCCCGCCACCGTCACCACGTACGACGCGGCCGGCCGGGACGTCATGGACTTCGAGCGCTCCCTGCCCGCCGACGCCCGCCCGGCGGCCTCGGCGACCACCGACTTCCCGGCCTCCACCGGCACCAGCGGCGCCACCGACGCCCACCTCAACGCCGCCGCCGTGTACGACTTCTACCGCGACCGCCTGGGCCGCGACGGGATCGACGGCAAGGCCGGACCGATCACCTCCGTGGTCAACGTCACCAGCAACGGCGAGCCCCTGGAGAACGCCTACTGGGACGGCGAGAAGATGATCTACAGCGGTGGCAGCGAGAAGCGCCACCCGTTCTCCGTCGCGCGGGACGTCGCCGGCCACGAGATGACCCACGGCGTCGTCAAGTACACGGCCGGGTTCGTCAACCTCGGCCAGTCCGGCGCGCTCGACGAGGCCGTCGCGGACTACTTCGGCAACGCGATCGAGGTGACCAGCCGGGGCATCCCGATGACCGACCCGAAGGCCGCGCTGCTCGGCGAGGGCCTCTGCCGCACCGGCACCCCCGAAGCCTGCGCCGACCGGCGGATGGACGACCGCCGCACCACCGTCGCCGACTACATCGGGGTGCCGTCCGGCGTCGACAGCGGCGGCGCGCACCTCAACTCCACCATCGTCTCGGGGGCGTTGTGGGACATCCGGCGCACCCTCGACCCGCTCCTCGCCGACCGCCTGGTCTACCGCGCGCTCGCCGAGTACCTCACCCCGCTGGACGACTTCGTCGACGCCCGCAACGCGGTGCTCGCCGCCGGTCGCGCGCTCGGCCTCGACCGTGCCCAACTCCGCACCGTCGCCGGGGCGTTCGACGCGCACGGGATCAAGGACGGCTGGCAGCGGCGGATCGGCGTGGACAGCCGCCCGCTGCTGCGCGAGCTCTCCAGCGAGAGCATCGCGCCGGACGTCGCCGCCGGCCGCTGGGTGGCGGCCACCGCGGGCAAGGGCGCCAAGGGCAGCATGGCCGTGTTCGCGGGAGCCGTCGGCGGCTCCGCCGAGCCCGTCCGGCTCAGCCCCGAGGACGGCCGCTCGCACGGCTGGCCCGCCACCGACGGCACGTCCGCCGCGTGGGTGGCCATGGGCCCCGGCGCCGACGGCACCTGGGGCACGGAGGTGCTGGCCCGGCCGCTCGACGGCGGACCGGTGCGCAGCGTCCACCGCGCGGTGAACGCGTTCCTGAGCGGCGTCCGGGTCGCCGGCGGCGACGTGGCCTTCGTGGGGAACGACCCCGCCACCGGGAAGGCCGGGCCGATGCTCTCCCGCGACGGCGCCCCGGCGGTGGGGATCCCGCTGCCGGACGGCCACCGCGCCTCCGACCTCTCGCTCAAGGACGGCCTGCTCGCCTGGACGGAGAGCTGGGAGGCGGGTGAGCGGACGGTGAGCGCGCCGACCGTCTACTCGATCGCCGCCGGCAAGGTCGTCGCCCAGTACGTGGTGGACGACGCGAACGCCCCCGGGACCGAGGTCGGCAGCACCCGCCTCGCCGGCGACCGACTGCTCTGGGTGGAGTCGCCCGCCGACAGCACGAAGGGCAGCGCGATCCGCTCCGGCGCCCTGGACGGTTCCGGCGTGACCGACCTCCTCCCCGGCGGCAGCGGCGCACCGCACCGGATCCGCAGCCTCACCGCCTCCGACCGCGCGGTCACCTTCGGCGACTACGGCCACCGTGCGACCAAGGGCACGAAGAACGCCGACCTGCCGAAGCTCTGGCAGCTGCCGCTCACCGGCGGCACCCCCGAGCGGCTCTCCTGCAACCGCGGCGGCCAGTACGGCCCGGCGGCCGACCGGGGCACCCGGGTGGTCTGGCTGGACGCCACGGCGGGCCGCACCGATCTGGTCGTGCGCGAGCGCGCGGCCGGCACCTGCTGACCGGACGGCGGCTGCCCCGGGGTCCTTACCAGGGCGCCTGACCCCGGCGCCCGGACCCCGTCCGCCCCCGGTCGATCGCCCGCCCGGCCGCCGCACCCGCGACGGCCGGGCGGGCCCATGTCGTGCGGGGGGCGGTTCGATCCACCGGGGCTGGACCGGCCCTGACCTCTTGTCAGTTTGTCAGCAGAGCCGACATCATGAGCCGTCATGTTCTGACTCCGCCGTCGGGGGAAGTCCGGTCGAATTCCGGCGCTGACCCGCAACGGTAGGCCGCCGACGGCAGTCGGCGGCGAGCCCGAGTACCCGTCGGCGGAGGTGTGTGCCCCCCTCCTCCCGTCGTGGTCTGCGGCCAGGGGCCCCAGGAGCCGGCCGGCGGACACCCCGGGCGGCGGCCGGCGGCACCCGTGCGCCCAGGCCCGGAAAGGCCTCCCGTGCCCATGACCGTGCCCCAGACCGAGACCAAGACCCGGAATGTGTTCCGCCGCTCGCTCGGCCCGCTCGCGATAGCCGCGCTCGCGCTGACCACGGCTCTCCCGGCCGCCACCGCCGCCCCGGCGGCCCCGGCCTCCGGCGACACCGCCTCCGCCACCCACCGCCCGGACGCCGCCGCGGCCGGGTGGCTGGCCCGCCAACTCGTCGACGGCGACCACTTCGAGTCGGTCTTCGACGGCACCGCCTACCCCGACCAGGGCCTCACCGTCGACGCCGTCCTGGCCTTCGCCGCCGCCCGCAGCGCCGACCAGGCCGCCGCCCGCGCCACCGCCTGGCTCGCCCGGCCCGACATCCTGAGCGGCTACCTCGGCGACGGCACCACCGAGGCCTACGCGGGCGCCACCGCCAAGCTCCTGCTCGCCGCCGAGGTGCGCGGCGGCGACCCGGCGGCCTTCGGCGGCGTCGACCTGCCCGCCCGGCTGCGCTCGCTGCTGACGCCGACCGGTCGCTTCTCCGACCGTTCGCAATGGGGCGACTACAGCAACGCCTTCGGCCAGTCGCTCGCCCTGCTCGCCCTCCAGCGCACGCCCGGCGGCGCCCCGGCCGCGGCCGCCGACTTCCTGGCCGCCGCCCAGTGCGCCGACGGCGGCTTCCCGATCGCCTTCGGGCAGCCCGCCTGTGCCGCCGACACCGACGCCACCGCGCTCGCCGCCCAGGCCCTCGCCGCGACCGGCCGGGCGGCCAAGGCCAAGGCGGGCCTGGACTGGCTGACGGCCCACCAGAACGCCGACGGCGGCTTCGCGGCGGCCGGTGCCACCGCCTCCAACGCCAACAGCACCGGCCTGGCCGCCTCGACGCTGCTCACCGGCGGACGGTTCGCCGCTGGGCTCAAGGGCTGGGGCAGCCTGGTGAAGTTGCAGCAGGGCTGCGCGGCCGACCCCGCCGTGCGCGGCGCCGTCGCCTACGACGCGAGCGGCTTCAACCCCGCCAACGCCGCCCGGGCCACCGCCCAGGCCGTCCTCGGCCTCTCCGGCCAGGGGCTGGCCGGCCTCAGCGCCCAGGGCGCCCGCCCGTGACTGCCCGCCCCCGCGCGCCGCACCCGAGGAGCACACCCATGACCACCACCGCCCGACCCGCCCGACCTGCCCGCACCACCCGCCGCACGCTCGGCGCCCTCGCCGCCGCCGCGGCGCTCACCGCCGGCCTGCTCGGCGTCTCCACCGCCACCGCCCCGCCCGCCCGGGCCGCCGCCTGCACCGGGACCTCCGGAGTCACCGTCGTCGTCGACTTCACCGCCCTCGGGGGCGGCATCCAGACCGGCTGCGCCCCGGGCGACCCGGCCAGCGGCCTCGCCGCCCTCACCGGCGCCGGCTTCCCGTACGCCTTCCATCCGCGCTTCCCGGGCTTCGTCTGCAAGATCAACGCCCTGCCGGCGAGCTGCACCAACCCGACCGGCACCGCCTACTGGTCGTACTGGCACGCCGCGCACGGCGGTCCGTGGTCCTACAGCAACCTCGGCGCGGGCTCCTACGACCCGGCCCCGGGCGACGTCGAGGGCTGGTCCTTCGGCGCCGGCACCCAACCGGGCATCACCGCCCCCCTGACCCCCGGCACGGCCTGACGCGGTCCCCAAGCGCGGGCCACCGCCTGACCGGCCATCAGCGCAGGTCAGGCGGTGGCCACCGGCACACCGTCCGGGCGCCCGCTCAGGAGCGCCGCGATGTGGTCGGCGCAGCGGACGGCCGCCTCGGCCATCGCGCTGCGGGTCATCCCGGCCACGTGCGGGGTCAGCAGGGCGTTGGGGAGTCCGAACAGCGGTGAGTCGAACGCGGCGTGCTCGTGCGCGAAGGTGTCGACGGCCGCCGCCGCGAGGGGGTGGGTCGGGTCGCGCAGGGCGTCCGCCAGGGCCGACTCGTCGACGATCCCGCCGCGGGCGGTGTTCAGCAGGATCGCGCCCGGCCGCAGCAGCGCCAGCTCCGTCCGGCCGATCAGGCCCCGGGTCTCCGCGGTGAGCGGCAGGTGGACGGAGACCACGTCGCTGGCCGCCAGCAACTCGGCGAGGGAGCCGGCACGAGGCACCCCGTCCCCAGGGGCGGGGTGCCGACCGAGGCCCTGGACGGTCATGCCGAGGGCGCGCGCCCGCCCGGCCAGGGCCCGGCCGATCCGGCCGAGGCCGAGGATGCCGAGGGTCAGCTCGGACAGGGCCCGGGCGGGCGCCGCCGGGCTGCGCCAACGGCCCCGGTGGGAGGACTCGTTGTGGGCGACGAGGTCCCGGGTCAGCGCGAGGAGCTGGGCCAGGGCGAACTCGGCGACCGCGTCGGCGTTGGACCCGGGCGTGTGGGTGACGGCGACCCCGTGGCGGGCGGTGGCGGCCAGGTCGACGTGGTCGGTGCCGGCCCCCGCCCGGCCCACCACGCGCAGCGGCGCGGCCGCCCGCGGGCCGGCCGTCCGGGCCCCGGTGGCGGCGGCGAGGAACGCGGCGCGCAGCGGCACCCCGGCCCGGGACTTGACGGCGTGGTGGCCTCCGCCACCGAGGGTCTCGGCGATCAGCGCCGCCTCGTCGAAGGGGTCGAAGTCGGTGAACTCCACCCGCCCGGCCCAGTCGGCCCGCACGGCGGTGTGGTCGGCGACCCGGCGCAGGTTCAGCGTGACGGCCAGCCCGTGGCCGAGCAGGCGCTCCAGCTCCACGCCCAGCAGGTCCCCGGGAGCCGCGTCCAGCAGCAGGATCCGATGCCGCCCCATGCGGTCCCCCTTCCTTCGCACCGGACCTTACCGGGCGTCGGGGTGGGGCAGCGGATCTGAGTGATCATCATCACCGCCGTCTCCAAGCTATAGCGGACCGGGGGGCTTGCCGCAAGGCCCCGGTGACGTCGCAGAATCACCCTCCGAAATCGATGTGCGGGGACCAGGGAGGGCGCGAGATGCGAGTTGTGCTGTCGACGTACGGGTCGCGGGGGGACGTCGAGCCGCTGGCGGCGCTCGCGGTGCGGCTGCGCGACCAGGGCGCGGACGTGCGGGTGTGCGCTCCGCCGGACGAGGAGTTCGCGGCGCGGCTGGCCGAGCTGGGCGTGCCGCTGGTGCCGGTCAGTGACGCGGTGCGCGCGCTGGTGACCGGGGCGGCGCCGGCGCCGACCGACTTCCCCACCCGGGTCGCGACCCTGACCGCCGCCTCCTACGAGGCGGTCCTCGGGCAGGCCGAGGCGGGCGGCGCGGTGGTCGCGACCGGCCTGTTCCCGAGTGCGGCCGGCGCGCGGGCGGCGGCCGAGAAGCTGGGCGCCCGCTTCGTCTACGTGGGCCTCCAGCCCACGATCCTGCCGTCGCCGCACCACGCGCCGTTCCAGTACCCGGGCCGGCCGGCGGCGCCCGAGGGCGCCGACAACACCAAGCTCTGGGAGCGGGACGCCGAGAGCATGAACGCGCTGTTCGGCGGCCCGGTCAACGCCCACCGGGTGTCGGTCGGCCTGCCGACGGTGGAGAACGTCCGCGACCACGTCCTCACCGAGCGGCCGTGGCTGGCCACCGACCCGACCCTCGGCCCGTGGCGGCGGCCCGCCGACCTGGACGTGGTGCAGACCGGCGCCTGGCTCCGGCCGGACCCGCGCCCGCTGCCCGCCGAGCTGACCGCGTTCCTGGACGCGGGCGAGCCCCCGGTGTACGTGGGCTTCGGCAGCATGCCGATGCGCGGGTCGGCGGACGTCGCCCGGCTGGCCGTCGACGAGGCGCGCGCGGCGGGCCGGCGGGTCGTGGTCGGCCGGGGCTGGGCGGAGCTGTCCGAGGGCGACGGCCGGGACGACTGCTTCGTCGTCGGCGAGGTGAACCACCAGGCGCTGTTCGCCCGGGTGGCCGCCGTCGTGCACCACGGCGGCGCGGGCACCACGACGGCCGCCGCCCGGGCCGGTGCGCCGCAGCTGGTGGTGCCGCAGATCGTCGACCAGCCGTACTGGGCCGCCCGGGTCGCCGAGCTGGGCATCGGCGCGGTGCACGACGCGGCCGTCCCTACCGCCGAGTCCGTGGCCGCCGCGCTGCGGACCGTCCTGGCCCCGGAGACCCGGGCCCGGGCGGCCGTCGTGGCCGGCGAGATCCGCACCGACGGCGCCGAGACGGCCGCGCGACTGCTGCTCGACCCGACCACCTCCCGGTAGCCGGCGGGCGCGTCACCGTCCCGGGCCCGGGACGGTGACGCGCCGCGTTGTGCGCCCAGCATGGGCGATTGCTTGAGGGTGAAAGTCCCTTGGGGGAA
>NZ_JBHSOF010000067.1:0-36941 GCF_042656005.1 Kitasatospora misakiensis | reverse complement strand
GGGGGACCCTGTGGGAGAGTAGGACGCCGCCGAACAATCATTCCAAAGAACCCCCATCCGGGATCCGGATGGGGGTTCTTTGCGTTTACCGCCATTTCCGCCACGGCACTTGCCGGCAGCTGCCCTCCGCCCCGGAGCCCCATCAAAATGGCGCTAAAACTCCCAGCTCAGAGCCCGGATCGCTGGCAAAACGGCGCCTGCGCCGTAGTCTCGAAGGCGAAGGGAACTGGTGTCCGGGATGGTCCGGGATGGCAGCCAGGTTCGGCCGGATCAAGAATGGTGCACATGGGACGCGGCAGGCTACGGATCTACCTCGGGGCGGCCCCCGGGGTCGGCAAGACGTACGCCATGCTCGCGGAGGCCCACCGGCGGCTGGAGCGCGGCACGGACGTCGTGGTGGCGTTCGTCGAGGACCACGGGCGCCGGCACACGGCGGCGCGGGCGGGCGGTCTGGAGCTGGTGCCCCGGCGGGAGCTGACGCATCGCGGCGCCGTGTTCACCGAGATGGACCTGGACGCGGTGCTGGCGCGCCGGCCGCAGGTGGCGCTGGTGGACGAGCTGGCGCACACCAATGTGCCGGGGTGCCGGCACGAGAAGCGGTGGCAGGACGTCGAGGAACTGCTCGCGGCCGGGATCGACGTCATATCGACGGTGAACATCCAGCACCTGGAGTCGCTCGGCGACGTCGTCGAGGGCATCACGGGGGTGCGGCAGCGGGAGACGGTGCCGGACGAGGTGGTGCGGCGGGCGGACCAGATCGAGCTGGTCGACATGTCGCCGCAGGCGCTGCGGCGCCGCCTCGCGCACGGCAACGTGTACGCGCCGGAGAAGATCGACGCGGCGCTCGCCAACTACTTCCGGCCGGGGAACCTGACGGCGCTGCGGGAACTGGCGCTGCTGTGGACGGCCGACCGGGTCGACGAGTACCTGCAGAACTACCGGGCCGAGCAGGGGATCCAGGGCGTCTGGCAGGCGCGTGAGCGGATCGTGGTCGGTCTGACGGGCGGTCCGGAGGGTGCCACGCTGATCCGGCGGGCGGCCCGGATCGCGGCCCGCGGATCGGGCGGTGAGCTGCTGGCCGTGCACATCTCCCGCTCGGACGGGCTGGCGGGCTCCGGTTCGGGGTCGTCGCAGGCGCTGATCGAGCAGCGGGCGCTGGTGGAGAGCCTGGGGGGTTCGTACCACGCGGTGCTGGGCGACGATCCGGCCGCCGGACTGCTGGAGTTCGCGCGGGGGGTGAACGCCACCCAGATCGTGCTCGGCACCAGCCGCCGGCCGGCCTGGCAGTACGTCTACGGCCCGGGGGTGAGCGGCACGGTGACCCGCGAGTCGGGCGACATCGACGTGCACATCGTCACGCACGAGCACGCGGCGAAGGGGCGTGGGCGGATCCCGATCCGCAAGGTGACCGATCTGGGCCGGACGCGGACGATCGCGGGTTGGCTGATCGGCGTGGCGGGGCCGCCGCTGCTGGCGCTGCTGCTGGTCAACATCGACGGTCTCGGCCTGACCACGGACATGCTGCTGTTCCTGTCGTTGACGGTCTGCGCGGCGCTGGTGGGCGGGCTGTTCCCGGCGATCGCCTCGGCGCTGGTCGCGTCCTCGGCGCTGAACTACTACTTCGCTCCGCCGATCCACACCTTCACGATCGACGAGCCGCAGAACATCATGGCGGTGGCGATATTCACCGCGGTCGGCATCGCCGTGGCCAGCGTGGTGGACCTGGCGGCGCGGCGGACCCATCAGGCGGCCCGCAGCCAGACCGAGGCGCAGACGCTCAGCGCGCTCGCCGGCACGGTCCTGCGCGGGGCGCCGACTGGGGACGGGGTGCTGACCGCGTTGCTGGAACAGGTCAGGGAGACCTTCCAGCAGGAGGCGGCCGCGCTGCTGGAGCGGCCCGATCCGCTCGGGGCATGGCAGCCGGTGGCGACGGCGGGCCCGCGTCCGCCGGAGCGGCCGGAGACGGCCGACGTGGAGGTGCCGATCGGGGAGCACCTGGCCCTCGCGCTGCGCGGCCGGGTGCTGCCGGGCGAGGACCGCCGGCTGCTCGGGGCGTTCGCCGCCCAGGCGGCCGTGCTGCTGGAGCGCCGGCGGCTGGCCGGGGAGGCGGCGGCGGCCCGCCGGGAGGCGGAGGGCAACCGGATCCGGACCGCGCTGCTGGCCGCCGTCTCGCACGACCTGCGGACCCCGCTCGCCGGGATCAAGGCCTCGGTGAGCTCGCTCCGCTCGGCGGACGTGGAGTGGGACGAGGAGGACGAGGCGGAGCTGCTGGCCGGGATCGAGGCGGGGGCGGACCGGCTCGACCATCTGATCAACAACCTGCTCGACATGAGCCGGCTGCAGACCGGCACGGTCACCCCGCTGATCCAGGAGACCGACCTGGACGAGGTGGTGCCGTTCGCGCTGGGCGGTGTCCCGCCGGGGGCCGTCCGGTTGGACGTGCCGGAGTCCCTGCCGATGATCCGGGCGGACGGCGGGCTGCTGGAGCGCTCGCTGGCCAATCTGATTGAGAACGCCGTGAAGTACAGCCCCGTCGGTGTGAAGGTGCTGGTCAAGGCCGGTGCCCTGCGGTCGCCGGACGGGCCTGGCCGGGTGGAGCTGCGGATCGTGGACCGGGGGCCGGGGGTGCCGGAGGACGCCAAGGAGCGGATCTTCGCGCCGTTCCAGCGGTACGGCGACGCGCCGCGCGGGGCCGGGGTGGGCCTCGGCCTCGCGGTGGCGCGCGGCTTCGTCGAGGCGATGGACGGCACCGTGACCGCCGAGGACACCCCGGGCGGCGGGCTGACCATGGTGGTCACGCTTCCGGCCGCCGAGCGCGTGCCCGAGCCGGGGGACGGGTGGGAGCCGGTCGGGCCGGAACTCCCAGCGGCTCCCGCATGATCGTCTCCCACGCCCCGGACAGACCGCGTAGACCAGGCCGACCAGGCGCACCGGCCGCACCAGCCACCGCGTCCCACCTTCCGAACGACCATCCCCCGATCCGACAGCCCCGAAAGGCGGAGCCCGTATGACCCGGGTCCTCGTCGTGGACGACGAACCGCAGATCGTCCGCGCGCTGGTGATCAACCTCAAGGCCCGCAAGTACGAGGTCGACGCGGCGCACGACGGCGCGAGCGCCCTGGAGCTCGCCGCCGCCCGCCACCCCGACGTCGTCGTCCTCGACCTCGGTCTGCCCGACATGGACGGGGTCGAGGTGATCAGGGGCCTGCGCGGCTGGACCAGGGTGCCGATCATCGTGCTCTCCGCCCGGCACGCCTCCGACGAGAAGGTCGAGGCCTTGGACGCGGGCGCCGACGACTACGTCACCAAGCCCTTCGGCATGGACGAGCTGCTCGCCCGGATGCGCGCCGCCGTCCGCCGGGCCGAGCCGGTCAGCGGGGAGGACGACTCGGTGGTGGTCACCGACAGCTTCACCGTCGACCTGGCGGCGAAGAAGGTGAACCGGGACGGCACCGATGTGCGCCTTACCCCGACCGAGTGGCATCTGCTGGAGGTCCTGGTCCGCAACGCCGGCCGGCTGGTCAGCCAGACCCAGCTGCTCCAGGAGGTGTGGGGGCCGGCCTACCGCACCGAGACGAACTATCTGCGGGTCTACCTCGCCCAGCTGCGGCGCAAGCTCGAACGGGACCCCTCGCACCCGCGCCACTTCATCACCGAACCGGGCATGGGCTACCGCTTCGAGGGCTGAGCGGGCGGGCCGTCCCGCCGCCCCGGCGGCCGTCGTGGGACGTCCGGCGCGGGCCCGCGGCGGCCCCGGGCGGGTTGCGCGGCCTGCCGCCGGGGGGCCCGGAACCGGTACCCTTCCGACATGAGTGGTGACAACAGCAGCGGCCAGCCGCAGGGGCGTTTTCGCCGCATGCTCAGTCGGCTGACCTCCTCCGCGGAGGAGCTCGAGGCCGAGGAGCTGCGTCAGGAGAGCGCGGCGGAGTCGGGCTGTACTCCGATCGCCAGCTGCGGGGACCGGCAACTGGTCACCGTCGCGGGCACCCTGCGCACCGTGACGCTCCGCCCGCGGGCCGGTGTGCCGGCCCTGGAGGCGGAGCTCTTCGACGGCACCGAGGCGCTGGACGTGGTCTGGCTCGGTCGCCGCTCCATCATGGGCATCGAGCCGGGGCGCCGTCTGGTCGCCAGCGGCCGGATCAGCCACGCACGCGGTCGGCGGGTTCTGTTCAACCCCCGCTACGAGCTGCGTCCGGTCGGACACGGGAGCGAATGAGCGTGAGCAACCAGCCCGGCGGCGATTCCGCCGCCCAGCTCGGCCCGGTGTCGACCCTCGACGAGGAGGCGGCCCGGGCGGCGGCCTCCCGGGAGGCGGCCGACACGGTGATGAAGGCCTTCGGCGGTGTCCGGGGCATGATCGACATGACCCTGCCCGGCCTGGTCTTCATCGTCACGTACAACATCACCCACAAGGTGCCCGCCGCGGCCTGGGCGGCGCTCGCGCTGAGCGCGCTGTTCGTGGTGGCGCGGCTGCTGAAGCGGGAGACCGTCCAGCACGCCTTCAGCGGCGTGTTCGGCGTGGCCATCGGCGCCTGGATCTCGATGAAGACCGGCAAGGCGGAGAACTTCTACCTGCCGGGTCTGCTCTGGAACGTCGGCTACTGCGTGGGCCTGGCGGTCTCGGCGCTGGTCCGCTGGCCGCTGATCGGCATCATGCTCGGCCCGGTCACCGGCGAGATGTTCACCTGGCGCAAGGAGAACCCGGGCCGGCTGGCCGCCTACACGAAGGCCACCTGGGCCTGGGTGCTGATCATGGGCATCAAGCCGGTGATCCTCTTCCCGCTGTACTTCACCCACAACGTCAATCTGCTGGGCTGGCTCAAGGTCGCCCTGGGCATCCCGCCGCTGCTGCTGGCGATGTACGTGACCTGGCAGATCCTGCTGAAGGCGCCGCCGCCGATCAAGGCGCAGCTGGACGATGAGCCGGAGCCTGAGCCGGCGCAGCCCGGTCGGGACCACTCCGCCGGCGGGTCCGCCCGGGGGAACTGACACCCGCCTGCCACGACCCGCCTGCCACGACCGACCGCAGGACCGTACGGCCGAGGGCCCGCACTCACGAAGAGTGCGGGCCCTCGGCCGTACACGGCGTCCGGGCGTTCGGCGCCTAGGACGGGGAGCCGGGCGTGCCGGAGAGCAGGTCCTCCAGCTCCTCCTCGCGCTCCTGGGCGGCCACGAAGAGCAGTTCGTCGCCGCCCTCCAGGGTGTCGTCCTTGCGCGGCACCAGGACCCGGCCCTCGCGGATGATCGTCACCAGGGCGGTGTCCTGCGGCCAGGCCACGTCGCCGACCCGGGTGCCGACCAGCTCGGTGTCGGAGGCCAGGGTCAGCTCGACCAGGTTGGCGTTGCCCTGGCTGAAGCGCATCAGCCGGACCAGGTCGCCGACGCTGACCGCCTCCTCGACCAGGGCGGACATCAGGCGCGGGGTGGAGACGGCGACGTCCACGCCCCAGGACTCGTTGAAGAGCCACTCGTTCTTCGGGTTGTTCACCCGGGCGACGACGCGCGGCACCCCGTACTCGGTCTTGGCGAGCAGCGAGACGACCAGGTTGACCTTGTCGTCACCGGTCGCGGCGATCACCACGTGGCAGCGCTGCAGCGCCGCCTCGTCGAGCGAGGTGATCTCGCAGGCGTCGGCCAGCAGCCACTCCGCCATGGGGACCCGCTCCACCGAGATGGAGTTCGGGTTCTTGTCGATCAGCAGGACCTCGTGGCCGTTCTCCAGCAGCTCGCCCGCGATCGAGCGGCCGACCGCACCGGCCCCGGCAATGGCGACTCGCATCAGTGACCCTCTCTCTCCGGGCCCTGCGCGAACGCGGCCTCGACGGCTGTCAGGTCGGCCCGGCGCAGCATCACGTGCACCAGGTCGCCCTCCTGCACCACCATCTGGGACGTGGGCAGGACGCCCTCGCCGAGCCGGGTGAGGAACGCCACCCGGGTGCCGGAGGCCTCCTCCAGCTCGCTCAGCCGGTGGCCGACCCACTCGGGGGCGTAGGCGACCTCGGCGAGCTGGACGGCGCCGCTCGGGTCCTGCCAGAGCGGCTCGGCGCCGCTCGGCAGCAGCCGGCGCAGCATCTGGTCGGCCGTCCAGCGGACGGTGGCGACGGTCGGGATACCCAGCCGCTGGTAGACCTCGGCGCGCCGGGGGTCGTAGATCCGGGCCGCGACGTTCTCCACACCGAAGTTCTCGCGGGCCACCCGGGCGGCGATGATGTTGGAGTTGTCACCGCTGGAGACGGCGGCGAAGGCGCCCGCCTCCTCGATGCCCGCCTCCTTCAGGGTGTCCTGGTCGAAGCCGACCCCGGTCACCCGGCGCCCGTTGAACCCGGCACCCAGCCGACGGAACGAGGTCGGGTCCTGGTCGACCACGGCCACCGAGTGGCCCTGTTTCTCCAGCGCGCGGGCGAGCGCGGAGCCCACCCGGCCGCAGCCCATGATGACGATGTGCACCGGCGCTACCTCACCCGTCCCGTTGGGGCCATGACCTGCGCAAACACCGCTCAATCTCCGTTTCCCCGCCCCGCTGTCGGGGGCGGGCGTCCTCGTGTGGCTCGGTACGACAACCTGAGTGTTGCCGCCCTGCTCGTATCCGACACGCTAGCCGGTCCACCGAACACAGTCGCGACGAAGGGGGGCACCAAGGCGGGCAGGAAGGGGGTGGCCCGTCGGACCGCGCGCCGGACTACCCCTACGATTCCTTAACGTGCCTATGCCGACTGACCTACCGAAACGCATCCTCATCGGGCGTGCGTTGCGCAGCGACAAGCTGGGGGAGACGCTGCTCCCCAAGCGCATCGCGCTGCCCGTCTTCGCCTCGGACGCGCTCTCCTCGGTCGCGTACGCGCCCGAGGAGATCCTGCTGACGCTCTCCCTGGCGGGTGCCTCGGCCATCCATTTCTCGTGGCAGATCGGCGTCGTCGTCGCCATCGTCATGCTCGCGGTGGTCGCCTCGTACCGGCAGAACGTGCACGCCTACCCGAGCGGCGGCGGCGACTACGAGGTCGCCACCGTGAACCACGGCCCCAACTCCGGCCTGGTGGTCGCGAGCGCGCTGATGGTCGACTACATCCTCACCGTCGCGGTCTCCACCACCTCGGGCGTGGCCAACGTGGTGTCGGCGGTGCCGGCGCTGCGCGGCCACGAGCTGACCCTGTCGGTCGTCGTGGTCATCCTGCTGATGGGGATGAACCTGCGCGGCGTCCGGGAGTCCGGGTCGGCCTTCGCCGTCCCGACGTACGCCTTCATGGTGGGCGTGGTCGGCATGGTGGTGTACGGAGTGTTCCGGCACTTCGGGCTGGGGCAGGAGATGCCCGCCGAGAGCGCGGGCTTCCACCTGCAGGCGACCGCCGGGAACGAGTCCCTGGCCGGCTTCGCCATGGTGTTCCTGCTGCTCAAGGCGTTCTCCTCGGGCTGTGCGGCGCTGACCGGCGTGGAGGCGATCTCCAACGGCGTGCCGGCGTTCCGCAAGCCGAAGAGCAAGAACGCGGCGACCACCCTGCTGATGATGGCCAGCGTCGCCGTGGTGATGTTCATGGGCATCATCTGGCTGGCCCGGCTGACCGGCGTCCAGATGGCCGAGGAGCCCGCGCACCAGCTGGTCGGCGTGCCCGGCGACTACCACCAGAAGACCGCGCTGGCCCAGATCAGCGAGGCCGTGTTCTCGAACTTCACGCCGGGCTTCTACTTCGTCGCCGCCGTCACCGGCCTGATCCTGGTGCTGGCCGCGAACACCGCGTTCAACGGCTTCCCGGTGCTGGGCTCGATCCTGGCCCAGGACCGCTACCTGCCGCGCCAGCTGCACACCCGCGGCGACCGGCTGGCCTTCTCCAACGGCATCATCCTGCTGGCGCTGGCCGCGATCCTGTTCATCGTCGCCTTCGACGCGGACCCGACCCGGCTGATCCAGCTCTACATCGTCGGCGTCTTCGTGTCGTTCAACATGAGCCAGTCCGGCATGATCCGGCACTGGACCAGGAACCTGCGCACCGAGACCGACCCGGCCAAGCGCCGCCACATGCAGCGCAGCCGGGCGATCAACACCTTCGGCCTGGTGATGACCATGGCGGTGCTGATCGTGGTGCTCGCCACCAAGATCAGCCACGCCTGGATCGCCATCGCGGCGATGGTCGTGCTGTTCGTGATGATGAAGGCGATCCGCCGGCACTACGACCGGGTCTCCGCGGAGCTCGTCGCCGCGGAGGAGCCGGACGACGTGGTGCTGCCGACCCGGGTGCACGCCATCGTCCTGGTCTCCAAGCTGCACAAGCCGGCGCTGCGCGCGCTGGCGTACGCCCGGCTCGCCCGCGCGCACACCCTGGAGGCGGTGACCGTGAACGTCGATCCGGTGGACACCGCGGCGCTGCGCGCGGAGTGGGACGAGCGCGGGATCGAGGTGCCGCTCAAGGTGCTGGACTCGCCGTTCCGCGAGATCACCGGCCCGGTGCTGGACTACGTGAAGAACCTGCGCCGCAGCAGCCCGCGCGACGTGGTCTCGGTGTACATCCCGGAGTACGTGGTCGGTCACTGGTACGAGCACCTGCTGCACAACCAGAGCGCGCTGCGGCTCAAGGGCCGGCTGCTGTTCAAGCCGGGTGTGATGGTGACCTCGGTGCCGTGGCAGCTGGAGTCGTCCGAGCGGCGCAAGCCGCAGAAGGCCTGGTCGGCGCCGGGTGCCGTCCGGCGTGGTGAGCCCCGGGCGCCGAAGGCCGTAAAGTCGGAAGTCTCGGCGAAGCCCGCCGGGTCGGCTGACAGCAGCAAGAAGGACTCCTCCCAGTGACCCGCAACACCCCGTCTCGTTCCAACGGCTCCTCGGGCAAGGGTGCCCGCAAGGGCGGTTCCTCCGGCCGGCCCGGGCAGGTCGCCCGGCCGCGCTGGGGCAAGCCGTCGCGGCCGGAGGCGACCGACCGCGACGGGTTCACCGCGCGGACGGCGCCGCTCGCGCCGGAGGAGCGCGCTCCGGAGCGCTCCCCCGAGCCTTCTCCCGAGCGCGCGCCGCGTGCCGGGCGCCCCGAGCGCGGTGAGCGCACCGAACGGTCCGAGCGGCCCGAGCGGTCCGGCCGCGGTGAGGCCCGCGGGGACCGGGCCGGCCAGCCGGCGCAGCAGGGCCGGCAGGGCCAGCAGCGCGAGCAGGGCCAGCAGGCGCAGCAGGGGCAGGGAGAGGCGAAGGGCGGCGCGCGTGCGCGCAAGCAGGCCGTGCTCCCGCCCCGCGCGCTGCGCTCCACCACCCGCGCGCCCCGGGCCGAGGCCGCGCCCAAGGCGCCCGCCGGCGACCCGCTGGTCGGCGAGCGCTACGAGGTCGAGGTCGGCCCGGTCGCCCACGGCGGCGGCCACTGCGTGGCCCGGCACGAGGGCCGGGTCGTGTTCGTCCGGCACGCGCTGCCGGGCGAGAAGGTGATCGCGCAGATCACCGAGGGCACCACCGCCTCGCGCTTCCTGCGCGCCGACGCGGTGGAGATCCTGGAGCCCGCCAAGGACCGGATCGCCCCGCCGTGCCCGTTCTCCGGGCCCGGCAAGTGCGGCGGCTGCGACTGGCAGCACGTGACGCCCGGCGGCCAGCGCAAGCTCAAGGTGCAGGTGCTGACCGAGCAGCTGGCCAAGCTGGCCGACCTGACCCCGGTCGAGGCCGGCTGGGACGGCAGCGTCGAGCCGGTCGGCGGCAAGCTGCCGGCCGGGCAGGTGCCGGCCTGGCGCACCCGCGTCCAGTACGCCGTCGACCCGGCGACCGGCAAGGTGGGGCTGCGCAAGCACCGCTCGCACGACATCCAGCCGATCGACCGCTGCCTGATCGCCGCCGAGGGCGTCACCGAGCTGGGCGTGGAGGCCCACGACTGGCCGGGCGTCGCCTCGGTCGAGGCGATCGCCGCCTCCGGCTCCTCCGACCGCCAGGTGGTGCTCACCCCGGCGCCGGGCGCCCAGCTGCCGCTGGTCGAGCTGGACCGCCCGGTCTCCATCAGTCGCATCGACGACCAGGGCAACTTCCACCGGGTGCACGGCCGCACCTTCGTGCGCGAGCGCGCCGTCGGGCGGACCTGGCGGGTCAGCAACGGCGGTTTCTGGCAGATCCACCCCGAGGCGCCGGACACCCTGGTCGACGCCGTCATGGACGGCCTGGACCCGCAGTGGGGCGAGAACGCGCTCGACCTGTACTGCGGGGTGGGCCTGTTCGCGGGCGCGCTGGCGGACCGGGTCGGCGAGGACGGCGCGGTGCTCGGCATCGAGTCCGGCAAGCAGGCGGTGGACGACGCCCGGCACAACCTGGCGGCGCTGGAGAACGTCCGGATCGAGTGCGACCGGGTGGAGACGCTGCTGCCGCGCACCGGCATCACCGCCACCGACCTCATCGTGCTCGACCCGCCGCGTGCGGGGGCCGGGCGGGAGACCGTCGCGCACCTGGCCGGGCTCGGCGCCCGCCGGATCGCGTACGTGGCGTGCGACCCGGCGGCGCTCGCCCGGGACCTCGCCTTCTTCCGCGAGGGCGGCTACCGGCCGGTCTCGCTGCGGGCGTTCGACCTGTTCCCGATGACGCACCACTTCGAGTGCGTGGCGATCCTGGAGCCGGTCGGGGGCGAGTAGCCGCCGGCCCGGCCGGACGGACGGGGCAAGGTAGGGCAGGACGGAGGCGGTACCCGGCGTTTCGCGGGTACCGCCTCCGTCGTGCCGTGGGCCCGTACGGCGGCTCAGGGCAGGTTGTGCTCCTCTTCCCGGGCGTCGTGCGGCAGGGTGACGCCGTGCTGGGCGGCGAGCCGGAGGAGTCCGGCGATCCGGCCCTCGTACGCCTGGACGCCGTCGGCGTCCCCCTCGGCCCGGGCGGCCGCGAGTTCCTTGCGGGCCTGGTCGAGCTGCTCGCGCAGCTCCTGGTCGAACATGGCTGTCATTGCCGGCCTCCACAACCGGTCGGTGCCGCTCCAGGGAATGCTCAGGGCACTTCAGAGTCTCCGAAGGTGAAGAACTCTTCAAGTCTCACTCCCGGCGGGCGCGGACGCGTCGGCCGGTGGGTAGGAGGTGCCCGGCGGGTCGCCCGGGGGCGTGCACGGCGGGGGCGTACGGCGGGATGCGCGCGCCCTTGTTGTGCTAGCACTTCAGCGCTAGCTTGAATTCATGGGTAAGAAGCAGCTGAACGTCCGGGTGGACGCCACCACCGCGGAGATGGCCCGGGAGCGGGCGGAGCAGCAGGGGATCAGCATGAACCAGTACATCGAGCGCCTGGTCCAGCACGACATGGGCGAGGCGGGGCGGGCGTTCGTCGACGCGGCCGCGCAGTTCATGAAGGAGTACGAGACGGCCTTCCTGGCCGAGTTCGCCGAGCCGCGCGGCGAGACCGACCTCCAGGACGTGCGCCGTTGAAACTGGAGGTCGACCTCTCATGGCTGCTCATGACCGCCGAGCAGTACACGCCCGGTGACCCGCAGGTCACCGACTACGGATCGCTGCTCGCCGCCGTCGCCCGGCACCAGGCCGAGATCTTCGACATCGCCGTCTACCCCGAGCCGCAGGACCGCGCCGCCGCACTGATGCACCAGCTGATCCGGGTGCCGGCCCTGGAGAAGACCAACGAACTGTTCGCCACCGCCGTCGCCTACGCCTACCTGGTGGCCAGCGGCTGCACGGTGGCGACCACCGCCCGGGAGGTGCGCAGCCTCGCCCGGGCCATCCGCGAGGGGCGGCTGACCGTCTCCGGGGTGGCGGACCGGCTGGCCGCCTGGGTGGTGGACGAGGCCGAGGACGAGGAGGTCAGCGGCGAGGAGGACGACGACTCGGACTGAGCGGCGCGGACCGGGAGGGGTGTCCGGCGGGGCGTCCGGCGGGGCGTCCGGGCCCGGGGCGGGGGCTCAGTGCGCCTCGTCGGCCGGCTCGGCGATCAGCGCCGTCGCGAACGGGCGGAAGCCCGCCCGGCGGTAGATCCGGGCCACGTCCTCGTCGGCGGCGGACAGGAACACCGTCCGCACCCCGTTGGCCCTGGCGTGCGCGACCAGGGCCGCGGTGACCGCCTGCCCGAGACCCCGGCGCCGCGCCGACGGGAGGGTCCCCACGCCGGCCACTTCGGTGACCTCGCCGACCGGGTTGTGCTGGCCCGCGCAGAGCGCCGTGCCGTCCCCGAACGCCGCGGCGACCACCGTCTGCCCGGCGGTGATCCGCTCCGCGAGCCGCTCCGCCGTGCCGTCGGCCCTCAACGCCTCGGTCCGCACGGCCAGTTCGGCCGGACCGGCGTTGCCCACACCGGTGCCCGGCTCGCCGAACGCCAGGTGCGGAACGGCCAGCGCCTCGGCGAGGGCCGGGTCGTCGGCGGCCAGCACGCGGACCGACACGCCGTCCGGGCCGTCCGTGCTCTGCTGCTCGCCCTGCTCGTCCTGCTCGTCCTGCGGGCCGAGCACCAGCAGCGGGTGCGCGTGCACCGTCAGCCCCGCCTCCTCCACGGCCGCGCGCAGCAGCGGGTCGTGCTCCGCCACCCACTCGAAGGCCTCCGGCAGGCCCAGCTCGCGCTGGCGGGCCAGCACCCGGCGGACGTCCTCGGCGGTGACCGCCGGGCCCTCGTGGCCCAGGGCCGGCCGGGCGTAGTACGGCCAGCCGGTGCCCTCGCGGACGAACAGGCTGAGCGGGCCGAAGTCCTCGACCCGGGCGGCGGTGCGCGGGACGGCGTCGTAGTAGCGCTCGATCACGTCGAGGAGGGTCGGGTCGGGCTGCGCCGCGGCGGCGGGGGAAGCGGCGGGGGAGGTGGTGGGGGAGGCGGCGGAAGCGGTGGGGGCGGCAAGATCGTCAGAGGTCACGCCGTGCATCCAAGCAGGCTCGTCGCGTTCCTGCCAGGGATTTGAACGGGTCCGCGCGGCACCGTCCGGAGGCCGCCCGGAGGCCGCCCGGAGGCCGCCCACCGGGCGTCCCCGGCAGACCGTCCCGGTACGGACGGCCGCCGCGGCCCGGGCCGGGGAACCGTCCACGACGCCCGGGGCGACCCGGGAACCAACGGGCCGCCCGGCTCGGGCACTTCGCCGCGATTGTTGCCCAACGCTTACCGGCCGGGCGATCTTGCGTGAGGGCCGCGTGGCATCCTGGGGCTTTTACAGCTCTGCCGGACGTGAACGGCGGACGTCCGCGCTGGGCGAAGCGAGGGGGATGACTGGCTCATGAGGCTCTGCTTTCTGGTGGAGGAGCACTACCGGCACGACGGCATGCCGCTCGACGTCGTACGCCAACTCACCGCGTGGGGACACCGGGTGGACGTGCTGCGCCCCGGCGACTCGCTGATGGCGATCTCCGAGTCGGTCCGCGCCGGCAGCCACGACGCCTGGGTGCTCAAGACCGTCTCCGGCGGGCCCGGCCTCACCCTCCTGGAGGCCGCCGCCGCCGTCGGCCTCACCACCGTCAACGACGTCCGGTCCATCCGCGGCGTCCGCGACAAGGCACTCGCCTCCGTGATCGCCCGCACCCGTGGGCTGCCCGTCCCCGTCACCTACGCGGCCGCCCGCTGGGAGCGGCTCGCCGAGATACCCGCGGCCGAGTACCCGCTGGTCGTCAAGCCCGCCGACGGCAGCTCGGGGCGGGCCGTGCGGCTCGTCCGCGACCCCGGGCACCTCGCCGAACTCGGCCCGCTGCTGGCCGGCGAGGGCCTGCTCATCGCCCAGCCCTACGTCCCCAACTCCGGCACCGACCTCAAGGTGTACTGCGTCGACGGCGAGCTGTACGCGACCGAGCGGCGCTCGCCGCTCAACCCCGACCAGGGGGTGAAGGAGCGGCAGGTGCCGCTGCCCGCCGAGGTCGCGCGGATCGCCGCGCAGGTGGGCGAGGTGTTCGGGCTCGACCTCTACGGCGTCGACGTGCTGCTCGGGCCGGACGGGCCGGTGGTCGTCGACGTCAACGACTTCCCGAGCTTCCGTCAGGTGCCGGACGCGGTCGCGCGGGTCGCGCGGGCGGTCCTGCGGCTGGCCCGCACCGGCACGGCGGTCACGGCGCCGGCGGTGGCGCTGGACGCGTCGGCGCTGGGCACGGCGGCGCTGGACGGGGCGGGACTGGAGGCGGTCGGCGCCGGGGTCGGTGGTACCGGCGGTGCCGGTGGAGTCGGTGTGGGTGGAGCCGGCGTGGGCGGTGTCGGGGTCGGCGGTGTCGGGGTCGCGGGCCTCGGTGGCGCGATATGAGGATCGGACTGATCACCTCCGCCCCGGACCACCCGGTGCTCGCCGCGACCACCGCACTGCTGACCGCGCGCGGCCACCACGTCGAGGCCCTCGACCCGACCGGCCCGCCCCCCGGTTCGCCCGCGGACGTCTACCTGCTCAAGGCCCGCAGCCCGGCGGCCCTCGCCCTCGCACGCGAGCTGGAGGAACGCGGCGCACCCGTCGTCAACCCGGCCGCCGCCACCGAGCTCTGCCAGGACCGCGTGGCCATGGCCGAACGCGCCCGGCGCGCCGGACTGCCCTTCGCGCCCACCCGCGCCGCCGCCGACGCCGCCGAACTGCTCGGGCTGGTCGAGGCGGGCGAACTCCGCCTCCCGCTCGTCGTCAAGAGCCGGCACAGCCGCCGCCACGACCTCGTCACCCGCGTCGACGACCCGGCCGGGCTGCGCGCCCTCGCGCGGGAGTGGCCCGGCGAGCCCGTCGTCGCCCAGCCCTACCTGTCGAGCAACGGTTGGGACCAGAAGCTGTGGGTCGTCGCCGGACAGCTGTTCTGCACCCGACGGCGCTCCGAGCTCGCCGGCCCGGAGCATCCCGAACTACCCGACGCCGCCGCCGGGTTCGGGCCGGCCGAGCTGCCCGCCGAGCGGGCCCGGATCGCCCTGCGGGTCGGCGAGGTGTTCGGCCTCGACGTCTACGGCGTCGACCTGCTGGACGGGCCCGCCGAACCGGTCCTCGTCGACGTCAACGCCTTCCCGGGCATCCGGGGGCAGGCCGGGGCGCCCGAGGTGCTCGCCGCGCTCGCCCTGCGCATCGGCGGCGCCGCCCCCGTCGTCCCCGCCGCCCCCGTCGTCCCCGGCCCGCGGGTGGACGGCGCCGACGCCCGGACGCCCGCGCCGGTGGATGCGGGACCGGGCACCGCCGCTGGTTAGGCTGGCACCCCCGGCCGGAGCACGCGACCGGACCGCGAGAGAAGACGGACCCTTGCTGCAGGACATCGAGCCCTACCTGGCCTGCCCGCACTGCGCGCAGCCGCTCACCCTCGACGGGCGCGCCCTGCGCTGCCCCGGCGGGCACAGCCACGACATCGCCAAGCAGGGCTACGTCAGCCTGCTCGCCGGCGACGCCCACACCGGCACCGGGGACACCGCCGACATGGTCGCCGCCCGCGGCGACTTCCTCGCCGCAGGCCACTACCGGCCGATCGCCGACGCCCTCGCCGAGGCCGCGACGGCCGCCGGGCCTGTCGCGGAGGCTGGGACCGTCGCGGCCGGCGGGCCCGGGGGGCTGGTCGTCGACCTCGGTGCCGGCACCGGTCACTACCTCGCCCACGTCCTCGACGCCCTGCCCGGACGGCCCGGCGCTGCCCTGGACATCTCCAAGTTCGCGCTGCGCCGCGCCGCCAAGGCCCACCCCCGGATCGGCGCGGTGGTCTGCGACGCCTGGCGGCCGCTGCCCCTGCTGGACGGCTCCGCCGGGCTGGTCCTCAACGTGTTCGCCCCGCGCAACGGCCCCGAGATCCGCCGCGTGCTGCGGCCCGGCGGCACCCTGCTCCTGGTCTCGCCCACCGCCCGGCACCTGCGCGAACTCGTCACCGCCCTGGGGCTGTTGTCCGTCGACGAGGAGAAGCAGCGGCGCATCGACGAGAAGCTCGGGCCCTACCTGGCCCCGGCCGGACGGCGCGAGGTGGAGTTCACCATGAGGCTGTCCGCCGAGGACGTGCGGACCGTCGTCGGCATGGGGCCGAGCGCCTGGCACACCGACCCGGCCCGGCTGGCGGAGCGGCTCGCCGAACTGCCCGACCCGGTCGAGGTGACGGCCTCCGTGACCGTCGCCGCCTACCGGCGCTGACCCGGCGCCGACACGGCGGGCTGTTCGCGCCCGCCGTGTTTCGATCCCGCGTCCGCGGTGGCCCGGCCTGGCGTCCGTCGCCACCCCGATGGGATGAATCTGCCGGGCAGGCACGTTTCTGCCGCCCGACCGGCGGCTAACGTCCGACGGGTGAACCGCGACGCCACCCGTCCCGCCGTGCCGGCCCACCCGCAGCAGCGCAGCCCGGAACCGGGCCCGCCGACGACCGCCCGGCGCCCGATCGTCGAGGAGATCCGGCTCACCTCCTTCAAGTCCTACCGGCGCGCGACCCTCCCGCTCGCGCCCCTCACCGTGCTGCACGGCCCCGCCGGCGTCGGCAAGTCCAACGCGCTCGACGCCCTCGCCGTCCTCTCCCGGCTCGCCCTCGGCGAGGAGATCCGCGACTCCCTCGACGGTCGGCCCGGCACCACCGGACCGCTCGCCGCCCCCGTCCGCGGCGGCCTCGCCGGCTGCGTGCCGCACGGCCGCAACGCCTTCATCCTCGGCTGCACCGTCCGCTCCCCGGACGGGCCGATCGCGCTCGAAGTCGTCGTCCGCACCGACGGGCCCGTCCGCATCGCCCGGGAACAGCTCACCCTCGACGGCCGGACCCTCGTCGAGACCGGCGAACAGGACCTGCGCAACCACCGCGTCAACGTCAGCTGGCACAACGACACCCGGCAGGGCGACATCCGCGCCCCCTTCCCCAGCGGCACGCTGATCACCGCCCAGATCCCGCTGCGCGTCGCCGGTTCCTCGCCCGGCGAACGCAAGGTCCTCGCCGCCGCCGAACAACTGCTCACCGCGCTGCGCGAGGTCTTCCCCGTCTGCCCCGTCCCCGCCCTCATGCGCGGCTGGGCCCGCCCCCACCCGCAGGCCCGGCTGCTCAGCACGGCCGCCAACATCTCCGCCGTCATCGCCCGGCTCAGCAACGAGTGCGGCCGCCGCTACGGGCAACTGCTGCGCGTCGTCCAGTCCGCCGCCCCGCACCCGCTGCTCGGCCTCGACCTCGCCCACCGCGGCAGCGGCGCCGACCGACGCGTGCTCGCCGTGTTCGACGAGGGGCTCCTCGGCCGCACCGGAGCCGACCAGGCCTCCGACGGCATGCTCCGCCACCTCGCCTTCGCCGCCGTGCTGCTCACCGGCGCCGGCGTGCTCGACCTCGACGTGGCCACCGAGGTGCCGTGGGCGCAGCGGCAGCTCACCGTGCTCGCCGAGGACCTCGGTGCCGGACTCGGCACCGACCAGACCGCCTCGCTGCTGCGGCTCGCCCACGACATGTCCGGGCGCAACCAGCTGCGGGTGCTCGCCACCCTCCAGGAACCGGCCGCGGCGCGGGACGCGCTCGGCGGACCGGGCGAACTGCCGCCCGGGGCGGCACTGGTGGAGTGCCGGCGCGATCCCGGCTCGGGCCTCACGGTGCTGCGCACCGAGACGGCCCGGGTGCCGGTCCAGGCGGCGCGGGACGGCTCCTCGGCGGGGGCCTTCCCGGCGGCGGGACCGGCCACCGGCCCGGTGGCCGAGCCGGTGGTCGAGGCCGTGGCGGAGCCCGTGGTCGGACCTGAGGTCGGCCCGGCCGCAGGCGATACGGTAGACCTGGACGGGTGAACGAACGAAAGACGGAACCCACCGGGCCGAGCCTGGAGGAGCTGCGACAGCGGCTCACGGAGTTCGCCGCGGCCCGCCGCTGGGAGCCCTTCCACACGCCCAAGAACCTCGCCTCGGCCCTGACCGTGGAGGCCGGTGAGCTGCTGGAGATCTTCCAGTGGCTCACGCCCGAGCAGGCCGCCGCCGTGATGGCCGACCCCGACCGCGCCCACCGGGTGCGGGACGAGGTGGCCGATGTGCTCGCCTACCTGCTCCAGTTCTGCACGGCCGTCGGCGTCGATCCGCTCACCGCCCTGGCGGCCAAGATCGAGCGGAACGAGCAGCGCTTCCCGATCCCCGGCACCCCCGCCGGAGACGACGAGGTCAACCCGGAGAGCCGCCCATAGTCCTTGTGGGGGATGCGAGTTGTCCACAGCCCCCGGGTTGTCCACAGCTTTCCAATGTCCGGATGCGAGGCCCACCCACCCCGAAGCACCCTCTCCCCGTGACCGCGTGGCAGGGCGCCACGCGGGCGACGGAAGGGGTGTCCGGCCGTGGAAGCGCTGCGACTGATCAAGACCGCCCGGCACGCCCTGGCGGAGACCAGGAACGTTCCGGACGTGCTGGCGGAGGCCCGGCAGGCCGCGCTGCTCACCGAGGCGGTGGCCACCCGGCTCGCGAGGTCGGGCGAGGAGGAACTCTCGGGCCTCGGTCAGCTGTTGGCCGAGGCGGCCACCCACGCCGCCTGCTGCCTGGACCATCCGGAGGAGGGCGCGTCGTCGGTGGCGGCCTTCGGACCGGGCGGCCGGGCCCGGAGACTCACCGAACTCGGCGAGCTCGGGCCGATGCTGGACGAACTCGGCGTCCTCCTGCGGGACATCGGGGAGACGCTGGTCGTGCTGGCCTGTGGCGCCGACACCGAGAGCCTCTACTGGGCGTGCATCGACGGGGTCGACGCGGGAGCGGAGTGCACCCAGCTGGTCGGCCAGCTGCGGGACGCCGTGCGGCGGATGGCGGGCGAGCGGCCCGAGGAGTACGACGCGGAGCTGTGCGAGGCGGTGGAGGAGCCGCCTGGGGAGCCGTTCGAGCCGGACGGTGCTCTACGGCTCCCCGAGCCGGCGGCGGAGCGCGAGGAGCGGTTACTGGTGCTCCGGCTCGACCCGCCCGGTCAGCGGGCGGCGGAGGGCCCGCCGTCCTCGGCGGCGGCGGTCGGGGCGGGGGAGGTGGTACGGGCACCGGTGGCCTGAAGGTCGGCGAGGTCCGCGGTCAGCGAGGCGAGCAGCTCCTGCATCTGCTCCAACAGGCTCTTCGGGGCGGTCGGCGCCGCCGCCCCGTTGGCGGTGGGGTACTGCGAGGTGGCGGACGCCTCGAACCAGGGCTCGGACATGAGGGGACCTCTTCGGATCGGTGGTGCGGTGTGAATCGGTGGCGGACGGCCGGACGCGGCCTCGCCGCTGCAACCAACGAACACCCCGCCGCGGCGGTCACCGGGCACCACCCGATGCGGTCCAACCGCTCCCACGGGTAACCCGCCCGGGTGACGCCCGGCTTGCCGCCACCGACCGGCCTGGGCTACACCCGGCCGACCGGCCGACCGGCCGACCGGCCGACCGGGCGACCGCCGATCCCCGTCACCTCGGGCGAAGGGGTGACCAGGGGCTTCGGGGCCGGCGGCCCGCCCCCTGCGGCGGGCCCCCCACGGGACAGGACAGGGCGGGGCAGGGGAGTGGAGTGGGCAGGGGAGCGTGGGAAGGGCACGGGCGGGAGGCGGGAGGCGGGAGGGAGGGGAGGGGGAGGGGGGAGGGGGTGGGCCCCGCGCGCGAGGCGTGGGGGCCGCCCCGAAAAAAGCCTCCTCCGCCACCGGAGCGGAGCCGTTTGGGGTGGTGGTGTGCTCCGAGGCACGCCTCGGAGCACACCACCACCAGCTGGAGGAGCACGGACGGCGCGAGCGGAGGTGGAGTGAGAAGTCGGCCCCGCCGACTTCCCACTCCACCTCCACCTCCGCCCGGTCGGCGATCGAAAGCGCGCCGAACGGCTGATGCCGGGCTTCGAGCCGTGGCTCGAAGCCCGGCATCAGCGGCCGGACCCTACGGACGGGCGGGTCAGTTGTGGGCGTGGAGGTCGGCGTTGAGGCCGCCCCAGGAGCCGGAGCGGGCGATGACCTCGACGGCGCCGCTCTGGGAGTTGCGGCGGAAGAGGAGGTTGTCCTGGCCGGACAGCTCGACGGCCTTGGCCACGGTGCCGTCCGGGGTGGTCACCCGGGTGCCGGCGGTGACGTAGAGGCCGGCCTCGACGACGCAGTCGTTGCCGAGCGAGATGCCGATGCCCGCGTTGGCGCCGAGCAGGCAGCGCTCGCCGACGGAGACGACCTGCTTGCCGCCGCCCGACAGGGTGCCCATGATCGAGGAGCCGCCGCCGATGTCGCTGTGGTCGCCGACCACGACGCCGGCGCTGATCCGGCCCTCGACCATCGAGGTGCCCAGGGTGCCCGCGTTGAAGTTGACGAAGCCCTCGTGCATCACGGTGGTGCCGACGGCCAGGTGCGCGCCGAGACGGACGCGGTCCGCGTGGGCGATGCGCACACCGGACGGGGCGACGTAGTCGGTCATCCGCGGGAACTTGTCGATCCCGTAGACGGCGAGCTGCCCGCCCTGGGCGCGCACGGCCAGCCGCGCCTGCTCGACCCTGTCCACCGGGACCGGGCCGATGCTGGTCCACGCCACGTTGGCGAGCAGCCCGAAGACACCGTCGAGGCTCAGGCCGTGCGGCCGGACCAGGCGGTGGCTGAGCAGGTGCAGACGCAGGTAGGCGTCGTGCGCGTCGAGCGGCTTCTCGTCCAGCGAGGTGATGGTGGTGCGCACGGCGACCACCTCGACGCCGCGGCGCGCGTCGGTGCGCAGGGCCTCGGCGGCACCCGCGCCCAGCTCGGCCTCGGCCTGCTCGACGGTCAGGAGGACGGTCCCGGCCGGGCCGGGCTCGGCGGTCAGCGCGGGGGCCGGGTACCAGGTGTCGAGGACGGTGCCGTCCGCGGCGATGGTGGCCAGACCTGCGGCAACGGCGCCGCTCACGGGGGTGGTGGATTCTGCAGTCACATCGTGCACGTTAACGAATCCGGGCCGCCGGTGCCGAACGCGCTCACCGTCCGGACGGGTCGGCGGGCCGCGACGCACCGGAGGAAATCCGGCTGTCGGGCGGGCTGGGCTCGGCGATACTCGGACGGGTGTTCATGTTGATCTCCGCCACCGGAACCGCCGGGAGCCCCGCCACCGACCTGGCGCGCCTGCTGCACCGGCGCCCGGACGAGGTGCACCAGGTCTCGACCGCGTTCGGCGAGGCGCACGTGTTCTTCCCCGAGGCCGACGCGGACCGCTGCACGCTCGCCCTGCTGGTGGAGGTCGACCCGGAGGCGCTGCTCCGCGGGCGGCGCGGCAAGGGGCAGCCGCCCGTGACGCGCGACGAGTCCGTCGACGACCGCCCGTTCGCCGGGTCCTCGTTGCTCGCGGCGGCGCTGCGGACGGTGTTCCGGCAGCCGCTCGGGCAGCCGCCCGCGCCCGAGGGGGACACGGCGCTGCCGCTGGAGATCGAGCTGCCGGTCGTCCGCGCGGACCGGGAGCCGGAATCCACCCCGGGCGGTGACGGGGTCACGCTGGTGCGGCGGCTGTTCGAGCCGCTGGGCTGGCGGGTCGAGGCGGCGGAGGTGCCGCTGGACGCCGCCCCCACTGCCCCCGGCCCTGACCGCGCCGTGGAGCCGGCGCACCCCGGCCCCGGCGGTTCGCCGTACGTGCGGCTCCGGCTGGCCGCGCCGGCGGTCCGGCCGGCTGAGGCGCTGCGGCAGCTGGTGGCGCTGCTGCCGGTGCTGGACGGTGCCGCGCCCCACTGGGTGCCGCCGGAGCGGCCGGGCGCCGACCGGCTGTTCGCCGCCCATCCGGAGCGGGCCCTGATCGCCCGCCGGCTGGCCCGGCACGACGACGCCGTGACGCAGGCCGAGGACGAGAAACGCGGCGAGGGCGCGGCGGTGCGGGCCGTGCTGGGCGCGCTCGGGGCGACGCGGGTGGTGCACCTCGGCTGCGGGCACGGCGCGCTGCTCGCCGAACTGCTCGGGGACGGTCGGTTCGCCGAGTTGCTGGGGGTGGACGTCTCACCGGCCGCCCTGGCCGTGGCCGCCCGTCGCCTCGGGCTGGAGCGGACGGCGGACCCCGCGCCGGAGTGGGAGCTGCGGGCCGCCCCGGGCCGTACCCGGCTCCGTCTGGTGCAGGGCGCGCCGATCTACGCGGACGCCCGTTCGACGGGTTTCGACGCGATGGTGTTCGCCGCCCCGGCCGAAGCCCTTGCCGAGACAGCGGCCGAGGGGACAGCCGAGGAGCCGGCCGACACCTCGACGGAACGGGTGACGCCCGCCGCGCACCCGGCGTACCTCGAGTACGCGGTGTTCGGCGCCGCACGTCCACCGGCGGCGGTGGCGACCGCCCCGCCCGGAGCCGACGGCGCGGCCTTCGCCGCCTGGGCGCGGCGGACGGCCACCGGGTACGGCTACGCCGTCACCCTCCACCCCGCCGACGGCGCGCCGGCACCGGCAGGACCGCGACCGCCCCGACTCGCCCTCTTCGAACGCGACACCCCGGCCACCGGAGGAGGTGGGCCCCGATGACCGAGCCCGACCCCGCACCCCGCACGCCCACCCCTGCACCGACCCCGGCCGCCCACCCCGTCGTCCAACCCGTCGCCCACCCCGTCGTCCCCGTGACCGAGGGCTCCCTCGTCGTCCTCGTCGGCACCAGCGGCGCGGGCAAGTCGACCTTCGCCCGCCGCCTGTTCCGCCCCACCCAGGTGGTCTCCTCCGACACCTGCCGAGCCCTGGTGGCCGACGACGAGAACGACCAGTCCGCCTCCGCCGACGCCTTCGAACTGCTGCACTTCCTGGTCGGCAAGCGCCTGGCCGCCGGCCGGCTGACCGTCGTGGACGCCACCAACGTGCAGGCGGACGCCCGCAAGCGGTTGCTGGCCGTCGCCCGGGAGCACGACGCGCGGGCGGAGGCGATCGTGCTGGACGTCCCGGTGGGCGTGTGCGCCGAGCGCAACCGCACCCGCCCGGACCGCGAGCTGCCGGCGTACGTGATCCCGCGCCAGCACCGGGAGCTGCGCGCGTCCCTGCCGGGTCTGGAGAAGGAGGGCTTCCGCCGGGTGCACGTCCTGCGCGGCGTGGCCGAGGTGGCGGGCGCGGAGGTGGTGCTGGAGCGGCGGCGCGCCGATCTGCGGCACCTGACCGGACCGTTCGACCTGGTCGGCGACGTGCACGGGTGCCGTGCCGAGTTGGAGACGCTGCTGGGGAGGCTCGGCTACCGGCTGGTGCGGGACGCGGCGGGCCGCCCGGTGGACGCGGTGCCGCCGACCGGCCGCACGGCGGTGTTCGTCGGCGACCTGGTCGACCGCGGCCCGGACACCCCGGGCGTGCTGCGGCTGGTGATGGGCATGGTGGCGGCGGGTCACGCGCTCTGCGTGTCGGGCAACCACGAGCTGAAGGTGGCCCGCGCGCTGGACGGCGACCGGGTCACCCTCTCCTACGGGCTGCGCGAGTCCATGGAGCAGCTGGCGGCGGAGCCGGAGGCGTTCCGGGCCGAGGTGCGGGAGTTCCTGCGCGGCCTGGCCGACCACTACCTGCTGGACGGCGGCGCCCTGGTGGTGTGCCACGCGGGGTTGCCGGAGCGGTACCACGGGCGCTCCTCGGGCCGGGTGCGCGCGCACGCGCTCTACGGCGGGACGACGGGGGAGACCGACGAGTACGGCCTGCCGGTGCGTCACGCGTGGGCGGAGGAGTACCGGGGGCGGTCGCTGGTGGTGTACGGGCACACGCCGCTGCCGGTGGCGAGTTTCCTGCACAACACGGTCTGCCTGGACACCGGTTGCGTCTTCGGCGGTGCCCTGACGGCGTTGCGCTACCCGGAGCGCGAGCTGGTCCGGGTGGAGGCGGAGCGCCAGTGGTACGCGCCGGTCCGGCCGTTGCTGAGCGGCGCGCCGGGCGGACGCGAGGGGCGTCCGCTGGACGTGGCGGACGTCGCGGGACCGCACGCGGTGGGGACGGCGCTGCTCGGGACGGTGGCGGTGCGGGCGGAGAACGCCGCCTCGGCGCTGGAGACGATGGGGCGGTCCGCGGTGGATCCCCGGCTGCTGGTCCACCTGCCGCCGTCGGTGCCGTCGGTGCAGCCGGTGGCGGGCGCGCGCCGGCCGGGGTATCCGGAGCATCCGGACGAGGCGTTCGCCGGGTACCGGGCGGACGGGGTCGGTGAGGTGCTCTGCACGGAGCTGCTGCCGGGGCCGCGTGCGGTGGTGCTGGTGGCGCGGGACGACGCGGCGCTCGCGCGGCGGTTCGGCCCGGCGGGTCCGGGGGCGGTCTGGTCGCGGCGCGGCCGGGCGCTGTTCGGCGCGGCGGAGGAGACGGCGGTACTGCTCCGGTTGCGGGCGGCGGCGGAACGGTCGGGGCTCTTCGACGAGCTGGGGAGCGACTGGCTGCTGCTGGACGCCGCGCTGACGGGCCCGCCGCGCTCCCTCACCGGCACGCCGTCCACCACCGGCGTGTCACCCGCCGCCGGGACGGCCCCCGAGGGGGTGCGGCATGCCCGGAACGCGGCGGTCGCCGCCGCGGCGGGGGCGGTGCTGCCGCCGGTGCTGGCCGCGCTGGAACGCGCCACCGCCCGGGGGCTGGACGTCGCCGGGCCGCTCGACCGG
Organism: Kitasatospora misakiensis; assembly: GCF_042656005.1. Taxonomy (NCBI): domain Bacteria; kingdom Bacillati; phylum Actinomycetota; class Actinomycetes; order Kitasatosporales; family Streptomycetaceae; genus Kitasatospora; species Kitasatospora misakiensis. Next base: position 12,681 of record NZ_JBHSOF010000067.1, on the reverse strand, counting down.
CAGCGGGGCCGGGCGGCGGACGTGCGGGCCTTCACCGAGGCGTGCCGGCGCGCCGCGTCCCCGGCGCGCCCCGGGCTCGCGCCGTTCCAGCTGTTGGCCGCAGAGGGGGTGAACCTCGCGACCCGTCCTCAGCGCGAGCACCTGGCCCGGATCGACCGCCTGGTCGACGCCGACCGGACGGCCCCCGCCCCCACCCCTACGTCTGCCCCCGTCCTGCACCGGATCGCCCGCCGGTGGGTGGACACCGCCGACGAGGCGTCGACGGCCGCCGCCGTCGCGTGGTGGGAGGAGTTGGTCGGGGCGGGCGGCGCGGGCCTGGTGGTCCGTCCGCCGGTGTCCCCGACCCGGACGGCTCCGGGGACGGGCCGGCCGGGCGGACTGGTGCAGCCGGCGGTGCAGGTCCGCAGCCTCGACCACCTGAGGCTGCTCCACGGCCCGGACCACCCGCGGCGGCCGGACCACCCGCGGCGGCCGGGCCGGTCGCCCGGCGGCGCGGACGGGCTGCGGCGTTCGCTGGCGCTGCGCGAGTACGCGCTCGGGCTGGAGGCGCTGGACCGGTTGGCGGCGGGGGAGCCGCTGTGGCGGGTGCACCAGCCGGTGTTCGCCGTGCTCGCCCTGGCCTCGGAGCCGGTGCACCCACCACGGTGAGCAACCGGGCAGTCGAGCAGTCATGCATACAAATTCTGAGCATCGTATAGACTTGCTGCCTTCCAGTCGCCCGTCCCCTTCACCGTCACCCCAGGAGCCCGGCATGGCGTACAACCTCCGGAACAGGCACTTCCTCAAGGAGCTCGACTTCACGCCCCAGGAGTTCCGCTTCCTGGTGGACCTCGCCGCCACGCTCAAGGCGGCGAAGTACGCGGGCACCGAGCAGCCCCGGCTGCGCGGCAAGAACATCGCGCTGATCTTCGAGAAGACCTCCACCCGGACGCGCTGCGCCTTCGAGGTGGCCGCGCACGACCAGGGCGCCACCACCACCTACCTGGACCCGGCCGGCTCGCAGATCGGCCACAAGGAGTCGATCAAGGACACCGCCCGGGTGCTCGGCCGGATGTTCGACGGCATCGAGTACCGCGGGCACGGCCAGGCGGTGGTCGAGGAGCTCGCCGCGTACGCGGGGGTGCCGGTCTGGAACGGCCTCACCGACGAGTGGCACCCCACCCAGATGCTCGCCGACGTGCTCACCGTCACCGAGCACACCACCAAGCCGCTCACCGAGGTGGCGCTCGCCTACCTCGGGGACGCCCGCTCCAACATGGGCAACTCGCTGCTGGTGACCGGCGCGCTGCTCGGCATGGACATCCGGATCGTCGCGCCGCGCGCGCTCTGGCCGGACGAGGAGGTGCGCAAGGCCGCGCAGGCGCTCGCCGAGACCAGCGGCGCCCGGATCACCCTCACCGAGGACGTCGCCGAGGGTGTGGCCGGCGCCGACTTCCTCTACACCGACGTCTGGGTCTCGATGGGCGAGCCCAAGGAGGTCTGGGCCGAGCGGATCGCGCTGCTCAAGCCGTACCAGGTGTCGATGGAGACGGTGCGGGCGACCGGCAACCCGCAGGTCAAGTTCCTGCACTGCCTGCCGGCCTTCCACGACCTCGGCACGGTGCTCGGCCGGCAGCTGTTCGAGGAGACCGGCATGGCCGAGCTGGAGTGCACCGACGAGCTGTTCGAGTCGGCGCACTCCGTCGTCTTCGACCAGGCCGAGAACCGCCTGCACACCATCAAGGCCGTCCTCGTCGCGACCCTCGGCGGCTGACCGAGGGACCGGACCCATCCCACCTCGACTACCGAGCGTCGTCCGCCAGGCCGTCCAGGTTGACGCAGGCGACCCGGTCGGCGGCGCGGTGCGCACCGGCGGGGCTGCCGGCGTGCAGCACCAGGGAGCGGGCCTCGCCCGGTCGGGGCCGCCAGGCCACCGAGGTGGCGGCCGTGCCCTCGCCCCGGCCGTCGGTGCGCAGGGCGAGCCGCAGCTCGTTGAGGTCGTTGGCGTACGCGGGGTCGGTGGACGGGCTGACCGGGTCCACCACGTCCTGGTAGTGCGGGCCGGACGCGGCCGGGTCGGCCCCGCACGGGCCGGTGTGCAGGTGCACCGGGAAGTCGTGGTCGGCGGCGACCCCGGCCAGGCTCATCGTGAGGATCGTCCGGCCGGGCACCGAGCGGTCGACGATCACCCGCACGTGCGAGCCGAACGGCACCAGGTCCGGCGCGTGGCTGATCGCGGTCGGCGGGACGAAGGCGGTGGCCGGGTCGAAGTCGGCCTCGGTGACCGAGACCGGGGAGGCGGCGGGCGCCAGCAGGGCGAACGGGAGCAGGGCGGCGGCGAGCGGAGCGGGCATCGGCGGACCTCTTCGGGTGGGGGCGCACCCCGGCCGGGGGCGCGGCAGGCCTGACAGCCGGTTCAACGGCCCGCGGCACTCCCCGGACACGCCCGCGACGCCGGAACGGACGCGCCCGCGACGCCGCAACGGGCACGCGGACGCGCCCTGCCCCTCCCCGCGCAGGCGCGCCCTACCCGCCGGACCGGCCGATCCCCCGGATCTCGCACCGCGGCCCACTGGCCCGCATCAGTCGCAGGTCGGCCGTGACCAGCGGCGCCCCGACCCGCTCCGCCACCGCCACGTACGCGGCGTCGTCCGGGGTGAGGTTGTCCTTGAGCTCCCAGATCCGGCCGAGCAGCGGCTCGACCGCGATCTTGCGGATCGCCAGCCCGGGCAGTTCGGCGACGAGTTCGGCGACCCGTTCGGCGGTGAGCTCGCGCGCCAGGTAGAGGCCGCGCAGCGACTGCATCACCTCGACGACGACGTGCTCGGGTGCCACCCACTCGCCGTCGGCGGCCAGTTCGGCGCGGGCGGCGGCACCGCGCTCGCCCTCGTCGGCCAGCGCGAGCACCAGCGCGGACGCGTCCACCACGATCATCGGTCGGCCCCCGGTTCGTTCGGCATGTCACTCCGCGGCCACCGTACCGGGGGCGGTCGGCCGTCAGCCCTGGCGGAGCACCGGGGCACCCGGAGGCCGGGGGTCGTGCCGGGGCACGGATCGTGTGAGGCTGGGTTCCACAGCGGTAGGCCGCACCCCGCACCGGCAGGCCGGAGGTGGTGCCGACGTGGCGGACGCGGCGCCATGCACTATGGTTTATCTCGACATCGAGATAACTCCGCCTTACGATATATCTCGACATCAAGATACTTGCCGAGAGGCGCTCACCGGCGGTGCGGGCCAGGTCAACCTAAGTAAGGCTGACCTTACCACCGTGGCGGCCGGATACCGCACGAAGCACCTAGAAGGAGTCAGTCGTGTCCGCGAACAGCTTCGACGCCCGCAGCTCGCTGCAGGTGGGCGACGAGTCGTACGAGATCTTCAAGCTCTCCGCCGTCGAGGGGTCCGAGCGGCTGCCCTACAGCCTCAAGGTGCTGCTGGAGAACCTGCTCCGCACCGAGGACGGCGCCAACATCACCGCCGACCACATCCGCGCCCTCGGTGGCTGGGACGCCGACGCGCAGCCGAGCCAGGAGATCCAGTTCACGCCGGCCCGCGTGATCATGCAGGACTTCACCGGTGTGCCGTGCGTGGTCGACCTCGCCACCATGCGTGAGGCCGTCAAGGAGCTGGGCGGCGACCCGGCCAAGATCAACCCGCTGGCCCCGGCCGAGCTGGTCATCGACCACTCCGTCATCGCGGACAAGTTCGGCACCCCGGACGCCTTCGTCCAGAACGTCGAGATCGAGTACGGCCGCAACAAGGAGCGCTACCAGTTCCTGCGCTGGGGCCAGACCGCGTTCGACGAGTTCAAGGTCGTCCCGCCGGGCACCGGCATCGTCCACCAGGTGAACATCGAGCACCTGGCCCGCACCGTCATGGTCCGCGGCGGCCAGGCCTACCCGGACACCTGTGTCGGCACCGACTCGCACACCACCATGGTCAACGGCCTGGGCGTGCTGGGCTGGGGCGTCGGCGGCATCGAGGCCGAGGCCGCCATGCTCGGCCAGCCGGTCTCCATGCTGATCCCGCGCGTCGTCGGCTTCAAGCTGACCGGCGAGCTGCCGGCCGGCACCACCGCCACCGACCTGGTGCTCACCATCACCGAGATGCTGCGCAAGCACGGTGTGGTCGGCAAGTTCGTCGAGTTCTACGGCGACGGCATCGGCTCGATCCCGCTGGCCAACCGCGCCACCATCGGCAACATGTCGCCGGAGTTCGGCTCGACCTGCGCGATCTTCCCGATCGACGCCGAGACGATCAACTACCTGAAGCTCACCGGCCGCGACGCGCAGCAGCTCGCCCTGGTCGAGGCGTACGCCAAGGAGCAGGGCCTCTGGCACGACCCGTCGGTCGAGCCGGTCTACTCCGAGTACCTGGAGCTGGACGTCTCCACCGTCGTCCCGTCGATCTCCGGCCCGAAGCGCCCGCAGGACCGCGTGATCCTGGCCGAGGCCGCCGCCAAGTTCGCCGAGGCGCTGCCGACCTACTCCGCCGAGGCCTCGAAGCCGACCGCCGTCACCGCCCCCGACGGCTCGTCCTACGAGATCGACAACGGCGCGGTCGTGATCGCCTCGATCACCTCCTGCACCAACACCTCCAACCCCTCCGTCATGCTGGGCGCCGCCCTGCTGGCGAAGAAGGCCGTGGAGAAGGGCCTCACGGTCAAGCCGTGGGTCAAGACCACCCTGGCCCCCGGGTCCAAGGTCGTCATGGACTACTACGAGAAGGCCGGCCTGCTCCCCTACATGGAGAAGCTGGGCTTCAACCTGGTCGGCTACGGCTGCGTCACCTGCATCGGCAACTCGGGCCCGCTGCCCGAGGAGGTCTCGGCCGCGGTCAACGAGTCCGACCTGGCCGTCGTCTCGGTGCTCTCCGGCAACCGCAACTTCGAGGGCCGGATCAACCCCGACGTCAAGATGAACTACCTGGCCTCCCCGCCGCTGGTGGTCGCCTACGCCCTCGCCGGCAACATGAACGTCGACATCACCAAGGACGCCCTGGGCCAGGACGCCGACGGCAACGACGTCTTCCTCGCCGACATCTGGCCGTCCGAGCAGGAGGTGGCCGCCACCGTCGCCGGCTCCATCGACGAGGCCATGTTCGACAAGGGCTACCAGGACGTCTTCGCCGGCGACCACCGCTGGCAGTCGCTCCCGGTCCCGACCGGCAACACCTTCGAGTGGGACGCCGAGTCCACCTACGTCCGCAAGCCCCCGTACTTCGAGGGCATGGCGAAGACCCCGAGCCCGGTGACCGACATCACCGCCGCCCGCGTCCTCGCCAAGCTGGGCGACTCGGTCACCACCGACCACATCTCCCCGGCCGGCAACATCAAGCCGGGCACCCCGGCGGCGCAGTACCTGACCGCCAACGGTGTCGAGAAGCGTGACTTCAACTCCTACGGCTCGCGCCGTGGCAACCACGAGGTCATGATCCGCGGCACCTTCGCCAACATCCGCCTGCGCAACCAGATCGCGCCGGGCACCGAGGGCGGCTACACCCGCGACTTCACCCAGGCCGACGGCCCGGTGTCGTTCATCTACGACGCCTCGCAGAACTACCAGGCCGCCGGCACCCCGCTGGTCGTCCTGGCCGGCAAGGAGTACGGCTCCGGCTCGTCCCGCGACTGGGCCGCCAAGGGCACCGCGCTGCTCGGCGTCAAGGCCGTCATCGCCGAGTCCTACGAGCGCATCCACCGCTCGAACCTCATCGGCATGGGCGTCCTGCCGCTCCAGTTCCCGGAGGGCCAGACCGCCGACTCCCTCGGCCTGACCGGCGAGGAGACCTTCTCCTTCACCGGCGTGACCGAGCTCAACGAGGGCCGCACCCCGAAGACCGTCAAGGTCGTCGCGGGCGACAAGGAGTTCGACGCGGTCGTCCGCATCGACACCCCCGGTGAGGCGGACTACTACCGCAACGGCGGCATCCTGCAGTACGTGCTGCGCAGCCTGATCAACGGCTGAGCATCCCGCCAGGCCTGAAGGGGCCGGACCGCGTTCGCGCGGTCCGGCCCCTTCCGCATGGGTCGGGGCACCCACCGGGAAACGGCCGGGCCCGCCGCGACGCGTGTCACAGCGGGCCCGGTGAACAGTCAGCCCCGGTCAGCCCGGGTCAGCCCCGGTCGCAGGCCTGCGCCCGCAGCGCGCGGGCCAGGTCGTCCCGGCGCTCCAGCACCAGCCGGCGCAGCGCGGGCGCCGCGTCCGGGTGGCCGGACAGCCAGGCGTCCGCCTCGGCCAGCGTGGCCTCGTCGACCTGCGCCTGCGGGAAGAAGCCGCCGACGATCCGCATCGCGATCTCAATGGTGCGCTCGGCCCAGACCCGCTCCAGCAGCTTGAAGTAGGGCGCCGCGTAGAGGGCCGTCAGGTCGCGGTGCGCGGGCACCCCGAAGCCGGCGATGTTGGCCTCGACGAGCGCGTTGGGCAGCTCCTCGGAGTCGATCACGGCGGACCAGGCGGCGGCCTTGGCCTCCGGGGTCGGCCGGGCGGCCAGGCACTGGGTGTACTGGCGGCGGCCGCTCGCGGTGTTGTCGGCGGCGAACTCCCCGGCCAGCTCCTCCTCGCCGGCCTGCCCGGCCGCGGCCAGGGTCAGCCAGAGCGCCCAGCGCAGCTCCTGGTCGACCTCCAGGCCGTCGATCCGGGCGGTGCCGGCCAGCAGGCCGCGGACCAGGCCGAGGTGCTCGGAGCCGTTGGCGGTCTGCGCCAGGAAGCGCGCCCAGGCCAGCTGGTGGTCGCTGCCGGGGGCGGCGGAGCGCAGTTCGCGCAGCGCGCTGTCGGCCAGCAGCCGGCCGCCCTCGCCGCGCCAGGCCGGGTCGGCGTAGAGGTCGACGGCGCCCTTGGCCTGGGCGTGCAGCGACTGCAGGACGCCGATGTTGGCCTCCTGCCCGGCGAACCGCAGGACCAGCGCGACGTAGTCGCGGGCCGGCATCAGGGCGTCCCGGGTGAGGTTCCAGACGGCGGACCAGGCGAGTGCGCGGGCCAGGTCGTCCTTGATGTCGCCGAGGCCGGTGCGCAGGGTCTCCAGCGACTCCTCGTCGAAGCGGATCTTGCAGTAGGTCAGGTCGTCGTCGTTGAGCAGGACGAGCGCGGGCCGGGCGTGGCCGGCGGCCCCGGTGACGACGGTGCGGGCGCCGGTGACGTCCAGTTCGAAGCGCTCGGTGCGCACCAGCGCGCCGTCGGCGTCCCGGTCGTAGAGGCCGACCGCGATCCGGTGCGGGCGCTGGACATCGCCGTCCTGGAGGACGGCGAGTTCGGTGATCCGGCCCTCGGCGTCGACGGTGAGCTGCGGGGTGAGGGTGTTGACGCCGGCGGTCTGCAGCCAGGCGGCGGCCCAGGACTTCAGGTCGCGGCCGCTGGTCTCCTCCAGGATGTCCAGCAGGTCGGCGAGTTCGGTGTTGCCGAAGGCGTGCCGCTGGAAGTAGCGGCGGGCGCCCTCGAAGAAGGCGTCGGCGCCGGCGTACGCCACGAGCTGCTTGAGCACCGAGGCGCCCTTGGCGTAGGTGATGCCGTCGAAGTTGAGCTTGGCGTCCTCGAGGTCCCGGATGTCCGCGGTGATCGGGTGGGTGGTCGGGAACTGGTCCTGCCGGTAGGCCCAGGCCTTGCGCTGGTTGGCGAAGGTGACCCAGGCGGCCCGGTAGCGGGTGCCGGCGCCGACCAGGCCGTAGGAGCCCATGAAGTCGGCGAAGGACTCCTTCAGCCACAGGTCGTCCCACCAGCGCATGGTGACCAGGTCGCCGAACCACATGTGCGCCATCTCGTGCAGGACGACGTTGGCGCGGGCCTCGTAGGCGGCGTCGGTGACCTTCGAGCGGAAGACGAACTCCTCGCGGAAGGTGACGCAGCCGGGGTTCTCCATGGCGCCGATGTTGTACTCGGGGACAAACGCCTGGTCGTACTTGCCGAAGGGGTACGGGTAGTCGAACTTCTCGTGGAAGAAGTCGAGTCCGAGCTTGGTGACGCCGAGGATCTCGTCGGCGTCGAAGTACGGGGCGAGCGACCTGCGGCAGAGCGCGGCGAGCGGGATGTCCAGCACGGTGCCGTCGGCGAGGGCGCGGCTGTAGTGGTCGCGGACGACGTGGTACGGGCCGGCGACGACGGCGGTGAGGTAGGTGGAGATCGGCCGGGTCGGCTCGAACTCCCAGGTGCGGGCGGCGCCGTCCTCGGTGACCGTCCGGTGCGGGGCGTTGGAGCGGACGTCCCAGGCGGCCGGGGCGGTGACGGTGAAGTCGAACGGGGCCTTCAGGTCGGGCTGTTCGAAGGTGGCGAAGACCCGGCGGGCGTCGGCCGGCTCGTAGTGGGTGTAGAGGTACGTCTCGCCGTCGGCCGGGTCGGTGAAGCGGTGCAGGCCCTCGCCGGTGCGGCTGTAGGCGCAGTCGGCCTCGACGGTGAGCGTGTTCTCGGCGGCGAGGCCGTCGACGTGCACCCGGGCGCCGTCGTAGGCGGTGGCCGGGTCGAGGGAGCGGCCGTTGAGGGTGACGGCGCGGACGGCGGGGGCGAGCAGGTCGAGGAAGGTCGCCGCGCCCGGCTCGGCGCAGCGGAAGGCGATGGTGGTGGTGGACCGGAAGGTGGCGGCCGCCGGGTCGGGGGCCGAGGTCACGTCCAGCCGGACTTGGTAGCTGTCCACGGTGAGGATGCTGGCCCGCTGCTGGGCTTCGTCGCGGCTCAGGTTCTTGCCCGGCACGGCGGTACTCCTTTGTCCGGCTCGCACGGTGGTGCGGTCTTCACTGGTGCGCTGGTGCGGCGCTTACGGGCGCTGCGGGGGCATCCTTTCACGCCATCTTCACCGGTACCATTGCACAACTCGGCGGGGTGGGCCGGAATCAGCGGCGCGGTCCGGGCGTTGGCGGTGACGGGGGATGGCCGTGCGTCCGTGCGGTCCGCGACACCGCACCTCTTCCGGACGATTCTCGAAGGACGACAGCTGTGACGACTGCCGCTGAGGCCACCGGCGCCGCCGAGCGCAAGACCGCCGACTTCTGGTTCGACCCGGCCTGTCCGTGGGCCTGGATGACGTCCCGCTGGCTGATCGAGGTGCAGCAGCTGCGCCCGGTGGACGTGAACTGGCACGTGATGAGCCTGTCGGTGCTGAACGAGCACCGTGACCTGCCGCCGAACTACCGGGAGCTGCTGGACAACGCCTGGGGCGCGGTGCGGGTCTGCATCGCCGCGGCGCAGCAGCACGGCGGCGAGGTGCTGGGCCGGCTGTACACCGAGCTGGGCACCCGCTTCCACAACCAGGGCCTGCCGCAGAACCGCGAGACGATCGAGGCGGCGCTGGCCGCGGCCGGTCTGCCGGTGGAGCTGGCGGACGCCGCCGGCACCGACGCGTACGACGAGGCCCTGCGCCTCTCGCACAAGGAGGGCATCACCCTGGTCGGCGAGGACGTCGGCACCCCGGTGATCGCGGTCGAGGGCGCGGACGGCGAGCGGGTCGCGTTCTTCGGCCCGGTGGTGACCCCGATACCGCGCGGCGAGGCCGCGGCCCGGCTGTGGGACGGCACGCTGCTGGTCGCCTCGACCCCGGGCTTCTACGAGATCAAGCGGACCCGCACCGCGAGCCCGTCCTTCGAGTAGCCGGCCCGGACCGACGACCGACGGCCGGGGGCCGGCGCCGATCATCGGCGCCGGCCCCCGGCCGTACGGGTGGACGAGGTGGCGGGCGGTCAGCGGGAGGCGTCCCGGCGCTGCTTGACCAGGCCGGCCACGATGAGCGCCACGACCAGCACCCCGGCCGCGTACAACTGCTGGCGGTTGCCCTCGGTGGTGGTCATCAGCGCCAGGATGGCGACGACGGCGGCCAGCGCGACCCAGGTCAGGTACGGGTAGCCCCACATCCGGACGGTGACCAGCTCGGGCGTCTCGCGCTCCAGCCGGCGGCGCATCCGCAGCTGGACGACGCAGATGAACAGCCAGACCACCAGGATGGCGACGCCGGTGGTGTTCATCAGCCAGGTGAAGACGGTGTCGGGCCAGAACTTGGCGGCCAGGACGGCGCCGAAGCCGAACAGGCAGGAGGCCAGCACGGCCCGCCGGGGGACCCCGCCGCTCACCTTGGCGAGGGCGCGCGGGCCTTGGCCGCGGCCGACCAGCGAGTAGGCCATCCGGGAGGCGCCGTAGATGTTGGCGTTCATCGCGGACAGCAGCGCGACCAGCACCACCACCTGCATGATCGCCCCGGAGCCGGGCACGCCGAGGTGACGCAGCACGGTGACGTAGGGGCCGTCGGCGACGACGGCCGGGTCCTGCCAGGAGACCAGGGTGACGACCAGGGCCATCGAGCCGATGTAGAAGACGGCGATCCGCCAGACGGCGGTGCGCACGGCGTTGGCGACGTTGCGCTTGGGGTCGTCGGACTCGGCGGCGGCGATGGTGACGGTCTCCAGGCCGCCGTAGGCGAACACGGAGGCGAGCAGGCCGACGATCAGTCCGCTGGTGCCGTTGGGCAGGAAGCCGCCCTGGCCGGTGAGGTTGGCGGTGCCGGGGGAGCCGGGGCCGAGCACGCCGGCCAGGCCGAGTCCGCCGAGCACCAGGAAGGCGATGATCGCGGCGACCTTGACGGTGGCGAACCAGAACTCGAACTCGCCGAAGTTCTTCACCGCGGTGAGGTTGCTGGCGCAGAAGAACACCATGAACAGGGCGACCCAGACCCAGGCGGAGACGCCGGGGACCCAGCCGTTGACGATCTTCCCGGCGGCGGTGGCCTCGGCGGCGACGCCGCAGCAGAGCATCACCCAGTACATCCAGCCGGCGGTGATCCCGGCCCAGGTGCCGATCTCCTTCTCGGCGTGCACCGAGAAGGAGCCGGAGGCGGGGCGGGCCGCCGACATCTCGCCGAGCATCCGCATGATCAGCATGACCAGCAGGCCGGAGAGCACGAAGGCCAGGATGATGGCGGGTCCGGCCGCCGCGATGCCCGCGCCGGAGCCGACGAAGAGGCCGGCGCCGATGACGCCGCCGAGCGCGATCATCGAGAGGTGGCGCTGCTTGAGCCCGTGCGAGAGCTGCTGGCCGCCGCCCGGGGGAGCGGGCGTGGTGGTCCCGGGCGCCGTGGGCGCGGTGGTGGGGGCCATGGGGATGGGATCCAGACTGTTCGACATGCGGTGCGAGTTGCCCAATATCCGGGGATGAGGCCGTCAGCGCCAAGAATGCCCGAGTCGGGCCCAGAATGCGGACCGAATGGTGACTTTTCCCGTTCGGACGGTCACGGTCCGTACCCGGAACGGGGCCTGGGGCGCCGGGAGGGGCGGGACCCGACAAGGCGGGGCGCCGGGCCTTTGTCCGGATCCCCGGCGGTGCTCGGCGTGATCGCCGCGTAGGTTCGGAGTGATCACTCACCCGCTCCGACCGATCCCGCGGATCCCGCAGATCCCGCCGATCTCGCGCATCCAGCCGATCGTCCGGAGCCGAACCGTGCCGAGGAGAAGCCCGATGGCCATCGCCAGCACCCCCCTCCCCAGTCGTGCCGTCCTGGCCGACCTGCTGCCCGCCGCCGGTACCCGCCTCGGCGGGCAGGTCCGGGACCTCGCCCTGGTCGCCGGCGGCGCCGCCGTCACCGGCCTGGCCGCCCAGCTGTCGGTGCACGTCCCCGGCTCGCCGGTGCCGGTGACCGGCCAGACCTTCGCCGCCCTGCTGGTCGGCACCGCCCTCGGCGCCCGCCGCGGCGTCGCCTCGCTCGGCCTCTACCTGCTGGCCGGCATGGCGGGCGTGCCGTGGTTCGCCCAGGCCTCGGCCGGCTGGTCGGCGGCCTCGCTCGGCTATGTGATCGGCTTCGTGCTGGCCGCCGGCCTGGTCGGCGCCCTGGCCCGGCGCGGCGCGGACCGCTCGCCGGTGCGCACCGCCCTCGCGATGGTCCTCGGCAGCCTCGCCATCTACGCGGTCGGCGTCCCCTACCTGGCCTTCGCCCTGGACGTGCCGCTGGCCCGCGCCGCCGAGCTCGGCCTCTACCCGTACCTGGTCGGCGACGCCCTGAAGGCCGCCCTCGCGGCCGGCGCCCTCCCGCTCGCCTGGAAGCTGCTCCGCAAGTGACGCGAGTGAGCCGACGCGAATGAGCTGACGCGGTGCCCGTCCCGGAGTCGGCCCCCTCCCGGAGCCGGGCCCACGCGCCCCCGGGCCCCCTGCGGGGTCCGGGGGCGCCCGCATGCCACACTCATGGGCATGCGCGTGTACCTGGGCTCCGACCATGCCGGATACGAACTGAAGAACCGCCTCGTGGAGTGGCTCAAGGAGGCCGGCCACGAGCCGGTCGACTGCGGGCCGCACATCTACGACGCCCTCGACGACTACCCGCCGTTCTGCCTGCGGGCCGCCGAGCGCACCGCCTCCGACCCGCAGGCGCTGGGCGTCGTGATCGGCGGCTCGGGCAACGGCGAGGCGATCGCCGCCAACAAGGTCAAGGGCGTCCGCGCCGCACTGGCCTGGAGCGAGCAGACCGCCGCGCTCGGCCGCGAGCACAACAACGCCAACGTCATCTCCATCGGCGGCCGGATGCACACCGAGGAGGAGGCGACCAAGTTCGTCGAGATCTTCCTCAACACCCCGTACAGCGGCGACGAGCGGCACACCCGCCGGATCGACATGCTCGCCGTGTACGAGACCACCGGTGAGCTCCCGCCGATCCCGGCCCACCACCCGCAGCAGGAGGGCTGACCCTCCCGGCCCTCCCACCCGTTCCGGCCCTTCCGTGACCGGCCGCGCCCCCGACGGCGCGGCC